>JAKPAG010000089.1 GCA_029779535.1 Pseudomonadota bacterium | reverse complement strand
ACGCGAACCAGCGGCAACCAGCGCCGGTTCCGGCGTGCGGACATCCGCCGGCTCAGCTTCATCCTGATCGCGCAGAAGCTGGGGCTGGGCCTGGCCGAGATCGAAGCGGAACTGGCCAGGCTGCCGCAGGGCCGCGCCCCCACCCTGTCGGACTGGCAGAAGCTCAGCCGCTCGATGCGCGGCGCAATCGACGAAAAGATCCGCCTGCTCACTGTGGCGCGGGTCAAGCTGGACGAATGCATCGGCTGCGGCTGCCTCAGCCTCGATCGCTGCCGCCTGCACAACAAGGGTGACCGGCTGGGCGCCGGCAACGCCACCGGCCCGCGCCTGGTGCTGGCCTGATCCGAATCGACCGCTTGACGGCAATCAATGATCCCGAACCGCTACGGAGCAACATGGCAGCCATGCACCATGACAGGCCTTCCGCACCCCGCCTGATACTTGCCCTGCTGCTGTGCGGTTTGGCGCTTGGCCAGGCCGATCCGGTCGAAGCCCGCAAGCTGGATCGGGATATGGCGGCGGTCCGGGCAAGCGACCTCGGTCTGCCCGATGCGCAGCGCTGGAGCACCTTCCAGGCGGTGGACCGGCTGTGGCGCAAGCCTGCGGGGCACAAGGTGATCAGGCGGGGCACGGGACAGGCGATCGCGCCCTTGCCGGCTCTGACGCTCGAGGATCGCAGCGGCGATGGGCAGGCCGATTTCTTTGCCTATGGCTCGTCCGACGGAAAGGCGCGCAGCCAGGAATTCGGCGCGTTCCTTGATCGCAATGGCGATGGCCGGATCGACTGGCTGGTCTATTACGGCGGGATGATGCTGTCGGGGGCCGGCAATTTCTATTTCTGGCACCACCATGCGATCGATACCGATGGCGATGGCCGGTTCGATATCCGCGTCTATACCGCCGTCGATGCCGATGGTGATGGATCGGCCGACGAGGGCGCAACCGTCTGGCTGGAAGACAGCGACAGGGATGGCCGGATCGACCGTGCGGTGCGGATCGTCAAGGGCGTGGTAACCCCGATTGCCCTGCGCGATGGCGCCTTTCCGCTGGGTTATGTGTTGGCCACCGATGCGAGCGAGCAACCAAGGCCTGGTGGGCCGCTACCGGTGGAAACGATGGCCGCCGTTACCGCCGATATCGCGGCGCTGCTGGGCGGGAAGTAGGGCGGGCTATTCCGCCGCCAGCAATTGCTCCGCTGCTTCCAGATCGACGCTGACCAGCCGTGACACCCCGCGTTCGACCATGGTCACGCCGAACAGGCGGTGCATCCGGCTCATCGTCACCGCGTTGTGGGTGACGATCAGGTAGCGGGTGTCGGTTTCCCTGGTCATGGCTTCCAGCAGGTCGCAGAAGCGTTCGATGTTGGCATCGTCCAATGGCGCGTCGACTTCGTCCAGCACGCAGATCGGCGCCGGGTTGGTCAGGAACAGCGCAAAGATCAGCGCTACCGCGGTCAGTGCCTGTTCCCCGCCGGATAGCAGGGTCAGCGATTGCAGCCGTTTGCCCGGCGGCTGGGCATAGATTTCCAGCCCGGCTTCCAGCGGATCGTCGCTGTCAACCAGCGCCAGGTGCGCCTGCCCGCCTTCGAACAGGCGCGTGAACAGGCGGCGGAAATGCTGGTCGACCGCTTCGAAGGCGGCGCGCAGCCGTTCGCGCCCTTCGCGGTTGAGATTGCCGATCGAGCCGCGCAGGCGGTGGACCGCCTCGGCCAGCTCGGCCTGTTCGGCCAGGCTTGCGCCGTGGCGTTGCTCGGCCTCGACCAGTTCATCGGCGGCGACCAGGTTGACCGGGCCGATCCGTTCGCGGTCGGCCACCAGCTTGTCATGCTCGGCGCTTTCCTGCGGGGCAGGGCCCACCTCGGCCGAGGCGAAGGCGAAGCGTTCGGGCAGCAGCGGCGGCGGGCACTGGAAGCGTTCGCCAGAAATGCCGGCCATTTCGGCGCGGCGCGCTTCCTCGTTCTCGGCGCGGGCGACGGCCCCGGCGCGCAGCTCGCGGGCGCTGGCCAGCGCCTCGTTGGCCTGGGCAAAGCGGGTGTCGGCGGCGCGCGCACACTCGGCCGCCGTGTTCACCGCGGTTTCGGCGGCGGCCAGTTCGGCGGCGATGCGGCTGCGCACGGCCTCGCCCGCCTCGATCTCGCGGATCAGGCTGGGCGGCTTGGCGGCGACCACGGCGCGTTCCTGCTCGATCTCCTCGAAGCGGCGGGTCATCTGCGCCAGCCGGTTGGCGGCATCGCCCGCGCGGGCCTGCCACGATTTGATGTCGGCGCGCTGGCTGTTGGTCCGCTCGCGCGCGACGGCCAGGGCCTGGTCGTGTGCGGCGAGGCCGGCCGTGGCGGATTGCAGGGCCTGGCGGGCGGCATCGTGGCGCGCCTGCGCGGCGGCCAGCTGCGCGCGGCCAGCGGCCATGTCGGGCAAGGCAGCACGGCGCGTTGCGGCCGCCGCGATCTCGGCCTCGGCCAGCTTGCGCTGTTCGGCAAGGTCGCTGGCGGCGGCGGCCAGTTCGGCGCGGCGCACTTCCAGCCGGGCCTTGGCCGCTTCGGCCTGGTCCAGCGCGCGCAGTGCCTGCCGCTCGGCATCGGAAGCCTGGGCGACCGCGCGCTCGGCGGCAATGGCGCCGGTCTGGACCTCGGCCAGTTCGGCCTGGACGGCGGCCTGTGCGGCTTCGGCCTTGGCGGCGGCCTCGCGCAGGGGCGGCAATTCCGCTGCCAGCGCGGCAAAGCGGTTTTCCGCCTCAAGCCGGGCCGCTTCCGCCGCGCCTTCCCCGCGCGAAACGAACCCGTCCCAGCGGCGAATGCGGCCGGTCAGGGTCACCAGCCATTCGCCGGGCGCCAGCGCGCGGCCATTGTCGGCCTCGGCAACGTGGACCAGCGCCAGCCGCGCCGCCAATTCGGGCGGGCACTGGGTGACATGGGCGGCCAGGCTGCCGGGCACCGGCGCGGGCGCATCGGCGCCCGTCCAGAAGCGCCCGTCCTCGTCCGCCGGTGCCTTGCCCAGCGGGGCCTTGGCATCGCGGCCCAGCACGGCGGCGAGCGCGCGTTCATAGCCCGGCGCGGCCCGCACCCGGTCGAGCGCTACGGGCAGGCCGTGCCTGGCATTGGCCTGTTTCGCCCGCGCCTCGCGGTCGCGCAGCAAGGCGGTGTGTTCGCGTTCCACCCCGGCCAGTTCGGCACGGGCCGCCGCCAGCGCCGAGGCGGCGGCGTCGCGTGCGGTCTGCAAGTCGGCGCGGCGGGCCTGCCGGGCTTCCAGCGCGGCGCGAGCATCGGCAAGGGCGGCGCTGGCCGCCGCGCGGGCCTGTTCCGCCTGGGCCAGGGCGGCATCGGGATCGCCCTCGCGTGCCAGGCTCTCGCGCAGCTCGTCCTGGCGGCGCTGGTCGGCATCGAGCCGCGCTAGGCGCTGCTGCGCGGCGGCAAGCTCGGCATCGGCGACGCGCCACTCGGCCTCGACCCCGGCCTGGTCGGCGGTGGCCTTGGCATGGGCCAGTTCCGCCTGGCGCAGGTTGCGGTCGGCATCGTCGAGCGCGGCGGCCAGGATCGGGCGGCGGCGTTCGTCGGCGGTCAGGGCGGCTTCGCCTTCGGCCAGTTCCCGCTCCAGCCGGCCGAGTGCGGCAGCGGCATCGCGGGTCAGCCGGTCGGCATCACCTCGGTCCTCCTCAAGCCGTTTGTGCTGCCGCTCAAGGTCTTTGAGCCGCTCCTCGGCCGCTTCGAGCTGGCTGGTCAGCTGGGCCATGCGGTGACCGTGCGCGGTGGCATCGTCACGCCGGTCGGCCTGTTCGTCGCGCGCCTCGGCCAGGGCCTGCGCGGCGGCGTGCTGGGCCTGCTGAGCGGCCTGCATTTCCCCTTGCGCGGCGGAAACCCGGGCTTCGGCCGCCTGCGCTTCGGCCCGCGCCGCCTCCGCTGCAGCGGCGGCATCGCGCCAGCGGGCAAAGACCAGCCGCGCCTCGGCCACGCGGATCCGGTCCGACAGCGCCTTGTACCGTTCCGCCGCCCGCGCCTGCCGCCGCAGCGCGCCGATCTGCTGGTCAAGCTGGCCCATCAGGTCTTCGAGCCGCGCCAGGTTCGCCTCGGTCGCGCGCAGTTTCTGTTCGGCGTCCTTGCGCCGCACGTGGAGGCCGGCGATCCCCGCCGCTTCCTCCAGCATCATCCGGCGTTCGGCGGGCTTGGCCGCGATCACCGCCGCGATCCGGCCCTGGCTGACCAGCGCCGGGCTGTGCGCGCCGGTGGCCGCATCGGCAAAGACCAGCGCCACGTCCTTGGCGCGCACGTCGCGGCCGTTGACGCGGTAGGCGCTGCCGGCCCCGCGCTCGATCCGGCGGACGACTTCCAGTTCCTCGGCGCTGGCGGTGTCGGCCACCAGCACCACTTCGGCGAAATCGCGCGGCGGGCGCTGGGCGGTGCCGGCGAAGATCACGTCTTCCATCCCGCCGCCGCGCATCGACTTGGCCGAGCTTTCGCCCATGACCCAGCGGATCGCTTCGAGCAGGTTGGACTTGCCGCAGCCGTTGGGGCCGACCACCCCGGTCAGCCCCGGCTCGATGCGCAGTTCGGCAGGCTCGACGAAGCTCTTGAATCCGCTGAGCTTGAGCCGCCTGATGCGCATCGGTCGGGTGCCTGGCCCCGTCAGCCCCGGATCAGCGTGCGCCGAGCCGTTCGAGCTCGGCCTTCATCGGCTGCCAGGTGTTGAAATCGGCCTTCTTGCCATTGATGAAGAAGGTCGGGGTGCCCTGCACGTCATAGGTCTTGAGCCAGCCATCGCTCGACTTGACGAGGCCTTCGGTCTTGGCCTGGTTGGTCAGGCAGGCCTTGCCCTGGTCGGCGGCAACGCCGCGTGCGGCGAAGAACTGGTCCATCCCGGCCAACTGGGCCAGCGCGGCGGGGCGCTGGGCATCGGGCAGAGCGCTGAGCGATTGCATCTTGGCATCGCCGGCGTTCTTCAGATTGTCGAACATGGTCTTCTGCCAGGCCCAGAACTGGTCGGCCAGCGGGACCACCGCCTCGGGCGCGCCGCAAGTGGCGAGCAGCGCGGCGGGAATGTCGAGCGCGTTGTTCATGACCAGGCGCAGTTCATAGCTGACCCGGCCAGTGCTGACGAAGCTGTCGCGCAGTTCGGCGCTGGCGGTTTCCGAGAATTCCGCGCAGTGCGAGCACGACAGCGCGCCGAATTCCAGCACCTTGATCGGGGCGTCGGGATTGCCGATGCGGTAGCCGCCTTCGGGCGTCACGGCGGTGACTTCGGCCCAGGACTTGCCGGCGGGCGGGGCGACCTTGGCAATCGGGGCACCGGACAGCGCGGCCGAGCCGCCGTCCTCGCTCTTGCTGCAGGCAGCGAGGCCCAGCGCAAGCGGGGCCAGGGCGGCGGCGAAGGCAAAACGGCGCAACATGGGGGCGGTCATCTCGTCAGGATTCCTCGTCAATTGAGCCGGGCAGGCTAGCCGACCGGCGGGGGGTGTCAAAGGCGCGATTTTGCACCGCGCACAGGCTTCTCCACAAGAGAATCAGGTAAAGCTGCCAAGCAGCGCCTGCAAGCGCGGACGCAGGCCCGGCCAGGTGTTTTCAGGCGTCTGCGCGCCGTTGAGCAGGAACGCGGGCGTGCCGGTTACACCCAGGCGTTCCATCGCCTCGTCGGTCTGGCGCTGGAGGCGTTCCGCCAGGTCTTCGTTCGCCAGGCAGGCGTCCAACTGACGCGGGGTCAGACCCAGCGGCTCCATGAATTGATAGAGCGCCAGATCATCGGCGATGGCGTGCATCCGGGTCAGGTAATCGGGATCGTCCCAGCGCCGGGCCTGGGACAGGGTGGGGTTGCGTAGCCACAGGTGCTGGTGGCCGAGCAGCGCCGCGTTGCGTTCGAAAAAGCGCTTCGGCGCCCCGCAGGTAGCAAGCAGCGACACCGCCTTGTCCAGCTCGTTGCGCAGGAACGGGCGCACTTCGAAGCTGGCCGTGCCGGGGCGGATGAAATCGCGCACCAGTTCCGCGCCGCCCTGCATTTCGAAGATGCCGCAGTGCGGGCAGGAATAGCTGACATATTCGACCAGCCGGATCGGGGCATCGGGGTTGCCCAGGATGTGGTTGCCTTCGGGGGTGACGGTGACCCGCTTGTCCCATTGCACCGGGGCGGGGGCCGCGCGCTGCGCTGGGGGCTGGGGTCGGACGGGCGGCCTGGCGCCGGCCAGGGCCAGCGCTCCGGCAGCCAGGAGCAGCAGGGCCAGCCGCCGCGCCACCCTACATCCGCGCGGCGATCTGGGGCTGAAGCAGGCTCCAGTCGCTGGTGCCGACCAGCAACTGGCCGTTGATCGCAAAGCTGGGGGTATGATCGACCCCCGCTTCGACGGCGGCATCGCTGGCCTTGGCCATGCGCTCGGCCAGGGCTTCGTCGGCCAGGCACTGGTCCACCATGGTTCGGGTATAGCCGCGCGTGGCCATGATTTCGTAGAAATGGAAATCGGTGGCGATCGCCCGCGCGCGCTGCAGCCGGGTGCCGGTGGACCAGCGCGCGCGCTGCGCGGCATTGGCGGTGACCATCGGCGTGATCCATTTCGACTGGCTGCGCAGGAACATCGAATGGTTGATCGCGAACTTGTCCTTCGGCCCGCAATAGGCCAGCAGCGCCACGGTGCCATCCACCGCATCGCGCAGCATCGGCCGCACTTCGAGCGAAAGCTTGCCCGAACGGATATAGTTCAGCCGCAGCGGGGCTTCGCTTTCGATCTGGAATTCGGCGCAGTGCGGGCATGTGTAGCTGACATATTCGACCAGCTTGACCGGCGCGGCGGGGTTGCCGAACACGTGGCTGGGCCAGGCGGTGCGGGCCACCACCACGTTCCAGTTCTGCACCGGCGCGGCCGCGCCGATCGAGGCAAGCGCGGCCAGGCCCACGGCCAGCAGTTTCAACGCGGCTTTCACTTCGTTTCGGTTCCTTCGTTCTCGCCTAGGCTGCGGGCCAGTGATTCCAGCACTGCGCGCAGTTCCGGATCGCCGATGTCGCGCAGGCTGTCACCCAGTTCCAGCGGGATCGGGCGCAGGCTGGGCGGTGCGGCCGGCTTGGTGGCCGGGGGCGGCTTAACCTCGCCTTGCCGAAGCTTGACCTTGGCCACGGCCTTGTAGCCGAAGAAGCGGTTCACCCGCTCCATGATTTCCGGCACCACGTGCTGGATCAGCGGAGCGTGGGCCGGCACGACCACCAGTTGCAGGATCCCGTCGGTCTTTTCGCCGGGGGGGAAGCGGATGGCCTCGGGCGCGCAGACGCGGGCGTGGGCCGGGCCGACGATTTCGGGCCAGCGGGTCACCACGCTGGACTGGATGAAGCCGAACCGGCGAAACGCGGTGCGCCCCACTTCGGGCATCAGTTCGCTAATCGGGCGCGCGCCAAGCCCGCGCGGCCGTTCAAACCGGCGCGGCGCGGCTGGCTTGTCCCCTTTGCTGGTCATGCGGCCCGTTCCATTGCAGCGCAGGCTTTGCCATAGCACAGCGATGGATGCCAGCGCCCAGACGATCAGTGCCGCCCTGCTGGACTGGTACGATGCCCATGCCCGCGTTCTGCCGTGGCGCAGCGCGCCGGGTGCGCCGCCGCCCGATCCCTACCGGGTTTGGCTGTCGGAAGTGATGCTGCAGCAGACCACGGTGGCGGCCGTCGGGCCCTATTTCGACAAGTTCACCCGCGCCTGGCCCACGGTCGAGGCGCTGGCGGCGGCAGACGAGGGCGAGGTGATGGCGGCCTGGGCGGGCCTTGGCTATTACGCTCGCGCCCGCAACCTGATCGCCTGCGCGCGGGCCGTGGCGGCGCGCGGCGGGACCTTTCCCGATACCGAGGCGGCCCTGCGCGAGCTGCCGGGGCTGGGGGCCTATACCGCCGCCGCGGTGGCTGCGATCGCCTTTGACCGGCCGGCAACGGTGGTCGATGCCAATGTCGAGCGGGTCGTCGCCCGGCTCAACGCCATCGAGGAGCCGCTGCCTGCCGCGCGCAAGGCGATCCGCGCCCGCGCCGAAGCGCTGACCCCGCCGCGCCGCGCGGGCGATTTCGCCCAGGCGATGATGGACCTGGGAGCCACGGTCTGCACCCCGCGCGGCCCGCGCTGCCTGCTGTGCCCGCTGACGCAGTGGTGCGCCGGGCGCCGCGCCGGGGCGGAGCGCTTTCCGGTCAAGCCGCCGAAGAAGGCCAAGCCGCAGCGCCGGGGCCGGGCCTTCTGGGTCGAGCGCGGTGGGCAGGTCTGGCTGGTGCGGCGCGCGGGACGAGGGATGCTGGGCGGGATGCTGGCCCTGCCGGATGACGGCTGGAGCGCGCGCGGCGATGGGTCGGCGGCGCCGCCGCTGGACGGGCCGTGGCATCCCCTCGGCACGGTGCGGCACGGCTTCACCCATTTCGATCTCGATCTGCAATTGATGCTTTATTCGGGAAGCGATTTGGCTAGGTTCGCGCCCAATGACGGCGAATGGTGGGACATTGCCCGGCTGGACCAGGCCGGGTTGCCCACGCTGTTCGCCAAGGCGGCTGGCCTGATGCTGGCGCTGCGGGACGAGACGGGAGAGAGTGGTTGAGCGACTTGCGGCAAGCCGATGTCACGCGCCGTGCGCTGCTGCGCGGCATGGGCGCGCTGGGCGCGGGGGCGATGTTTTCCGGCGCGCTGCAGGGGCGCCTGCTGGCGGCCCAGCCGGTACCGGCCTGGCCGAACGTCACCGCTTTGATCGACCGCTATGTCGGCGCCCGCAAGGTGGCGGGAATGATCGCCGCGCTGGGCTGGCAGCAGGCCGCCCCGCAATACATCGCCCGCGGCCGCGAAGGGTTTGACGACAGGGATCTGGGCGGGCCGGGCAGCCTCTATCGCTGCTATTCGATGACCAAGCCGATCACCGGCCTGGCGGCGGCGATGCTGATCGACGAAGGCAAGCTGGGGCTAGACCAGCCGCTGGCCGATTTTGCCCCCGAATTCACCAAGATGCAGGTCGCGATCGACCCGGCGAAGAGTCTTGCGGCGCAGCCGACCGACCGGCTGATCACCATTCGCCACCTGCTGACCCACACCAGCGGGCTGGGCTATGCGGTGATCGGGCGCAACAAGGTGGCGGACGAATTGAAGCGGCTGGGGGTCAACCCGGGGCTGGTCTCGCGCCGCCGCCTGCCGGGAATCAACGACGGCCCGCCCACTCCCGGCCCGGACGAATTCCTGCGCCGCGCGGCGCTGGTGCCGCTGGTCGCCCAGCCGGGCACGAAGTGGCGCTATTCGATGGGGCTGGACGTGCTGGGCATTGTCATCGCGCGCGCCGCCGGTGTCAGCGGGCTGGACGTGTTCCTGCGCGAACGGCTGTTCGGTCCGGCGGGCATGAACAGCAGCTTCTTCCAGGTGCCGGGCAGCGCCAATCCGCGCCTGACCACCAATTACGTGCTGCTGAGCGGCATCCCGGTGCCGATCGACCGGCCGGGCAGCTCGATCTACGATCAGCCGCCGCCCTTTGCGTTCGGCGGCTCGGGGCTGGTCAGCAGCCCGGCCGACTATGACCGCTTCCTGATGCTGATCCTGGGCGGGGGCATGCTGGGGGGCAAACGGATCGTCAACGAAGCGGCGGTGCGGCTGGCCACATCCGACCTGCTGCCGCCCGAGGCGGACCTGACCGGGACTTTCGTGGCCGGCAACCGCTTTGGCGCTGGCGCGGTGGTTGGCGCGGGCAAGGATGCCGGGCTGTGGGGCTGGTCGGGCGCGGCCGGCACGGTCGGCTTTGCCCATACCGGGCTTGGCCTGCGCACCAGCCTGTTCGTGCAGTACATGCCGCAGGAACAGCTGCCGATCCTCAAGGAATTTCCGCAAGCCGTCGGGGCCGACCTGACCGCGATGGGCCACAATCCGAAATAACGGGACTGAACTGATGCAGATTGCCTTTGCCGGATCGAACCTGGACCGGGCCGATCATATTCGCGCCGATGCCGACCGGCTGAACGCCGCGATGGACTGGCGCGCGCGCCTGCTGCGGTTGGACGGGCTGGACCCGGTCATCACCAGCGATGGCCTGCTGGCCTGGGGCACCCTGGCCGATGCCGCGCCCGACAGCGAACTGGTGTTCCTCGGCCTGCTGGGCGGCAAGGCCTGCTTTGCCGAGGTTGCGTCCAGCCTGATCGGCTCGGTCGCACCGGCCAATCCAAGGCTGTGGGCGGCGATGTCGGCCCTGCCGCTGGAGGAACTGGCGACCTATGGCACGGCCCGCGCGGTGGTCGATTGGCACGCCCGGCACCGCTACTGCGCGCGCTGCGGCTGCCCGACAGTCCTGGCCAAGGGCGGCTGGCAGCGCAACTGCACCAACGATGTGTGCAAGGCGGAGCATTTTCCCCGCGTCGATCCGGTCACGATCATGCTGGTCGAACATGATGGCCGGCTGCTCCTGGGCCGCCAGCCGCGCTTTCCCCCGCGCCGCCTCTCGGCGCTGGCCGGCTTTGTCGAACCGGGCGAAAGCATCGAGGAAGCGGTCGCGCGCGAAGTGCTGGAGGAGGCCGGCGTGCGGGTGCGCGATGTCACCTATATCGCCAGCCAGCCGTGGCCGTTCCCCAGCAGCCTGATGATCGGCTGCCACGCCCACGCGCTGAGCGACGAGCTGGAAATCGACCGGACCGAGCTGGATGAGGCCGGCTGGTTCACCCGCGAGGAAGTGGCCGCCGCGATGGCAGGCGAGGACAGCGCCCCGTTCATCGCCCCGCCGCCGCAGGCGATCGCGCATCACCTGCTCAACTGGTGGCTGAACCGATGAGCGCGCCCGCCAAGGTCACGATCGACATCTATTCGGACGTGATGTGCCCGTGGTGCATCATCGGCTATAGCCAGTTGCGCAAGGGGCTGGCCCAGCTGGACGGCGAGATCGAGGCCGAAGTGCGCTGGCTGCCGTTCGAGCTCAATCCCGACATGCCGCCGGAGGGCGAGGGACAGTCCGAACACATCGCCCGCAAGTATGGCCGCACCCCCGAACAGGCCGAGGCGAACCGCGCGCAGCTGCTCGGCATTGGCGAGCGGGCGGGCTATTCGTTCGCCTATACCGGCGCGGGCGAGCCGCCCAAGGCGATGATGTGGAACACCTTTGCGGCGCACAAGCTGCTGAAATGGGCACTGATCGAAGGCGGACCGGCGGTGCAGACCCGGCTCAAGCTGGCACTGTTCGATGCCCATTTTCAGCAGCGCCGCAACCTTTCCGATCCGGACGTGCTGGTCGAACTGGTGGCGGCCGAAGGGCTGGACCCAGCCGGTGCCCGCGCCGCGCTCGATGACGAGGCATTGGGCCTGATCGTCCGGCGCGAACAGGCGGCAGCGTGGGACATGAACATCACCGGTGTTCCGGCGATGATTGTCAACGGCAAGTTCCTGATCCCCGGAGCGCAGGAGCCGGAAGTCTACGCCAATGCCCTGCGCCGCGTGGTGACCCGCGGGATCGGCGCGTGACCAGGGGCTTTGCCGGGCAGGTCGCGGTGATCACCGGCGGGGCGGGCGGGATCGGCCAGGCGCTGGCCCGCGCGTTGACCGCCGAGGGCGCGCAAGTGCTCCTGGCTGACCTGCAGGGCAAGGATGTGTTCCCTTGCGATGTCAGCGATCCCGCCGCGGTCGAGGCACTGGCGGACCATGCCTGGACGCGGTTCGGGCGGGTCGACCTGCTGATCAACAACGCGGGGATCGGTGGCGGCGGCAAGAAGTTGTTCGATCAGCCCCTGGCCGATGCCCGGCGCATCTTCGAAGTCAATTTCTGGGGCGTTTGGCACGGCTGTGCCGCCTTTGCCCCGCGCATGGCGGCGCAGGATCAAGCCAGCGCGATCTACAACGTGGCGAGCGAGAACGCGCTGTTCTGCGCGGTGCCGCGCTCGGCCGCCTATATTGCCTCGAAACATGCCGTGCTGGGACTGACCGAAAGCCTGCGCGAGGACCTGCCGCCGCATGTCCATGCCGGAACGATCATTCCCGGCTGGGTTGCCACCGGGATCAATCCAGCCGCGATCCGCGACCAGGCGATGGATGCCGACACTTTTGCCGCGATCGTCCTGCCGCAGCTTGCCGCGCGCGAACGCTTCGTGGTCAGCCATGCGTACAACCCGGTGCGAATGCACGAACGGATCGATGCGCTTGACGTGGCCTTCTCCCGCTTTGCCCCACGCTATCCGGGCGATGACGAGCACGACGTGCGCACCTTCATCGCCCGAATGCGCGCGGCGCGGCCCGCTTAACGAAATCTAGGCGGCGCTTTCGCGGGTCTTCCACAGCGACCAGCCGATGCCTGCACCGATCAGGCCGAAGGTGACCACCAGGCTGGCGACGGGCGGGAATTTGTCGCCGCCCAGCAGGAAGTCGGACACGAAAATCTTCGAGCCGATGAACACCAGCACCGCGGCCAGCGCGTATTTGAGGTAGTGGAACCGGTCGATCATTGCCGACAGCGCGAAGTACAGTGCGCGCAGGCCCAGCACTGCCATGATGTTCGACGTGTAGACGATGAACGTATCCGTGGTGATCGCGAAGATCGCCGGGACCGAATCCACCGCGAAGACGAGGTCTGCCAGGTTGATCACCACCAGCGCCAGGAACAGCGGCGTTGCGGCGCGCACCAGCTTGCCGCTGCGCTCGTCCCGCACCTTCACGAAGAAGTGCTGGTCGTGCAGGTCCTTGGTCACCCGCATGTGGCGCGAGATCCAGCGGATCGCGAAGTTGTTCGCCAGGTCCGGTTCGGAATCGCCGGCGAAGAACATCTTGATCCCGGTGACGATCAGGAACGCCGCGAAGATATAGAGCACCCAGTAGGCCTGGCTGACCAGCGCTGCGCCGCCTGCGATCATCAGCCCGCGCAGCACGATCACGCCGATGATGCCCCACAGCAGCGCCCGATACTGGAACCGCGCGGGAATGGCGAAATAGCTGAAGATCAGGCTGATCACGAAGATGTTGTCGATCGACAGCGCCTTTTCGATGAAGAAGCCGGTAAAGTACTTCATCCCCAGGTCCGCGCCCTTTTCGAGCCAGACCCAGCCGCCGAAGGCCAGCGCGATCGAGATGTAGAACGCCGACAGCTTGAGCGATTCGGCAATGCCCATGACCCGGTCCTCCTTGTGGAGGAGGCCAAGGTCGAAGGCGGTCAGGGCGATGACGATCGCCAGGAAGGCCAGCCAGAACCAGACCGGCGTGCCAAGGAATGATGCAACCAGGAATTCGGTCATCAAGGGTTATCCGTGTTTGTTCGCGTGAAGGCAAAAAGGGCGGGGCGGCGCAAGGAAAGGGGGCGATGCGCCGCCCCGGCGCAGGATCAGGTCAGGAGGCAGAGGGACCGACCTGCGCGAGAGGGGTGTCGGACTGCCTTCAGGATGGGTGAGCAGAAACTGCGGTGGATGAAATTATCATCGGGTGCCTCCGTATGGGGCCCAGATGGGCGATGCCGCGTGATTGCTCAAATTGATTTATTGAGCGGTATTTGATAGACTGAAACTATCATGAGCACGCTTCGTCAGTTCAGCTATCTCGTCGCGCTGGCCGATTGCCGCAATTTCCGCCGCGCGGCCGATGCGGTGCATGTCTCGCAGCCGACGCTCAGCCAGCAGTTGCGCGCGCTTGAAGCGCGGCTGGGAGTGACACTGGTCGAACGCGGGGGCAGCCCGGTCCAGCTGACCCCGGTGGGGCGCGAAGTGGTGAACCGGGCGCGCCGCCTGCTGCTGGAAGTGCAGGACATCGAGGACATGGCCCGCCGCGCCCAGGCCGGGATGGGCGGGACGATCCGCTTCGGCGTCACGCCCACGCTGGGGCCGTACCTGATGCCGGGCATCGTCGCGGCGCTGCACCGCAGCTATCCCGACATGCGGCTCTACGTGCGCGAAGGCATTCCCGACGAGCAGGCGCAGGAACTGGCGCGGGGCGAGCTGGACATGATCCTTTCGCCGCTGCCCGTGGCGGGCAGCGACCTGCACATCGAACCGCTGTTCCGCGAGCCGCTGCACATCGTCAGTCCGCCCGATCACCCGGTCGCGCTGGCGGCCACGGCGGAGCAGGCAGACCTGGCGGGGGCGGGGTTCCTCAGCCTCGACAGCCGGCACCACGCGCATCGGCAATCGCGCGAGATCTGCGATCAGCTGGGGGCGCACCTGCTTGAGGATTACCACGGCACCAGCCTGGATGCGCTGCGCCAGATGTGCGGTTCGGGGCTGGGCTTTGCGGTTCTGCCGGAACTGTACCTGCGTTCCGAAGCCGGCGGCGAGGATATGGTCAAGCGGCTGGAGCTGGCAGATTGGTCGGCCAACCGGTCAATCGCGGCGGCCTGGCGGCGCGGAGCCGCCTATACCGACAGCTACCGGATCATTGCCGACATGATTGCGGTCACCGCCCGCCGTGTGCTGGATGGCGGGCCGTTCTGACCGGGCCGGCTAGACCAGCCCGAGCCGGGCCAGGTCGGCGGCCAGCTTGCCGGGCATGACCTCGTCCGGATCCTCGCCTGCGTCCAGGTCGCGCGGGGCGTCCTTGTCATTCAGATAGCGCCAGCCCTGGTGGGCGCGCTTGGGCGTGGGGTGAACATCGATCAGCCGGGTCGAAATGACGATGTTCGTTTTGCCGCCCTCGGCTTCCTCGAAGCGCAGGATCTCGCTGCGCGCGACCAGCTGGTGCTTGTGAATCCAGTAGAGCGAGCCGCCGGGCACGATCTCCTCGTGCCGCTTGGGCAGGTAGCGGGTGGTCAGCCGGGCTTCGGCCCCGCGCTGGCGGAACCAGCCGTGCAGCTCGTCGAGCGATTGCGCGCCATATGCGACCTTGGTCAGGTGCAGCGGCACGGCCTTACCCCGTCAGCCCGCTGAGCACGGCAAGGCCCAGGAAGGAGAAGAAGCCCATCACGTCGGTCGCCATGGTCACGAACACCGCGCTGCTGACGGCGGGATCGACCCGCGCCTTGTCCAGCGTCAAGGGCACCAGGATCCCGGCCAGCCCGGCCACCAGGTTGTTGATCAGCATCGCGGTGGCGATAACCGCCCCCAGCAGCGGGTTGCTGTAGAGCAGCGCCACGCCGGTGCCGATCATCGCCCCCAGCGCCAGGCCATTGGCGCTGGCGATGCGGAATTCGCGGCCGATCATGCGCCAGGTGTTGGAACTCGTCAGCTGGTTGGTGGCAATGGCGCGGACGATCACCGCCAGGGTCTGCGTGCCGGCATTGCCGCCCATGCCCGAGACGATCGGCATCAGCACCGCCAGCAGCGCGAACTTGGCGATCGCGCCCTGGAACAGCCCGACCACGCTGGCCGCGACGATTGCCGTGCCGAGGTTGACCACCAGCCAGGTCAGGCGGGTCTGGATGGTCAGCCGGATCGGCTCGTTGATGTCGCCATCACCCGCACCGGACAGCAGCAGCACGTCCTCGCCGGCTTCTTCCTGAATGATGTGGACCACGTCGTCGACGGTGATCTGGCCGACCAGCCGGCCGGCATCGTCCACCACCGCCGCCGAAATCAGCGCGTATTTCTGGAACCGCAGCGCGACCTCTTCCTGGTCCATCGTCACCGGGATCAGGGTCTGGTCGCGCTTCATCACGTCGGTCAGCGCGATGTGGCGCGGGGTGCGCAGGATCCAGCTGAGCGCGCAGGTGCCCAGCGGGTGATGCCGCGCATCGACGATGAAGACTTCCCAGAATTCGTTGGCCAGATCATGGCCTTCGCGCAGGAAGTCGATCAGGTCGCCCACGGTCATATGTTCGGGCACCGCGACGAAATCGCGGCTCATCAGGCGCCCGGCGGATTCTTCCGGATAGGACAGCGCGCTTTCGATCGCGGCGCGGTCCTCGGGCTCCATCTCGGCCAGGACCGCCTGCTGGTCGTCCTCGTCGAGATCCTCCAGCATCGCCACAGCGTCGTCCGTGTCGAGCTGTTCGGCAATGTCGGCGACGGTGCCGGCGGGCAGCTGCTCGACCAGGTCCTCGCGGACCCAGTCGTTCAGCTCGGCGATTACCTCGCTGCCCATGAGATCGCTGATCGCGCGGGCCAGGGCCGGGCGCTCGTCAGGATCGAGCAGCTCGAACAGGTCGGCAATGTCGGCCGGGTGGAGCGATTCGACCAGGCCATAGACCTGGTCGGTCTCGCCCGCTTCCAGCGCCTCGCGGACCGTGCGGACATAGTCCTTCTTGAAGTGGTTCTCCTCGTCCAGCCCTTCGGACTCGCGCGGATCGAGCGCCAGTTCGGCGCCTTCTTCCAGCTGGTCGGGGACGGACTGTTCGGGAGTCATCGCGCCGTGGTCTAGGCCGCCCGATCACAAAAGCACCCACCCGCGCGCCGG
>JAKPAG010000087.1 GCA_029779535.1 Pseudomonadota bacterium | reverse complement strand
CGACTACTTCCCGGAAACCCCGGGCGGTTCGGCAACCGGCAGAGCCATGGAACCGGCCCCCTTCAACGCCAAACTCTTGGGCGAGGATCGCTCTCGCTTACGACCACCGGCCATGGCCGCGCCGTTCCCGATGCCAGCAGCGGTCGCACGTATCGCTGGCTGAATCTGGTCGCCCGCAAACCCAAGGGCGCCGTCACCGCTGCGAAGCTGCTGGGGCTGGGAGTCGGCGGCATGGCGATCGGCCGCGAGTACATCGCGGGCGGTGGGGCGCTGGCGGCCGGGCTGTTCGCCGGGCTCCGCGCCCGCAACGTCCCGGTCTGGTTCGACTCCGCTCTTGACGAACTCCTTGTGGAAGACGGGCGCGTCGTCGGTGTGGTGGTCAACGGCAGACCGGTGCGCGCCAATCGCGGCGTGATCCTCTCGGCTGGCGGCTTCGACCGCAACGCTGACTGGCGCCACAGTCACCAGTCCGAACAATTGGACACGTCGTGGGCATTTGGCAACCCGGCCAACACCGGTGAGGTCATCGCCGCGGCGCAGGCCGTGGGCGCGGACCTGGCGTTCATGGACGAAGCCTGGTGGTTCCCAGCCGTGCCCATCCCCGGCCCGATGCCAGGAACGCTGCTGGCCGAACGCTCGCTGCCCGGGCAGATCATCGTCAATCAGGACGGCGACCGGTTCATGAACGAGGCGGTCAACTACATGACTGCCGGGCAGCATCTGATCAAGCAGCGCCTGCCGGTGTGGATGGTCTTTGGCCAGCAGTTCCGGGACCGCTACCTGTTCGGCGCGGGGCTCTTCCCGCGCCAGAAGTTCCCGCAGTCCTGGTACGACAATGGCGTCGTCACGCAAGCCCTGACCATCGACGCACTCGCACAGAGGGTCGGACTGCCCAATCTGCCAGCCACAGTCCAGCGCTTCAACCTGTTGGCCGCTGCCGGGCGCGACGACGACTTCCACCGCGGGGACAGCGCGTACGACCGCTATTACGGGGACCCCACGATCGCACCGAACCCGTGTTTGGGACCGATCGGCCCCAAGCAGCCTTTCTATGCGGTCAAGGTGGTGCCCGGGGACCTCGGGACCTGTGGTGGCGTGCGTGCCGATGGTTACGCGCGTGCCCTGCGGCCCGACGGAAGTGTGATCGAAGGCCTCTACGCGTCCGGCAACTGCGCGGGCAATGCGTTCGGCCGCGTCTATCCCGGCCCGGGCGCGACCA
>JAKPAG010000071.1 GCA_029779535.1 Pseudomonadota bacterium | reverse complement strand
TCTGGTCGGCCTGGTTGACGCTGGTGCGCACGAGGGGCGCGGCCTTCTTGCCGCGCATGGCCTGGATCGACGGGCCGATCTGCTTGAGTTCAAAGGGCGAGTGCTGGGTGTCGAACAGCAGGAAGTCGAAGCCGGTATCGGCCAGGACGGACACGTCCACATTCGGTGCCCCAGCCGTGCCGACCACGGTCTTGCCGGCCTGGATGGATGCTTTGATGGCGTTCATCGGATTCCGATGCCTCCCCAGGTTGCTATGCGAGGATTTATGAACCCAAGCGGCGCCGATGGCCAATCGTGGCAGCCCCGCAATCGGGCGTTGGCTGGGGTGCTGGTTGGGGCGGGGCGATGGCGTTTGAAGTCAGTCGGCGCATAGTGCGGGCTGCCACCTCATGGAGGCAGCGATCGTGCTGCGCGAACGGTTCTGGAGCCAGCCGATTGGGGCGCTGCTGGTGTCGCTGGATGCCAGGCCGGACGGTCTGACCGCCGGCGAGGCGGCGCAGCGGCTCGCAACCTATGGCCGCAACCATGCGGCGGTGGGCCGAAGGCGCGGCCTGGGGTCCCGGATTGCCCGCCGCATCGCCGAGCCCTTGATCGCGATCCTGCTGGTCGCTGGCCTGATCGCGGGCGCGACGGGCGATCTCGCGAGCTTCATCATCATTCTGGTGATCCTGGCCCTCTCGATTGCGCTGGACGTGGTGCAGGAACACCGCGCGGAGCAGGCCGCGGAGGCGCTGCAGCGCAGTGTCGCGGTGCGCTGCACCGTGCGGCGCGACCGCCAGCCAGTGGAGGTACCGGTCGACGACGTCGTGCCGGGCGATATCGTCCTGTTGCGGGGAGGCGATCTTATCCCGGCTGACGGCGTTGTCCTGGAGAGCCGCGACGCCCAGGCCACCGAAGCGCTGCTGACGGGCGAACCCTATCCGGTGGAGAAGCGCGCGGGTGTGACCGAGGGCGCCACACCGGCGGATGCGGCCGGCGCCCTGTTCAGCGGCACCGCGCTGGTGGCGGGCGAGGCCACGATGCTGGTGGTGGCCACCGGGGCGGACACGCAGTTTGGCGCCCTTTCCGCCTCGCTGCGCGCCGATGCGCCGCCGACCGCCTTCGAGCGCGGATTGCGCGCGCTGGGCGGGCTGATCCTGCGCCTGACCGCCTTTCTGTCGCTGTTCGTCCTGGTGACCCACCTGGCGTTTGGCCGCCCGCCGCTGGAAGCCTTCCTGTTCGCCGTTGCCCTGGCGGTCGGGCTGACGCCCGAATTGCTGCCGATGATCACGACCGTCACGCTGT
>JAKPAG010000046.1 GCA_029779535.1 Pseudomonadota bacterium | reverse complement strand
GGGCCGGCCAGGCCAGGACAAGGCGGATGCCTTGTCCGCACCGGCGTGAGCCGGAAAGCGACTCTACCGCGCACCCCGCAGCGAATGGAACATCCGCTGGAAGTGCCGCGGGTTCCACACGTCCTGGTCCTCGCCCCAGCCGATCTTGCCGTCGAAGTCCCAACGCATCAGCTGGTTGGTGCCATAGCCATGCTCGCTCATCCGGCTGACGGCGAAGCCTTCCGCTTCCATCGTCCGGCCCAGGTCATCGGTCAGTTCGACCTGCATGTGGCTGGCCCAGCCGGTGTCGGGATCGCGGAACACGCGCATCCGGCACTTGCTGCCATCAAGGTTGCCATAGACCCCGCCCCGCAGCAGGTAGCCGCCGTTCATCGGGCTCCACCCATCGGCGGTGCCGTCCTGCGGGCGGACGAAGCCCAGGAAGCCGCTGTCGCCATCGGCGTGGCCGAAGATGTACTGGATGCGGCCGCGCCCGCGCTCGCGCTCGATCTCGCGCCAGCGCGCGCCGCCCGGGTGCTTCACCCGTTCCAGATCGTTCGCATAGTCCTGCTTGCGGCTTTGCGCATAGGGCCCGCCGCGCGGCCCCCAGGTGCGGTCGCGCACCGACCAGCAATTGAGCGGGATCACTTCGCCGTACAGCGTCATGGTCCCTTCGACCTTGCCAAGCTGGTCATAGTGGGGGGTGTTGATGAACGGCGGTTCGCCGGGTTCGAACCGGCGCGGCGGATGCGCGCCGGTGAACACGAAATCCAGCGCGAAATCGCGGTCCGGATCGGCGTAGGACAGGTGATACTTCATCCCCGGCTCCAGCATCTTCAGGCTGTAGCCACCGCGCGGAAAGGTAATGTCGCGCAGGTCCGGATCGTCCGGCATCGGCGCTTCTTCCACCTTCTTGTAATAGGCCATCCGCGCCGGATCATAGCCGCGCTGGTCCCAGGCGAAGATCCGCCAGGTCACCGTCTTGCGGTTGGGGTAATAGGGGGTGTGGATCCACCCGCCGATGCGCCGTTCGGGCACGTTCCACGACCACCAGTTGGTCTCGGTTTCATAGGGGTCGTCGGACAGCTGGTGATAGCAATCGTCTTCCGGACGAAAAGCAAAGGGATCGGCCTCGGTCATGCGCTCTCTCTGTTTGGTCGTTTGTCGTGATAGTAAACCAGGTTACATATGTTGCAAGCACGAAGCCGCTTGCCTTGGCGGCAATAACTGACATATCGTCAATAAATAACCCGCCGGGAGAGAACGCGTGCTGCCCCTGCCCGAATTGACCGCCGAAAACACCGCCTTCTGGACCGGGGGCGAACGCGGCGAACTGATGATCGCGCTGTGCGACGCCTGCGGCAAGGCCGTGCATCCCCCGCAATTGCTGTGCCCGGCCTGCGGATCGCAGCAGGTCGCGCCGCGCGCCATGGCGGGAACCGGCACGATCCATACCTTCACCGTCAACCACCAGCCGTGGCTGCCGGACATGGCGGTGCCCTTCGTGCTGGCCGTGGTCGACCTGGATGACGCGCCCGGCGTGCGGGTGACGACGCGGATGATCGATTGCGATCCGCAAGCCGTGCGAATCGGCCAGCGCGTCACAATCGCGTTCGAGCAGAGCGGCGACGTGTGGCTGCCGTTGTGGCGCCCGATCGCGGAAGGAGAGGCCGCATGAAGGCCGCGATCACCGGGGTCGGCATGTCCGACATTGGCCGCAACACCGGACGGGCGGCCATGCTCCACCTGGCCCAGGCGGCGGACCGCGCACTGGCCCGCGCCGGGCTGACCCGCGCCGATATCGACGGGATCGCCACCTATCCCGGCAAGGCCGAAGGCAGCCCCGGCATGTCGCCGCTGGGCACGGGCGAAGTGCGCGCCGCGCTCGGCCTGCAAACCCGCTGGCACAGCGCGGTGCCGGATGGCCCGGCGCAGATGGCGCCGATCATGGTTGCGGCCATGGCGGTGGCAACGGGGCAGGCCCGCCACGTGCTGTGCTTTCGCGCCCTGACCGAAAGCTCCTCGCAAAGCGCGGGACGGCGCGCCAGCATCCCCGGCGCTGGCAAGGCGCAGGTCGGCGGCTGGCTGTCATGGCTGGTCCCGGTCGGCGCGATGTCGGCCAGCAACTGGGCAGGGTGGATGGCGCAGCGCTATTTCCACGAATTCGGCATGACGCGCGAGCATCTGGGCATGGTCGCCGTGGGCCAGCGCCAGTTTGCCCAGGCCAATCCGATGGCGGTGATGCAAAAGCCGCTGACCATGGACGATTACCTGGCCGCACGGATGATTTCCCAGCCGCTCGGCCTGTTCGACTGCGACATTCCGATCGACGGGGCCGCGGTGGTGATCGTTTCCGCTGCCGATGCCGCGCGCGATTGCCGCCTGCCGCCGCTGCGGATCGAGGCGATGGGATCGGCGCTGCGTTCAGCCGAAACGTGGGACCAGCGCGCCGATCTGACCACCATGGGCGCGCACGATGCCGGGGCCGACCTGTGGGCGCGGACCAGCGTGACGCCGCAGGATGTCGATGTGCTGGCACTGTACGACGGCTTCTCGATCTTCGTGCCGCTGTGGCTGGAAGCGCTGGGGTTCTGCGGCCACGGCGAGGCGAAGGACTTCATCGCGGCGGGCCATATCGGCCCGGGCGGGCGCTATCCGGTCAACACCGGGGGCGGCCAGCTATCGGGCGGGCGGCTGCACGGCTTTGGCCTGCTGCACGAAGCCTGCCTGCAACTGTGGGGCGAGGCGGACGGACGCCAGGTGGCCGATGCCCGCACTGCGGTGTGCGGCATGGGCGGCGGGTTCATTGCCGGGGCGATGCTGCTGCAGCGCGATTGAACGCCACATTTCCGCCGATCACGGTCAGCCGCATGCGTTCGGCGGACAGGTCGCCCAGCACATCGGCCAGGCTGCCGCTGCATAGCACCAGGTCGGCGGGAGCGCCCGGCGCGATCTCGCCCCGGCAATAGAGCCGCAGCGCTGCAAGCGCGTTGAGCCGCTGGTCGAGCCCGAGCGGATAGCCTGCCGCGGTCAGCCGATCACGCGCGGCGCGCATCGCCAGCCACGGATCGAGCGGCGCATAGGGTGCATCCGATCCGCCCAGCAGCGCCGCGCCCGCGCGGGCCAGGCCGGCGGCAGGATAGAGCCAGTCCCACTGCTCTTGCGGAACTTCGGCGCGGTAGCGATCGCCGCGCGCGTGGATGAACGCGGGATTGGTCGCAACGGTCAGCCCGGCGGCGGCGAGCGTGCGCACGAAGGCGGGAGGGATCAGCCCGCCGTGCTCCACCCGGTCGCCACTGCGCACGCCGCCCGCCAGGTCCAGCGCGGCAAGGTAGAGCGCCAGTTCGCCCTCGGTCACGCAGTGCGCCGCCACGGTGCGCCCCTGCGCGCGGGCTGCGCCGATCCGCTTCGCCAAGGCATCGGGCGCAGGCGGATCGCGCTCGTCGATCAGCAATTTCAGCGCGCCGCGGGTGTAGCCCGCCCCCTCGCCCAGCGCCTCCGCGCCCATCAGCGTCAGGCGCTGCGGCAGGCGGCCCACCAGCAATGCAGCCTCGTCCGGGCCGTTGTGAGCCGTGGCATCGGTCAGCGCGGTCAGCCCCAGCGCGGCCAGCTCTGCGCCCAGTGTGGCCAGATCGGGCGGCGCGGCAGGCAGCGCGGCGCGTAGCCAGGCATCCTCGCGCCAGAACCGGCCAGTGGCCTGGCCTTGCGCATCGCGCTCTGCCCCCGGCGGAAGCGGCTGATCGCCCAGCAGCGCGAGGGCCGCACTGTTCAGCACCCACAGCGCGCCGGTGCGATCGGCCAGCCGCAGCGGGCGAACCGGCTCCCAGCGGTCGAGCAGCGCGGCATCGGGCAGGCCCGCCGCGCGCTCGTCATAGTCCACGGCGCGCAGGGCATCGCCAGGGGCAGCACGCAGCGCGGCGCTCACCGCCGCTTCGCTGACCAGCCCAGCCAGGCCAACCGAGCGCCGCCGCGCCGCCGTGGCAAGGATGTGGAGGTGATGGTCGTGCAGCCCCGGCAGCAGCAGATCGCCGCGCCCGTCGATCTCTTCCGCGCCGCCTGGCAAGCCCCGGTCCATGGCCACGATCCGCCCGCCGTCCAGCGCGGCGTCCACCGCGTCCAGCCCCCAGGGCCGCACATTGCGCAGCACCAGCATCAGCCGCGCCTCCCCGCATAGGCGGCGGCGATGCGCGCCATGGCCATGTCGATCAGCCCTGTCCGGCCCGCCAGCACCGCCAACGCGGCCTCCAGCCCGGTCAGCGGATCGGCCAGGGCATCGCCGCGAAAGCGCGGTTCATCGCCCTGCCAGTCGACCAGGCCGCCCGCCGCCGCACAGTCATCGCCAAAGCCGACGCGCAGCGCGCCCGGCCCGGTGAAGCCGTGCGCGGTGATGGCCACCCAGGCCAGATGCGGCAGCCGCGCCGGCTCCAGCCCCAACCGCGTCAGCGCGGCGGGCCGGGCCGAGGTGACCAGCACATCGGCGTCGGCCAGTTCGGCCAGCAGCGCGGCGCGGCCCGCAGGGTCCCGCAGGTCAAGCTCGCGCAGTTCCTTGCCCGAATTGATCCGCGCGTCGAGCCGGGGCGAGCTGTGCGGCGTGGGATCAGGCCGCCCGGTGCTGACGATCCGCACCACCCGCGCCCCGGCCTGAGCGAGCAGCCCGGCGCAGAGCGGCCCGGCCCAGAGCGCGGACAGGTCCACCACCTTGCGCGGCACATTCGCGCCGCCGGCCGGGGCGAGCGTCTGCGGCGCAGCCTCGCCCACCACGGCCAGCGGCAGTTGCAGTTCCAGCCCCGCGCGGCGCACCGCAGCGGTGCCTTGCCCGCTCGCCCACTGCTCCACGGCGGGCCAGTCATCCCCCGCGCCGCCGGTCAGGGCCGGGATCAGGTCCAGATCGTCCGGACGGGCCAGGTTGAGCGCCGCCCAGCCATCGGCGCAGCGCAGCAGGCGGCAGTGACGATTGGCTGAGGCCAGCCCCGGCAAGTCAAGACCGCCCGGCGCATCGCGCTCCAGCAATTCGGCGGGCGTGCTGCCGAACCGCGCCAGCCGCGTGGTCAGCAGTTCGATCATGGCACCAGCCCGTGGATCAGCCCCCAGCGCAGCGCCTGCGCCGCGTTCAGCCGGAAGCCGCCCAGCACCAGCCATAGCAGCCGGTGCCGCCCGATCGCGCGGGCGAAAGTCACCGTGCCGCCCGCGCCGGGGATCAGCCCCATGCGCAGTTCGGGCAGCTGGAACAGCGCGTCCGGTGCCGCCAGCCGCCGCGCGGCGGCCATTGGCACTTCCGCGCCCGATCCGATGCAGGCGCCGTGCAGGTGCACTTCGGCGCGGTCCCCCAGCCGTTCGAGCACGCGGGCACAGCTACGCTGCGTGCGGATCACGTGCGCGGCGGCAAGATCGCGCGCGCTGCCGAATTCGCCCAGCGCCCCGCCGGTGGAAAAGCACTTGCCCTCGGCCCGCAGCACCACCTGTGGCGCGCCCGGATCTTCCAGCACGTTGACCAGCGCTTCATACAGCGCATCGCGCATCGCGGCGGTCATCGCGTTGCGGTTGCCGGGCGAGGCAAGCGTGAGCGTGACCCGGTCGCCGGCGCGCTCATAGCGCACCGGCACGGCGGCCTGTTCCCCGTCCGCCACAGTGCCGCGCGCGGCCAGCCAGCGGGCGAATTCATCCCCACCAAGCAGAGCCGAATAGGCCAGCGATTCGAGTTCCAGCGCGGTGTCGAACGGCAATGCCTCGCCCATGCGCAGCAGCCGGGCGAGCATGGCACTGGCCAGCGGACTGTGCGCCGCGCCTTGCCGGACCGCGGCCAGCTGCGCCTCGATCCGGCCCGCCGCGACGCTGACCCACGGCGCGGGCGCATCCGGCGCGGTGGTGACCAGCCCGTCGTAATCGGCCGGATCGAGCGCGGGCAACTCGCCCGCCCGGTCCACCGCCACCCGCACACCGCCTGGCGGCCGGGGATCGCACGGGGCAAGCAGCACCAGCGGCGATCCCGCCAGTGGCGAAAGCGCTTCGGCGCCCAGCAGGTCGGAGGCGGCGGCAGTCATCCCCCGCTCCTTCCCGCAAACGGCTGGTTCAGGCAATGGCCCCCTTGGCCTTCAGCGCCTCGATCCGGTCCCAATCGACGCCCAGTTCCATCAGGAACAGCTCGGTATGCTCGCTCGCCTCGGGCGCGCGGGTGTTGGTGACGGGCTGCTTGTTGAACTGCACCGGGTTGGCGACCAGCTTGATCGGCTTGCCGCCATCGGCGCTGTCGACTTCGAAGATCAGCCCGTTGGCCTGGACCTGTTCGTCCTTCTCGACATCGAGCGGTGACTGGTAGGCGGCCCACTGCCCCTTCATCGTCTTGAGATGTTCGAGCCAGTAGGCAAAGGGCTGGCGCGCCATCGCCTCGCGCACCAGCAGGTGCGCGGCCTCGGAATTCTCGTTGAGCGCCTCGATCGTCGCAAAGCGCGGATCGCTTGCGCATTCGGGAATGCCAAGATGCGCGAAAGTATCCTCGATCAGCTGCGAGGGGCTGAGCACGGTGAGGTTGATGAAGCCGCCATCACTGGTCTTGAACACGCCCATGAACGGGTTGGAGCCGATCACCGTCTTGCCCGGCATGGCATTGGCGAACGGATCGACCTGCATTTCCATGCAGACGTCGATGCTGCACGCCGTGGCCCAGATGCCGCTGGACAGCAGCGACACGTCCACTTCCAGCGCCTCGCCGGTGCGTTCGCGGTGGAACAGCGCGGCGGCGATCCCGCCGGCGATGTTCATGCCGCCGATGGTATCGCCATAGGCCGGCCCGGGCTGGGTCAGCGGCCAGTCCAGCTCGCGCGGGGAGACGAGAATGGCCGAGCCGCCGCGCGCCCAGTAGGCGGTCGAATCGAACCCGCCCTTGTCGCGTTCCGGCCCCTTTTCGCCAAAGGCGCTGCCGCGCACATAGATGATGTCCGGGTTGACGGCGCGCAGGTGTTCCACGTCGATCTTCAGCTTCTGCCGCGCGCTGGGCAGGTAATTGGTCAGGAAGATGTCGCAGGTCCTGGCGATTTCGTAGAGCAGTTCCTGCCCCTCGGGCGTCGAGATATCGATGCCCACGCTGCGCTTGCCGCGGTTGGGGTGCTGCATCAGCGCGTTGCGCCGCTGATCGACGGCAAAGCGCTGCAATTCCTTGATCCCGCGCTGCGCATCGCCGCGCACCGGGTGTTCGATCTTGATCACGTCGGCGCCCCAGTCGGTCAGCACCGCGCCCGCCGCCGGCACGAAGGTGAACTGCGCCACTTCGAGCATCCGGATGCCCTTCATCACCTGGCTCATGCCCGGTCCTCCTCCTACTTCGCGCTGAAACTGATCACCTTTTGATAGGTGAATTCGTTGAGCCCATCCTCGCCATATTCGCGGCCATAGCCCGAGCGCTTGATCCCGCCGAACGGCGCGTCGGACAGCATGGTCCCCGCCCCGCCGTTGATCGCGACGCCCCCGGTGCGGATCCGCAGCGCGAGTTCATAGGCGCGCCCCGCGTCGGCGGAATAGATCGCCCCCGCGAGGCCGAAGTCGCTGGCATTGGCCATGGCAATCGCCTCGTCATCGTGGTCAAAGCCGATCACCGCGCCGATCGGGCCGAACACTTCCTCCTGCGCCAGGCGGCTATCGTTGCGGACATTGTCGAACAGGGTCGGCTGGAAGAAGAAGCCCTTGTCCAGCCCATCGGGCCGCTTGCCGCCCCAGGCCAGGCTCGCGCCTTCGTCCTGCGCGATCTGGACATAGCGTTCGGTGCGGGCGCGGGCGACTTCGCGGATCAGCGGGCCGAACGAGACGCTGGGGTCGGCCGGATTGCCGATCTTCACGTGGGCCAGCATGGCCTTCATCATGTCGACGAATTGCGCCCGCACCGAATTGTGCACCAGCATCCGCGTGGTCAGCGCGCAGCCCTGCCCGCAGTGGGTGGTGAACCCGCCAAGGCCGGCCATGGCGGCGGCCTGCAGGTCGGCATCGCCGCGCACGATCAGCGCGGACTTGCCGCCCAGTTCCATCACGATCCGCTTGAGCGTGGGCGCACCCTGGGCCTGGATCGCCTCGCCCACCTTGTCCGAGCCGGTGAAGTGGACGAGGTCGACGCGCGGATCGCTGGTCAGCAGCTTGCCTGCCTCGATATCGCCGGTGACGATCGACAACACGCCTTTCGGCAGCCCGGCCTCGTCCGCCGCCTCGCCCAGGATCAGGGCTTCCATCGGGGTATAAGGGCTGGGCTTCAGGACCACGGTGCAGCCTGCCGCCAGCGCCGGCACCACCTTGCCCACGTTGAGGAAGAACGGGAAGTTGTAGGGCGAAATCGCCGCGACCACCCCCACCGGTTCGCGCACCACCACGGCGCTGCCCAGGGTCAGCCCGCCGCTGGCATTGGGGGTCAGTTCCGGGGCGAGCGGGGTCACCGGGGAACGGCTCGCCAGTTCCACCGTGCGGCGGGCGTGCTTCATCGGGATGCCGTATTGCAGGAAGCTCGCGAGCATCTGGGTCGATCCGGCCTCGGCCACGATCATCGCCACGATCTGCTCGCGCCGCGCGTCGAGCGCATCAAGGAACCGGGTCAGCGCGGCCTGGCGCCGGGCCACCGGCAGGCGCGGCCACTCGCCGTGGTCGAAGGCATGGCGGGCGGCGGCAATCGCGGCGTCGACCTGCGCGGCGCTGCCGACCGGGGCCTCGATCAGCAATGTTTCATCCGCCGGGTTGATCACCGCCTCGCGCTCGGCAGTGGGGTGCCATTCCCCGCCGATGTAGATGCAGTCCGGATGCTTCAGGAAGGTCATGCCTTGGTCCTTACTTGGGGTCCCAGACGATCGGCAGGTTGCGGATCGACAGCAGCCCCGGGGTCACGGTGGTATCGGCGCCGGGCTTGACCCGGAAGGTCGGCACGCGGGCAAGGAATTCCTCGAGCAGGATACGCAGTTCGCGCCGGGCAAGATGCGCCCCCAGGCACAGATGGACCCCGCCAACGAAGGTATAGTGGCGGTTGGCGCTGCGCGCGGGATCGAACCGGCGCGGATCGGGGAACTGGTCGGGATCGAAATTGCCCGAACTGTTCAGGCAGGTGATGTAGTCCCCCGCCTTCAGCGTGACCCCGTCCCAGTCCAGGTCCTGCTTCACCAGGCGGAACGAATTGACCAGCGGCTGCATCCGCAGGAATTCCTCGACCGCACTGTGGTTCCATTCGGGATGGTCGCGCAGTTGCTGTTGCAGGTCCTGGTCGAGCGCCATGCGGCGGAACATCTGGCTGATGGTCGAGGCGACCGTGTCCAGCCCGCCCAGCCACAGGAACCAGGTCATGCCGATCACCTCGTCCGGGGTCAGCGCGCGCCCGTCAATCGCGCCATTGGCGATATAGCTGCCCAGCTTGTCGTCCGGGCGGGCCTGCTTTTCGGCGATGAATTCGCGCAGATAGGCGATCACCTGCCGCACCGCTTCGCCCATGCGGGCATGATCGCGCGAGTGCAGGATTTCCCATTCCCAGGCGAGGAACTGTTCGAACATTGCGAACGGCAGGCCCATGAGGTCCAGAAACACCCGCACCGGAAAGACCCGGCCGAAGTCCCAGGCAATGTCGACCTCGCCCAGCGGCGCGAAGCTGTCGATCATCTCGGTCGCCATGCGCCGCACCTGCGGTTCAAGCCGTTTCAGCGCGACGGGGGTGAAATGGACGTTGAGGAAGCGGCGATACTTGCCGTGGTCCGGCGGGTCGATCCCCAGCGGGATCGAGGGGAACGTCTCGCCCGCGAGCAGCTGGAACTGCGCCACGCCCCTGGTCGAGAAATGCGCGTTGTCCTCGTAGACCCGCTGGATGTCGGCATAGTGCGCGACGGTCCAGGTGCCCTGCGTCTTGTCGCCGAACGGATAGGGACTGTAGAGCAGGCGCGGCACGCCGGGCGCGCGCAGCGCATCGGTGGCCGCATAGGGATCAAGCAGATCGTTCGGCGCGTGCCCCATCGCAAAGCGAATATCGACTATCCGTTCGCGCGGGACATGCGGCGGGGCCGCTTCGCCCACCTGCCAGTCTGCCAGGGCCATCGTCTTGCCTCCCGTCAGGCGGACGCGAACATCCGCTGGATATCGCCCGAAGTGACCGGGCGGCGCGCCTTGCCAATCGTGTCCATGCTTTCGGTCTTGAGCCCGCCGAGGTTGTGGCGCGGGGAAACGTCCACGTCCTTGCCCAGCACGCGCAGGTGGCCGACGGTGCAGTTGGCCTTGCCGCCGTTCAGCGCGAAGGCATCGAAGCTGTATTCGCGCATCACGTTGAGGTGGGTGATCTTGTCGATCACCGCGCGGTCCAGCCCGTTGACCGAGGCCCAGAGGTATTCCGGCACATTGGGCCAGACGGTGTCGCTGTGCGGATAGTCGCATTCGTAGGCGACCATGTCGGCGTTCATGTAATCGAGGTTCTTCACCCCGAACTGGTCGTCAATGAAGCAGCTGATGATGTGCCGCTTGAACACGTCGGACGGGCGCTCGCCGCCAAAGTCGGAGAAGGTCCATTCGTGGTGGTGTTCATAGGTGAAGTCGGCGCGCTCAAGGAAATAGGGCACCCAGCCGATCCCGCCTTCGGACAGGGCCATGCGCAGGTCGGGATAGCGCTTCCAGAAGCTGGCAAAGGTCCAGTCCGCCGCCGAATTGGCGATCGAGATCGGCATGGCGGTGATCCACGCGTCGATCGGGCTTTCATCCGAGGGATGCAGCGCCCGCGCGCCAGTGCCGATGTGGCAATTGATGACGATCTTAAGCTCGCTGCACGCCTGCCAGAACGGCTCCCAGTATTCGTTGTGGATGCTGGGCAGGCCGA
Source organism: Pseudomonadota bacterium (assembly GCA_029779535.1). Taxonomy (GTDB): domain Bacteria; phylum Pseudomonadota; class Alphaproteobacteria; order Sphingomonadales; family Sphingomonadaceae; genus Novosphingobium. The sequence goes on along the minus strand of JAKPAG010000046.1, from coordinate 107,387 downwards.
TGTTGGCCGGGTTGTCGCTGAACGACACGGCATGGACGCCAAGCGCGCTCATCCTGCGCAGCTCCTTCAGCGTTTCGGCCATGTCCCATGCCGGCACCAGGCACATCGGAATGAACCGGCCGGGGGCGGCGGCGCACCATTCCTGCACGTGCCAGTCGTTCCAGGCGCGCAGGGCCAGCAGCGCCTCGTCCTTGTCCTTCTGGGCCATGCCGACGAAGACCCCGCCGGCGAAGCTGGGCATGGTCGGGAAGTTCAGGCTGGCCAGCACGCCGTTGGCGTTCATGTCATCGACCCGCGCCTTGGGATCGTAGGTGCCGGGGCGCAGCTGCTCGAAAGTGGTCGGCTCCATCCCGTATTCGCTGCGCGGACGGCCGACCACGGCGTTGAGCCCGATGGTGGGAAAGCGCTGGCCGTTCCACAGCCACACGTCCTTGCCATCGTCGTGGACGATGCGCGGGGCGCGGTCCTTCTTGCCTTCGGGATAGTGGCGGATGAATGCCTCGGGCGGTTCGATCGCGTGATCGTCCACGCTGATGATCACCATGTCGTCCATCTGCATCGCCGCTCTCCCGGACTGGCCGCCTCGCCGGGCGACTCTTGAAACTGACGAAGTGTCAATTACCGTATCGCGCACGGCGCTGCAACGGGATAATCGTCAACCTGGTTAGATAAGTGCGCGCAGGCACGCGGCAGCGCCCGGCAAGGCGCCGCTCGCTGGCGTGGTGACCGGGTTGTGCGGCGTGGTGCGCGGGTTCAGTCGCCCAGCGAATCGACCACGCGGGCGCCTTCGCCCTCGCTGGTCCAGGTCGCATTGGCGTTGGTCAGGTGCAGGCGCCAGTGTGCCACGGCTTCCTCGACCGCTCCCGCCTCGATCAGGTCGACGACCTTGATATAGGAGCGGAGCCCCGCGCGGTGGCTCTTCTGGCGGCTTTCCCGGTCGCGCGTGTGGCGGCGCTGGAAATCGATCTGGTGCTTGCCCGCCAGGTTGAGCAGCATCCGGCTCATGAAAGTCAGCGTCTTGAGGCCCGTCGCCGCGACCAGCGACTGGTGGAACACCTCGACCCGGGCGATGAATTCGTCGTGCCGCTCAGCCGCGAGCAGCCCTTCCATTTCGGCCAGCAGGTTGCGCAGCTTGGGCACGGCGCCGCCGCCCTTGTCGGTCGCCAGCCAGCGCACCACCGACGGTTCGATCGCCAGGCGCGCCTGGTACAGGTCGGCAATGGTGGTGCCCTGCGATTCGAGCACGTAGCCGGCATAGCGCGACACCAGGTCGACCGAGGGCTTGTGCACCTTGGCCCCGGTGCGCGAGCCGCGCACCACGCTGATCAGCCCTTCGGCCTCAAGAATGCGGAACGCTTCGCGCAGGGTCGGGCGAGAAATGCCCAGGCTGTCCATCAGCTGGCCTTCGGGCGGCAGGGTATCGCCTTCGGCCAGTTCGCCGCGCACGATCTGGGCGCGGATCTTGTCAGCCACGATCTCGCTGGTCTTGGGCACGTGGAGCCGCGACGGCGCGGCGGCATCATCAACATTTCCCAGCAGCATGACCCCATCCTTCCTGCCGGACAAACGGCAATCAGACGGTCTAGATAGTAAACTTGGTTTTACAACTAAAGAGGGAATGGCCGATTTTCGGGCAATTATCCCCCGAACGAAAGCCCTTCGTTCAGGGTCCAGCGGCCATCGCGGCCCCGCACCCAGCCGCCCGCGGCCCAAGTGCCGCCGTCCACCGGCAATGTCACCCCCGTTACATAACTCGCCATGGCAGAGCAAAGGAAAACCGCCGCATCGCCGCATTCCCCGTCAACCCCTTCGCGGCCCAGCGGAATCAGCCGGTTCATCGCGTCCACTTCGGCCGGATCACGCGAACGCCAGCTGGCGGGATCGACCGGCCCGGCGCGGTTGCCCATCGTGCCCGGGGTGACGGTATGATCGGGCGCGATGCAGTTGACCCGGATGCCCTGGCCCGACAGTTCCACCGCCATTGACCGGGTGAAGCTGACCATGCCCGCCTTGCACGCGGCATAGACGGCAAAGTTCGGCGCGGCGCGCTCCGCCTCGATCGAAGCGACGTTGAGGATCGCCCCGCCGCGCCCGCCCCGGATCATCACCGGCGCGGCAGCATGGGTCGCGGCCAGCATCGACACCAGGTTAAGGTCGATGTGCCGCCGCCAGCTGCGCTCGCCCTGCTCCAGGAACGGCCGGGCCGAAACCCCGCCGGCGTTGTTGACCAGAATGTCGATCCGGCCGAATTCGGCATCGGTCCGGGCAATCGCGGCGCGGATCGCCTCGGCGTCCATCGCATCGCCCGGCAGAGCGAGCGTCCGCCGGCCCAACTCACGCACCCGCGCGGCCACTTCCTCGGCGCGCTCGGGCACCACTTCGAACAGGGCAATATCGGCCCCGGCCTCGGCCAGCCGCAGCGCGATGGCGCGGCCGATCCCGCCGCCGCCGCCGGTGACGAAAGCCACCTGCCCGTCGAGCCGCCAGCGCTCAGTCATCCAGCCCCACCCCCGTCACCGCGCCGGTGACATAGGCGGCGTAATCGCTGACGAGGTAGGCCGCGAGATTGCCCAGCGTTTCCCCGGTCTCGGCCGTCAGCACCGCGTTGACCCGGATCCCGTCGCGCGCCCATTCGACGCCCAGCGTCTTGGTCAGGTTGCCAAGCGCCCCGGCGGCGGCGGCGTGATCGCTGCCCAGCGACTGTTCGGGCGCGCCGACGAACAGCACTGCCCCGCCCTTGCCCATGGCCTGCCGACGCGCGGCGAATTGCTGGGCCAGCCGAAAGCGCAGGTCCAGCCCGTCATCCAGCACCGCCCGCCATTCGGCATGGCCGAGTTCATGCACCGGGCGCATGGGCGGCGGCGCGGCGACATGGACCAGCACGTCGCAGTCCTCGCCGTCCACCAGCCGCGCCCCTTGCGCCGCCAGGGCAGCGGCAATCGCCGGGCTGTCGCCCACCAGCCACGCGGCCTTGCCCGCCAGCCAGCCCATCAGCGCCACCCCCACGGCCCTTCGGCGCGTTCACGTGGAGGGACGAAATCGGGCATCATCAGCGAGCGGCGCAGGCTTTCCCCGCCATCCTGCACGATCACCTGCCCGGTCAGCCCGGCCAGCAGCGGGGTGCAGGTCATGGCCGCCAACCAGCCGAACTCGTAGGTCGATCCGGTCCGCCCAGCGGGGATCATGGCCTGCAGGGGCTCGATCCCGCCCTCGCGCCCGCCGGCGGTGGAGGTTTCATGCGGAAAGAACCCGGCGGCAATCGCGTTGACGCGGATGCCGAAGGGCGCCCATTCGCGCGCCATGCGCCTGGTCATGGTCGCCTGCGCGGTTTTGGCCGCGGCGCTGTGGGCATCGCCGGGAAACCCGGTCCAGATATACTGCGCCGAATTGTTGACGATCGCGCCGCCCTGCCCGCGCGCGATCAGGCGGCGGGCAAACTCGGTAGAACACAGGAAAGTCCCGTCAATCGCGATCCGCGTCACCGCGTTCCAGGCGTTGACCGAGATGTCCTGCGCCAGAACCGGAAAGTTCGCCCCGGCGTTGTTGGCCAGCAGCGTGACCGGCCCCAGCGCCGCCTCCACCGCGTCGAAGGCGGCTGCCACCTGGTCCGCCTGGCGCACGTCGCAGCTTAGCGCATGGACCCTGGCGCCCAGCGCCGCGATCCGCGCCGCGCCGTCCTGGGCCCGTTCCAGGCTGCGGCCCATCACCGCCACTTGCGCCCCGCCCTGGGCAAAGGCCGTGGCCATCGCCAGCCCCATGCCTGATCCGCCGCCGGTAACCAGCACGGTCTGCCCGGCAAACACGTCCGCCGGATAGGGCGGCGCATCGAACGGCGGCGGCGTGGCCACGATGTGGTGCAGCGGTGTTGCCATGGCGCCAAGGGTTGCGCACCATCACGTCAGGTGTCAAGACATAGATAACCAGGTTATACAGGAGAGCGCGGCATGGAAGTAGTGGCCGAAGGACTGGCCTTTCCCGAAGGCCCGGTGGTGATGGCCGATGGTTCGGTCATCGTGGTCGAACTGGCGGGTGGGCGGATCACCCGCTGCTGGAACGGCCGCAGCGAAGTGATCTGCGCAATCGGCGGCGGCCCCAACGGCGCGGCCATAGGTCCGGACGGCGCGCTGTGGGTGTGCAACAACGGCGGGCTGGACCTGGCGAAGTTCCAGAACGCGCGCGGCCCCGGCTGCGTAGGCCGGATCGAGCGGGTGGACCTGTCCACCGGCCGGTTCGAACGCGTCTATGACGCCTGCGAAGGCATTCCGCTGGAAGCACCCAACGACCTGGTGTTCGATGCCGATGGACGGCTGTGGTTCACCGACCTTGGCAAGAGCCACGACGGCATTCGCACGGCCAGCGGGCTGTTCACCTGCCTGCCCGATGGCGGCTCGATCGAGGCGATCTTCCGCCACGCGGTCGGCTACAATGGCATTGGCCTCTCGCCCGATGGCACCACGGTCTATTGCGCCGACACCCATCAGGCCCGGCTCTGGCAGTTCGCGCGCAAGGTGGAGCCGCAGCGCCCCACCTGGGTCGCCACCGCGCCGGGTCCGGTCGGGTTCGACAGCCTGGCGGTGACTGCGGCGGGCAACGTCTGCGTCGCCACGCTGTTCGATGGCGGGATCACCACTATCACCCCCGCCGGGCAGACAGCCAAGCGCACCTTTGACGATCCCTATACCACCAACATCGCCTTTGGCGGGGCGGACATGCAGAATGCATATATCACCCTGTCGCAGCGCGGCGCGCTGGTGAAAGTGCGCTGGGACGAACCCGGGCTGAAGCTGCACTACAATGGCTGACCTGGCGACAGACCGTGACGCGATCCGGCACCTCCTCGCCAGCTATACCTACAGCGGGGACCGGGGCCGGATCGCGGACCTCGCCGCCTGCTTTGCCGACGATGGCACGCTCGAATTTCCTGGCGCCACGGCATGCGGACCGGATCAGATCGTCGCCGCGCTTACCGCTGGCCCTGCCAATCCGCAGCGCACCTTCGTGCGCCACCACGTGACCAATCCACTGATCGAGGTGGACGGCAACCAGGCCACCGCGCGCAGCTATTTCACGGTCTACAGCAACAACGGGCCGGACCATGCCGGCACTTATAACGACCGGCTGGTGCGCACCGCGCAGGGCTGGCGCTTCGCCCATCGCCAGGTGCGGATCGACTGGCAGCGCAACGACAGCTTGTTCCGGCCGATGGTGACGCGCTAAACCCTTGGCCAATGCACATTGGGAAGGGGCTGAAATGTTGGATCCGCTGTTCGATTTCACCGGCAAGGTGGTGCTGGTTACCGGGGGTAGCCGGGGGCTGGGCTACCAGATGGTCCGCGCCTTCGCCCAGCGCGGGGCGGACCTGATCATTGCCAGCCGCAAGCTGGAAAACTGCGAACAGGTGGCCGAGGAATGCCGCACCATGGGCCGCCGGGCCATGGCCTTTTCGTTCCATGCCGGGCGCTGGGCCGATTGCGACGCGCTGATCGAGGCCGCCTATGCGCAGTTCGGGCGGGTCGACATCCTCGTCAACAACGCGGGCATGTCGCCCGCCTGCCCCAGCCACGAATTGCCCGAAAGCCTGTTCGATTCGGTGCTCAACCTCAACTTCAAGGGGCCGTTCCGCATGGCCAGCCAGATCGCCCACCGGATGAGCCAGGGCGCGGGCGGCTGCATCATCAACGTCAGTTCGTCGGGCTCGCTGATGGCACTGCCGCTGGTCGTGCCATACGGCGCGGCCAAGGCGGCGCTCAACGCGATGACTGTATCGCTGGCGCGCGAGTATGCGCCCAGGGTGCGGGTCAACACGCTGTGCCCCGGCCCCTTCCTGACCGACATTGCCCAGGCATGGGAGGAGGACAAGCGCGAGCATCAGCCGGTGGCGCTGGGCCGCCCGGGCCGTCCGGAGGAAATCGTCACTGCCGCGCTGATGCTCGCCAGCCCGGCCAGTTCCTATACCACCGGCGCGCTGGTGCAGGTCGACGGCGGACCGCGCTGATGCCCCGCGCGGTGATCGCCGACCAGTTCGGCGGGGCGGATGCCTATGAGCTGCGCGACCTGCCCGCGCGGCCGCTGCACGCGGGCGAAGTGCGCGTGGCAATCAAAGCTGCGGGCATTTCCTATGTCGACGTGCTGACCGCCGAAGGGCGCTACCAGGTCAAGCCGCCGCTACCCTTCATTCCCGGCAGCGAGGCGGCCGGCGTGGTGACCGAGCTGGGCGAAGGGGTGACCGGACTTGCCCCGGGCACGCACGTTTCGATCAGCGGCTGGGGCGGACTGTTTGCTGAAGAAGCCGTGGTCGCCGCGCGGATGGTGCGACCGATCCCCGATGGCCTGCCCTTTGCCGAAGCGGCGGTGTTCCCGGTCAGCTTCGCCACGGCCTGGCACGCGCTGGTCGATCGCGGGCAGCTGCGCGCCGGCGAAACGCTGCTGGTGCTGGGCGCGGGCGGGGCGACCGGCCATGCCGCGGTGCAGGTCGGCAAGCACCTCGGCGCGCGCGTGATCGCTTCGGCCTCCTCTCCTGAAAAGCGCGCGCTGGCACTGGACGGCGGGGCCGACGCGTCCATCGACGCCCGGGCCGAGGACTGGCGCGAGCAGGTCCGCGCTGCCGCCGGGGGCAAGCCGGTCGACGTGGTATTCGATCCGGTGGGCGGCGAAGCCACCGATCCGGCGTTCCGGTGCCTGGGCTGGGGCGGGCGGCACCTGGTGATCGGCTTTCCCGGCGGGATCGCCGCGCTGCGCACCAACCTGCCCTTGCTCAAAGGGGCCAGCCTGGTCGGCGTGGACATCCGCCAGTTCGGCGAGCTGGAGCCCGATCGGGCCGAAGCCAACCGCGCCGAACTGTTCCGGCTGGCCGCCACGGGCGTGCTGCGCCCGGCGATTGCCCAGCGCTATCCGCTGGAGCGGTTCCGCGCCGCGATGATCGATGCCGCTGGCGGCCACAGCGCCGGGCGGGTGGTGCTGGAGATGGCTCAGCCCAGCGCGGCGTAGCCGGCGAAGGCGGCGCGGAACAAGTCCGCGATGCGGCCGACATCGGCGATCTTCTCGGGATCGGCAATCACCCCCATGTCGAGGTTGTCGCCGCTGCGCCGCGAGGTGATGTTGAGGAACCGGGCCGACCCGATGATCGGCACCGGGTAATTGTGCAGCTGCCGGTAGCCGGCATAGCTGCGGCTGCCCGCCGGCCCCGGCACGTTCGACAGGGTCAGGTTGCCCGGCAGCACCCGCCCGCCGCCGCTGGTGCGCCCTGCAAATGCCTCGCGCCGGTCGCGCGCGCCGAACGGCTTGTCGAGCGCGTCGAGCAGCGCCTCGTCATGGGGCGTGCGGCGCATTTCCGCCGCCATGCTGGCCTGGATCGCGCGCAGGCGGTCGAGCGGATCAGACAGGTGGGTGGCCAGGTGCGGATGCAGCGCGACGATGCGGTTGCCGAACATGCCATGCTCCGCCCGGCGATAGGACCGCGCCGAATTGACCACCAGCGGCGCGTCCGGCAGGTCGTCAATTTCCAGCAGGTAGTCGCGCAACGTCCAGCTGGCGCAGGCCATGAACAGGTCGTTGACCGTTGCGTCCAGCGCCTTGGCCGCCTGCTTGAACGGAGCCAGCGGCAGCGACAGCGGTACAAAGCTGCGCCGGGGTGAGGTTGGCCCGGACAGCTTCAGCACCGGGGTTTCGGCGCGCTGCCCCTTGAACGCTTCCAGTGCGGCGAGCGCAGCCTTGCGCGCGGCGGATTGGGCCTGCCGGGCCGGCTCCTCCGCCGCGAAGCGTGCTTCGGACAACGCACGCCAAGTGGACTGATCGGGCAGCGCGGCATCGACATCGCGAGGCGCTGCGGGCCGGGCCTCGTCGCTCAGCAGCCGCATCACTTCCTGAAAGCCGATCCCGTCGACCACGCTGTGGTGGACCTTGAGCAGGAACGCACCGTGCCGGGGCCAGACATGCAGGCGAAACGGCGGGCGGGACAGGTCCAGCCGCTCCATGTTGCGCGCGGCGACCGCGCCCAGCAGATCATCGCCTTGTTCCTCGACCACGTGCCAGTCCATGTCAGCCCCGGCCACATCGGCCCAGACATCGCTGTCATAACCGTCCGGAGCCTCGACCAGCCGAGCCAGCAGCGGCGTCGCCGGCAGCCGCTGCGCCAGCTGGCGGCGCAGCTTGATGGCCAGCCCGGCGCGGTCATCGGTCGGCACATCAAGCAGGATCAGCGCGCCGACGTGCATCGGCGAGGCATCGGTTTCGGTCAGGATCATGAAGTGATCGTCGACCCGCAAGCGCCGCACGCCCGGGGCGAGCTGCAACGTCTCGCTCATCGCGCGAGCAAGCCCTTGACCTCGCGGCGCAGCAGCTTGCCCATCTCGTTGTAAGGCAGGCTGGGGACAAAGCGCACGACTTCCGGCACCCGGCTGGAGCGCAGGCGGGCGCGAACCATCTCCTTCAGCTCCTGCTCGGCGGGCGTTTCGCAGCCGCCGCGCACCACCACTGCCAGCCCCACCGCCTCGCCCCATTCAAGGCTGGGCACGGCCACCGCAGCGCAATCGGCAATCGCCGGGTGGGTCAGCAGCAGGTCCTCGATCTCGCCGGGTGAGATGTTCTCGCCTCCGCGCACGATCACGTCGTCGGCCCGGCCGGCCAGGAACAGGTAGCCGTCCGCGTCAAGGTAACCGGCATCGCGGGTCGGAAACCAGCCGTCCGCGTCGAGCGCGCTGCGCTCGCGGTACTGGCCGGAGACCTGGTCGCCCCGGACATAGATTTCACCCACCTGCCCGGTGGGCAGCACTTTGCCATCCTCGCCCCGGATTTCGAGTTCGATCGTCGGCAGCGGCTTGCCGACCGAGGCCAGCCGCGCCCGCACAACGGGATCGCTGGCGGCGTGGGCCGCACGGTGTTCGTCCGGGCCAAGCAGCGCCACGGTGGAGCTGGTTTCGGTGAGGCCATAGGCATTGGTGAAGGCGCAGTCCGGGAACCGGTCGAGCGCTTGGCCGATCAGTTCGAGCGGCATCTTGCCCCCGCCATAGGCCACCGCCTGCAGCGACGCGATGTCGGCCCGCACGCCCTTTTCCAGCGCGTGGATGATCCGCCCCAGCATGGTCGGCACGACAAAGGCGTTGGTCACCCGTTCAGCCTCGACCAGCTTGAGCCAGTCTTCCGGCGCGAAAGCCGGCAGCAGTACGATCCGCCGCTGGGCATAGATCGACGAGGCCAGCGCCGCGATCCCGGCGATGTGATAGGGCGGGACGGAAACCAGCGTCGCCTCGTGCTCCTCGGCAGCGGCGAATTCGACCGTGCCGAGGATGTAGGAAACAAGGTTGGAATGGGCCAGGATCGCCGCCTTGGGGGCGGCGGTGGTGCCGCTGGTGAACAGCTGGATCGCGATCCCCTCGCCGCTGTCATGCTCGGCATCGGGGCTGGCCACGGCTTCCAGCGCGGCGAGCGTGAACTCGCTGCGGGGATAGGGGACATGGCCCTGCCCGTCGGCCAGCCGCTGCACCCGTGCCACATCGCCCACCACCACGGCGGGCGCGATCCGGCCAAGCAGCGCGCCCAGATCCGCATCGGCGAGCCGGTAGTTGAGCGGGCAATAGGGCACGCCCGCCAAGCCGGCGCCAAACAGCGCGATCAGCGCCGCCTCGCTCGATTCGTCGAGAAGCGCGACGTGGCTGGCCCCGCTGGCGCGGATCAGTTCGGCCGCGCCCTGGGCCGCCTGCCACAGTTCGGCATAGGACCAGCGCTTGCCATCGCAGACCAGCGCGATGCGGTCCGGCGCGGCTCCGGCGGCCATTTCCAGCAGAAGGGCGATGTTCATGGGCGCAGTGTCAGTCCGAGGCGGGGAGCGGCTTGGCGTCCTTGGTGGTCAGGGCGACGCCGTCGAGCGACAGGCTGCCCTTGCCCGGCTTGACGCAGAGCAGTTCCACCGTGGCGGCGGCGTCGATGTAGCGCTTGCCCATCATCGTGCCTTCGGCAAAGCCGGCGGCAGGGGAACCATCGCCGGCCGCGTCCTCGGCCATCGGCAGGCCGCCGCACTCGATCGTGCCGCCGCTATACTTGATGACCACCACTTCGCTGCTGCACGCGGCGCTTTTCAGGCGCGATCCCGGCTTCATTCGTTGCACTCCTTCCCAATCGCCTACCAGCCCGCCAGCTCGGCCGCGCGGGCGCGGTGCTGCGCCGGGCTGCCCAGCCAGGCCCGGTTGAATACCGAGCGGCGGAACCAGTAGTTCAATCCATATTCCCACGTATAGCCGATCCCACCATGCGCGGCGATGGCGGCGCGGGTGGTGCGGGTATAGACTTCGCCCAGGTGAGCCTTGGCCTGCGCCGCCGTGCGGACGGCATCGGGCAGCCCGGCATCCCAGGCATAGGCGGCATACCACACCAGCGCACGGGCCGGCTCCACATCCAGCGCCATGTGCGCCAGCTGGTGCTTCAGTCCCTGGAACCGCCCGATCGGCTGGCCGAACTGTTCGCGCGTCTTGGCATAGTCGACCGACAGATCGGTGCAGTGCTGCGCCCCGCCCAGGCTGTCCGCCGCGATCAGCACCAGCGCGGCATCGGTCAGCCGCTGGACCATCGGATCGCCTGCCGGATAGAGCGGATGGGCGGTAACCGTGCCGAAGCGGACGCGGCTGACCGGGCGGCTGCGGTCGGTCGCGGAGAGGGTCTCGATCTCAACCCCGTCGCCGGCTTCGACCAGATGCAGCCCGCCCGCGCCGTCATCGGCAAGGAACAGGTCGGCCGCCCGCGCGCTCTGCACCAGGTCGCTGCCCAGTGCGAGCGTGACGACCTTATTGCCCGCGGCAATTTCGGCCAGCAATTCGCGCGTCGCGGGATTGGCGCAGTGGGCCACGGCAATCGCGCCCAGAATCTGGCCGATCACCGGCCCCGGCGCACAGGCCGCGCCCAGCATTTCGCAGACCAGCGCCGCATCGAGCAGACCCAGCCCCGCGCCGCCCTGCGCTTCGGGCAGGGCCAGCCCGCCGATCCCCAGCACCATCAGCGCCTGCCAGCTGTCCGCGTCGAAATCGGCGTCGCCGTCGGCGAACCGGTGCAGGCGCTCCATGCCCCAGCATTCCGCCAGGGTGCCGCGCACCGCGTCCTGGATCGCGACCTGTTCGGAAGTCAGATGAAAACGCATCGCCCTAGGCCTTCCCGCCCGAATCGCGTTCCATCGCCAGGTCGCGCGGCAGGCCAAGGCCGCGTTCGGCGATGATGTTGCGCTGGATGTTGCTGGCTCCGCCGGCAATCGAATTGCCCAGGCTGCCCATGATCTGGTCGAGCCACTTGTTCGGCCCGCGCGGGCCGCGATAGCCTCGCGCACCGGCCCCCTCAGGCTCGGTCAGGGCCGCCTCGCCGATCAGCTCCTGCGCGAGCAGCGCGATGTCGTGGCCGATCTCGGTCAACAGCAGCTTCATCATCAGCTGGATCGCGCCGGGATCGTCCCCGGCGGCGGCGCAGGAAAACAGGCGGAAGCTGGAATAGCGGTGCGACAGCACCCGCCCCTCGATCTCGGCCAGCCGGTCACGCACCAGCGGATCGCCCAGTCGGCCCATCTCGCGCGCCAGCTCCACCAGCTTGCGAAACTGGTTGCCCAGGCCATCGGCGCTGCCGATGCTGGCGCGCTCGTGCTTGAGCGTGGTGCGAGAAACGTACCAGCCCTGCCCGCGTTCACCCACCTGCCAACTGACCGGGGCTTCGGCATTGTCGAAAAAGAATTCGCAGAAGGTGTGATCGCCTTCCTGCCCGGTCATCTGCCGGATCGGGCGGCGGGTAATGCCGGGCTGGTTCAGGTCGATCAGCAGATAGGTGATCCCGTCATGCTTGGGCGCATCGGGTTCGGTGCGCACCAGCATGAACATGTGGGTCGCCTGCATGCCCTGGCTGGTCCAGATCTTCTGCCCGTTGATGATCCACTTCGTGCCATCGGCCGACAGTTCGCCCCGGGTGCGGACCGAGGCCAGGTCGCTGCCCGAACCGGGTTCTGAATAGCCCTGGCCCCAGATGTAATCGCCCTCGATCGTCGGGCGGATGAACAGTTCCTTCTGTTCATCGGTGCCGCGTTCCAGCAGGGTCGGCACGGTCATGTTTACGCCGTTGCCGCCCACTTCCATCGGCGCGCGGGCGCGGGCAAATTCCTCGCGGATCACTTGCGCGCGGATCACGTCGACCGGCTGTTCGGACCCGCCATAGCGCTTTGGAACCGAGCGATAGAGATAGCCGCGTTCCACTCCGGCGCGGCGGAACTGGCGGATGAATTCCTTCAGCTCTGCGCCGCGCCGTTCGCCCGGCTGCCAGGCCCGGGCAAGGAACGCGCGCACTTCCTCCCGGAAGCTTTCCGCCGCTGCGCCATAGCTCAGGTCCATTGACAATTCGCTCCTGCTGGGGTGCTTGCACCGCCGGGCTCCTATGCCCTACTTGTATTACTAGGTCAAATATCTCGAGCAACAAGGACCCGGCGTGACCGACAGCCCAGAACACCCCTGGCCGCCCCGCTATTACGAGCAGGACGGCGCCCTGTTCACCCCCACGCGGCTGGCTTGCAGCCCATGGGATCCGCGCGCGATTGCCGGCGGGCCGGTCAGCGCGCTGCTGGCCAGCGGGGCCGAGGACGCGGCGCTGGACGCAGATTTCGAGATTGCCCGCTTCCAGGTCGACATCTTCGGCAAGGTGCCGCACCAGCCGCTCACCCTCGACAACCAGGTGTTGCGCGATGGCCGCCAGACCAAACTGCACCGGCTGACCATGCTGGCCGATGGCAAGCCGGTGGCCCAGGCCCACGTGCTGCGGGTGCGGCGCATGGCAACCCCGGTGTTCGAAGTGCCGCACGATTACCCCGCGCCCGATGCGATCGTCGTCACCGACAGCCCGCGCGGGATGCGGATGGGCGGGGCGATCACGCTGCGCCGGGTGATCGGCGGCCCCGGCATTCCCGGGCGCGGTGTATCGTGGCTGGCGATGGACGGCGAAGTGATTGCCGGGCGCCCGGCGTCGAACTTCGTCAAGGCCTGCCTGTTCGCCGATTTCGGCAACGGCTTCGGCAATGCCACCGATGCGGGCGAATGGTCCTATGCCAATCTCGACATCACCATCCAGTTCCTGCGCATGCCGGTTGGCGACTGGTTCCTGCTCGATGCCGAAACGCATATGGCCGGCAATGGCCACGGCACGGCGCGCAACGTGTTCGCCGATCAGCAGGGCGTCTATGCGCGCGGTTTCCAGACGATCTTCGTGGCGCCGGGGCACCTTTCGAAGACTGTCCCGCAAGGCCCGCGCTAAGCGCGGGTCACTCTCCGCGCGGCTTGTTCGCCTCGCGCCAGATCGCGGCAGTGGCGCTGGTCGACAGCCCCATGTTGAGCGCTTCCTGGTCGAACGCGGCCTCGAAGGCCCAGTCTTCGGCGTTGTTGAGGTTCTGCTTCATGTAGCGATAGCCCATGCGCGGCCCGTCGGCCAGGCGGTGGGCGGCTTTCAGCGTTTCCTCGCGCAGCGCTTCATCGTCGAACAGGCGGGTGTAGATACCCTTGGCGAAGGCCTCCTCGGCGCTGAGTTTTTCGCCTAGCAGGAACAACTCGCGCGCCACGCCCGTGCCCAGGATCTTGGTCCAGAACCAGGTGCTGCCGAAATCGCCGCCCGCACCGATGTTGGCAAAGGCGGTGAGGAAGGTGGCCGAACGCGCGGCGAAGCGCAGGTCGCAGGCCCCGGCAATACCGATCCCTGCACCCGCCACCGGGCCGTTGACCATGGCAATCGCGGGCTTGGGCATTTCGTGCAGCAGCCGCGATGTTTCCATGTAGCCGCGCAGGCGGGTGAAGCTTTGCTCCACCCTGCCGCCGACTTCGGCATTGGGCGGAACCATCGCCTTGTCGCCGCCGCCGGCCTTGATGTCGCCGCCAGCGCAGAAGCCCCGGCCAGCGCCGGTCACCACCACGCAGCCGACCGAAGCGTCGCGCGCCGCATCGGCGCAGGCATCGGCCAGCGGTGCCATGATCGACCCGGTCAGGGCGTTCAGGCGGTCCGGGCGGTTCAGGATGATGATCCTGACCCCGCCCTGGTTCTCGATCAGTACTTCTTCGCTCATCAGTCCCCGCCCAGTTCCCAGTGCCGGGCCATCATCCGGGCCGCGGTTTCAGCCATGTCGGCAGGCACTTCGGGATACATCGGCAGCGGTTTGGCCTTGCTCGGCAGGGCAATAGTCGCGGTTGAGCGGACCGTTTCCTCGCCGCGCTGATTCATGAACCGCACCGCCACGTCGACCAGGTTCTGCCCGTTTTCGGTGCGTTTGCCCAGCACTTCGCCGGTCACGCGCTGGACATCGCCCATGAAGTTGAACTTGCGGATTTCATCGTGGACGTGGGTAATGATCCCGTCATCCCCGGCCCAGTCGTTGAGATACTGCCACAGGTAGTTTTCGCGCATCACCCCATAGTCATAGGCCATCGGGTTGCCGATCGCCTGGGCCCAGACCGGGTCCCAGTGCAGCCGCTGCGCCACGTCGGGAATGCCGTGCTCGTTCTTGACGTAGAAGGCGGGAATGCGCTGGCGGTTCTTGTGGGCGCGGCGATTGGCCGTGGGGGCATAGGGGGTGAAGCCGTAGCCGGCGGCGTGAAAGCAGATCACGTCGGTCACGGTCAGCGGCCCCTTGATCTGCAAGCCCAGCGAATCGCCCTTCTCGACATCCTCGAAATAGCGCTTGGCGCTGCCCTGGACCTGTTCGGCGGCATAGGCTGCCTCGATCTCGGCCCATTCCTCGTCGCTGTAGGAGGCGGGCTGGATCGACAGGTTCTTGCCCTTCTTCACCGCGGTCTTGCGTTCGGTCAGCACGCGCAGGATGTCATAGGTGGCGACCACCTCGGCACGCTGGTTCACTTTCACGCGGCGGCTGGTGATGATCACCGACTGGCCGGCAAACTCGCTCTGCTTGACCTCGCAGGTCAGGTCGCCGCCATAGGAATAGATCGTGTCGCCGGGGCGGACCGGGCGGTAGAAGTTCCAGGCCGAACCCGAAACGAACACGTGAATGCCCTTGAACAGGCTTTTCTTCAGCGCCTTGACCTCGGGCGGGGTGGGATCGCCCAGCATCGGCTTGTTGATCTGGCCGACGAACATCCCCGGCGCGATCACGCCGCCCCAGCGGGTCTTCTTCGCGTAATTCGGGTCGGTGAACAGCGGATTGTCATCACCGCAGCCATAGGCCCAGTTGCGAATCGAATCGTGGCTGGCGGTCTGGACATATTCGGCCGACCGCATCGGCTCCCACACGCCGATCAGCTTGCGCTGGCGTTCAATGTCATCCTCGGAAATTTCGTAAGCGACGGCTTTCTGCCATTCCTCGCTTTGCTTGATATCGGTCTTTGCATCGGCCACGGCAATCGCTCCTTGATCCCAGTTGTATAACTAGGTAATAGAAGCCAGACAGTGAGGCAAGGGATTATCGGATGACCGAGGTGAGGCGGATCAGTGACGCGTTGAAGGTGCGCGCGGTGCACCAGCGCGACGAGATCGCCCATGACGATATCCGCCGGCAGATCACGTTCGCCGAGTGGGACCGCGAGGCGGACGAAGTGGGCGGCGGGCTGGCGGCGGCGGGGCTGCAACCGGGCGACCGGGTGTTCCTGCCGATCAGCAATGCCCACGCGGTGGAAATGGCCATCGCGGTCTTCGCCGTGTTCCGCGCCGGCGGCATCGCCTGCCCGATCAATACCCGCCTGAACCCGCGCGAGATTGCCGACTATGCCGCGCTGACCACGCCGCGCTGGTGCATCACCGATGTGCCAGACGTGGTGAAGGACCTGGCGCTGGACGGCTGCTGGACGGTCGATGCCATGCCCCGCAACTTCGCCGCACTGCCGGACCAGGCCAGTCTCGACCCCAATGCCGATGCCGAAATCCTGGGGACGAGCGGCACCACCGGCAAGATCAAAGGTGTGGTGGTAAGCCACCCCGACCTGATGAAGGGCGTGACCGGGACCAACATGGACCGCTCGCGCTCCACGCTGAATGCCCTGCCGCTGACCGGATCGGGCGGCAACCTGGGGATCGTCATGCTGCCCGCGCGCGGCGGGGCAACCGCGATCACCCAGCCCAAGTTCGATCCCAAGCTGTTCCTTGAACTGGTCAAGGAAAAGCGCCCGAACCTGGTTTACCTTGTCCCGTCGATGCTGCGGCTGATCCTCGATCATCCCGATGTCGGCCAGTACGACTTTGCCGGGGTAAAATATCTGATGACCGGCACCGCGCCGCTGCCGCACGATTCGGTCAAGCGCGCGCTGGCGCTGTGGCCGCACGTGCGGATGCGCAATTCCTATGGCATGTCCGAAGGCGGGATCGGCGTCGGCACCAGCAGCAACGAACAGGTGCTCAAGCCCGGCTGCGTCGGCAAGCTGCCGCCCCACATGCAGCTGCGCGACGAGGACGGTAACGTCATCACCGCGCCGGGCGTGGTCGGTGAAATCTTTGGCTACCAGCAGCACCCGCGCCGCTACTGGAACGATCCCGAAGCGACCGCCGCCAGCTTCAAGGGCGGCTGGACCCGCACCGGCGATCTTGGCTATGTCGACGAGGACGGCGACCTGATCATGGCCGGCCGGGCCAAGGAACTGATCATCCGCGGCGGCTACAACATAACCCCGCTCGAAATCGAAACCGCGCTGCACCTGCACCCGGCGGTGCAGCAGGCCGCCGTGGTCGGCGTCGATCACGAGGTGCTGGGCGAGGACATTGCCGCCGCCGTCACCCTGCGCCCAGGCCAGGCCGCCACAGCCGAGGAAATTACCGCCTTCTGCCGCGAGCATCTGGCTGACAACAAGGTGCCGCGCACCCTGCTGGTGCTCGATCACATGCCGCTGAACCCCAACGGCAAGATCCTGAAGAAGGACCTGAAACCCGTGCTGCAGGCCGCCGCGGACGCCAAGCGGGCGAAGCGCCAGCCGGCCTGAGCGGGCGGCCCGGAAGTGGCCGAGGGGCCGGACAGCCCCTCGGCACCGGCCTATTTGAGCTGGTCGAAGGGGACGTCCTTGTCCATCCGCACGTCGCCGGGCATCCCCAGCACGCGTTCGGCAATCTGGTTGCGCAGCACTTCGTCGGCGCCGCCGGCAATGCGCATCACCACCGAATAGATGTAGTCATACTGCAGGTCGGGGGTGAAGCTATCGCCCGGCAGCGGCGCGATAGCATCCAGCCCGCGCAGTTCCATGCCCAGCCCCAGGATCTTCTGCTGGCGGCCGGCATAGGCCAGCTTGATCATGCCCGCCATCGCGCCGGGGTTTTCGCCCTTGGACACCATGGTCCGCAGCCGCGCCTGGAAATGGTTCTGCCCGCGTTCGTCCGCCAGCGTTTCGGCCAGCGCCTGGCGCACCGCGCGGTCGTCCAGCATGGTCCCGCCGTGGCCATCTGGGGTTTTCGCGGCAGCCTCGATCAGCGGTTCCACCCCGCTGCGATGCGCGCCCGAACCCAGCCGTTCGCCCATCAGCACGGTCATGCAGCAGGCCCAACCTTCGCCTTCGGCGCCGATGCGGTTCGCATCGGGAATGCGCACGTCGGTGAGGAAGGTCTCGTTGAATTCGCTCATCCCCGAAATCTGGCGGATCGGGCGGGTTTCGATTCCCGGCGTCTTCATGTCGACCACGAAGAAGGTCAGCCCCTTGTGCTTGGGCACCGATGGATCGGTGCGCACCACCAGGATGCCCCAGTCGGTCAGGTGAGCCCAACTTGACCAGACCTTCTGCCCGTTGACGATCCAGTCGCCGCTGCCATCGTCGGCGCGCACCGCCTTGGTGCGCAGCGCCGCCAGGTCGGACCCGGCGCTGGGTTCGGAGAACAGCTGGCACCAGGTCAGATCACCCTTAAGCGTCGGCTCGATGAAGCGGGCGCGCTGCTCGTCGGTGCCGTGCCGGGCAATCACCGGCAGGGCCATGCCGGTGCCGATCGCGGTGAACGGCCCCTTGGGCAGGTAATAGCGGCCTTCCTCCTCGGCGAAGATCACCGCCTCGATGCCCGAGAGGCCGCGCCCGCCCAGCGCCTTGGGAAAGGTCAGCCCGGCCCAGCCGCCATCATACAGCTCGCGCATCCAGGCACGGCCGCGCGCGGCCTCGTCGGCATCGTCGAGCCGCACACCGCGCGGCATTTCGTGCGCCGGGGCATGGGCCGCCAGCCAGGCGCGCGCCTCGGCGCGGAACGCGGCTTCCTGCGGAGTGTCGTTGAAGTCCATCTTAGGCCACCTTTGCCTGGGTGCCGGGCTGCGCATCAAGCAAGCGGTCCGCCCAGTAGCCGCGCGGCCCCAGGTTGACCGCGAGCAGGCGCTCGCGCCGGTAATAGAAGTGACAGTTCGCTTCGAAGGTATAGCCGATCCCGCCGTGGACCTGCAGGTTCTCGCGCGCGGCGAATTCCAACGCCTTCAACGCCGAAAGCCGCGCGGCGGCGGCAGCGGCGGGCAAATCGTCGGGCGCATGGCCCGCCGCCCAGCCGGCGTAGTAGGCGTTGGACTTGGCCAGTTCGATCCCCACGGCCATGTCGGCCAGCTTGTGCTTGATCGCCTGGTAGCTGCTGAGCGAACGGCCGAACATCTGCCGGTCCTTCACATAGCCGAGCGCCATGGCAAGGCACGCTTCGGCCGCGCCGACCGCTTCGAATGCGCCCTGCACCGCCGCGCGGTCCAGCAGGGTGGGGATCAGCCCGCGCCCGGGCAGCAGTTCCGCCTCGGCTCCGGCAAAGTCGATCCGGTAATGCGGGCGCAGCTGGTCGAAACTGTCAAGCCGGGTGCGCGTCACCCCGGGCTGGTCCAGCGCGACCAGCGCCAGCGATCCGCCGACCTGCACCACCGCGACGCTCGCCACTCCAGCATCGGCCACCGGGTGCTTCGATCCGGTCAGCTTGCCATCGGCAAAGGTCAGCCCCTGGCCCAGCAGCGGTCCCGGCCCTTCGGCGCTGGCAAAGCAGGCAACCACTTCGCCGCTGGCCAGGCGCGGCAACCAGGCGGCCTGCTGCGCCTCGCTCCCGGCGCGGGCAATCGCATCGGCGGCCAGCACGATCGACGAGGAGAACGGCACCGCCGCGCCCGCCCGGCCCAGTTCCTGGGCAATCACCCCCAGGTCCAGCTCGCCCAGCCCCAGCCCGCCGAAGCGTTCGGGGATGTTGGCGCCCAGGAACCCCATTTCACCCAGTTCCCGCCACAGCGGCTCGTCCCATTCGGCCTGGCCGTCGATCAGCCGGCGCAGGTGATCATAGGGGGTGCGCTCGGCCAGCAGGCCGCGCGCCTGTTCGGCCAGCATTTTCTGTTCTTCGGAAAGATCGAAATCCATCTCAGTCGATGTCCTCGTACCAGGTCGTGGCGAGCGCCCCCATGGCCTCGGCCATGATGAAGGTCTCACGCGTTACGCGGTTGTGGCATAGCTGCACGGCGGCGGCGAAGGGCACCGCATCAGCGGCGATCGCTTCGGCCAGCGCGGCGCGGGCGCCGGCCAGGTTATCCGGCGCCGATGGCATCAGCGCGCGGATTTCCGTTAGTTCAGCCGCATCGAAGGCTGCGCCGTGGCTGGCACGGCGGCGCCAGAACTTGACCAGCCGGGCCAGTTCCTTGGTCTTGGCCGCGGCGCGCTGGTTGCCAGCGGCGGGCACGATATCGTGCTGCAGGTCGGCTAGTGCGGTGGCAAAGGTGCGGTCGGTCCAGTCCGGCGGGCAATCGGGCAGTTCCGGATCGCTGACTGCGATGCCAGCCAGGTCCGCGACCGAACGGACCATCACCCGCTTGTGCATGGTGCCGAACATCAGCGCCGTGCCGCTGGCCCCCAGCTGCGCCCCCGGCGCGGCGGCGATAGCCGTGCTGGGAACCGAGAAGCTCAGTTGAAAGTACAGCCGGTGATACTTCACCCGCGCCAGGTCGACCGCCGTGCCGCTGGCCGCTTCATAAGCGGCGAACGCCTCGCGCATCGGCACGAACGGCTGGATCAGGCTGCGCACCCAGATCTGGGCCAGATCCTCCATCGGATCGCCGAGGTGGGTCAGTTCCCAATCGACCAGGGCGGCGACCTGGTTGCCCTGGTAAAGGAAGTTGCCCGGCCCGGCATCGCCGTGCAGCACCACGGCCGGGCCGCGATCAGCGGGCACGTTGTCGGCCAGCCAGGCCAGCGCCAGTTGCAGCACCGGGTCAGCCCCGGCCGCCAGATTGTCGCGCCGCCACTGCGCCACGTTGGCGCGGATGCGACTGGCCGGCGGCTCAGCCGCATCGCCCAGCGGGGCCAGTTCCGGCAGGCTGGCATCGATACGGTGCAGCGCGGCCAGCTGGGCCATGAAGTCACTGGCCAGCGTGGCCTTGTCCTCGGCCTGGGGGAAGCGGTCGTTGCCGGACACGAACTCGCTCAGCAGCGCGAGGTGCGAGGGGAACGAGGCAACCAGCGGGGCGATGCGCACCCCGGCATCGCGGCAGGTTCCGCTCAGCGCGCCAAGGATTGCCGTCTCGCGCTGGAAAAAGGGCAGGCGGGAAGGATCGCCGGCGCGGCCATCCCAGGCGAGGTAACAGTGCCGCTCGGCGCCATTAGCCGCGCGCAGCGTCACTTCCGCGCCCTGGCGCGATGCGCCGCCGCCGCCGCGCGCCTGTTCGGCGGCGATGACACAGCCGGTCTGCTGTTCTACCTGTTGGCGCAGGTCAGAGGGGATAGCGCTTGCCAAGGGTCCTCTCAGTTATATAACTAGGTGAAACAGCATTCACACGCCACAGGCGGGAGAGTCAAGACGTGAGCTACGAAACCATCCTCTACGAAGTGGCCGACCATGTCGCCACCATCACGATCAACCGGCCCGAAGCGATGAACAGCTTCAACCGCACGATGATGGAGGAATTCAAGGCCGTCTGGCACGAAGTGTCCTGGAACGACGACATCCACGTTTCCGTGCTGCGCGCCGCGTCGGGCCGGGCGTTCTGCACCGGGGTGGACGTCAAGGGCGCAGTCGGCGGGGACCGCCCGGCGGTGGATCTCGACAACATCTGGCACTGCTACGATCCGGGCGACGAGCTGGGCCCGAAATCGCAGAAGTGCTGGAAGCCGATGATCGCGGCGGTCCACGGCATGGCAGCGGGCGGCGCATTCTACTGGCTGAACGAGGCGGACATCATCATCGCGTCGGAGGACGCAACCTTCTTCGATCCGCACGTCACCTATGGCATGACCAGCGCGCTGGAGCCGATCGGCATGACCTACAAGATGCCGTTGCAGGACGTGCTGCGCATGGTCCTGCTGGGCAATGACGAACGGATGAGCGCCGAATATGCCAAGTCGATCGGCCTGGTCAGCGAAGTCGTCCCGCTCGACAATCTATGGGCCCGCGCGCACGAGCTGGCGCTGCAGATCGCGGCCAAGCCCCCGGCGGCGATCCAGGGCAGCATCAAGGCGATCTGGACCAGCCTCGGCATGCCGCGCTCGGTCGCGCTGGCCAATGGCCTGAAATACCCGCAGATCGGCAACCCGGTGGGCGTGCCGCAGGTCGATCGCGCCGCGCTGATGGCGGACAAGGCCAAGAAATACACGCTTCGCTGATGACCCACCCGCGCCTGCACGCTGCCGCCGCGCCCGACCGGCCGGCGGTCATCATGACCGATGGCTCGCCAGGGCTGACCTATGGCCAGCTGGAAAGCCAGGCCAATCGCGGCGCGCAGCTGATCCGCTCGCTCGGGATCGGGCGCGGGGATACCATCGCCTACTGGCTGCACAATTGCCCCGAGGTGTTCGAAGTCTACTGGGCCGGGCAGCGCAGCGGGTGCTACATCACCCCCATCGCTACCGCGCTGACCGGGGGCGAGGCGGACTATATCGTCGGGAATTCGGCCGCGAAGCTGCTGGTCGTCTCGCCCGAGATCGAAGGGCTGGCCGAACTGCCCCGCCACCCGGGCACGACCGTGCTGACGCTGGAGGAATGGGGCCGCGCGCTCGCCGTCCAGCCTGCGGAGCCGATTGCGGACGAAAGCCCGGGCTTCCACATGGTCTATTCCAGCGGCACGACCGGCCGCCCCAAGGGGGTGCGCCTGCCGCTGCCCGAAGGCGAGGTGACCGCGCTGCACCAGCTCGCCGCGATGCTCGAAGCGCGCTATGCGATCGGCCCGGCGGATACCTATCTTTCGCCCGCCCCGCTCTATCACACCGCGCCGCTCGCCTATACCACCGCCTGCCACCGGCTGGGGGCCAGCGTGGTGGTTATGCCCCGGTTCGAACCCGAGGCCGCACTGGCGGCGATCGAACGCTACCGGGTCAGCCTGACCCAGATGGTGCCGACCATGTTCGTGCGCCTGCTCAAGCTGCCCGAGGAGGTGCGGGCGCGTTATGACCTTTCCAGCCTGCGCCAGGTGATCCACGCCGCCGCGCCCTGCCCAGTGCCGATCAAGCGGGCGATGATCGAATGGCTGGGACCGATCATCTACGAATACTACGGCGGCAGCGAAGGCAACGGATCAACCGGGATCACGTCCGAGGAATGGCTGAACAAGCCCGGCTCGGTCGGCAAGGCGACCTGGGGCACGCTGCACATCTGCGACGACGAGGGCCACGAGTTGCCCCCCGGCGAGCAAGGCGGGGTCTATTTCGAAGGCGGCTGGGACTTCCAGTACCTGGGCGACGAGGACAAGACCCGCGACAGCCGCAACCCGCTGCACCCCACCTGGTCGACGCTGGGCGATGTCGGCTACGTCGACGAGGACGGCTACCTGTTCCTGACCGACCGCAAGAGCTACATGATCATTTCGGGCGGGGTGAACATCTACCCGCAGGAGGTCGAAAACCTGCTGATCACCCACCCGCGGGTCGCCGACGCGGCAGTGATCGGCGTGCCCAATCCCGATTTCGGCGAGGAAGTGAAGGCGGTGGTCCAGCCGCTCGATCCGGCTGACGCGACGGACGCGTTCGCCGCGGAGCTGATCGAATTCTGCAAGGCCCACCTCAGCCACATCAAGTGCCCGCGCTCGGTCGATTTCGATCCGGCGCTGCCCCGGCTCGACAACGGCAAGCTCTACAAGCGGCTGATCAAGGAGCGCTACTGGCCGGCACCCACCAGCCCGCGCTGACCGCGAGGCGGCCGGTTCAGAGCACCGTCCAGCCGGGCGGGCAGCGATCCTCCACCGCGCTGTCTGCGCCCGCAAACCAGCGCTGCGGCGCCACGACCATCCGGTCGGCGTGCTCCTGCCCGTCGCCCAGCCAGGCCGCCCACCAACTGAACGAACTGTTGGCGATGATGCTGTGGCGGCAGGCCGCCATCAGATAGAGGTCCTGCCACGAATCCGCCCCGCTGTTCAGATCGACAAAGGTCAGCGGCAGCCCCAGGCCCCGCAGCGCGGTGCGGCACCACTCAAGGTCGTCCGAAAAGACGAAGCACGACAGGTCCTGCGATCGTTCCCGGACGAATTGCACCGCCCGGCTGTAGAAATCGGCCGGTAGCGCGCCGTGAAACGCCGCGGTTTCGAGCGACGACACATAGTCGCCCCGGCGGACATGCAGCGCGAGCGAATTGGTTGCGCGCATGGCATCGCGCAAGCGGCGGCTCGGTTCGGACAGCGGCGCGCGGGGCTGCATTTCGGCGCGCAGCTGGTTGGCGCAATCGTCGAAATAGCGCCAGCTCTGCCAGTAGCCGAACAGATAGGTGCCATCGCCGAGTTGGTTGACCCCGGGGTCGAACCCCAGGGCGCCCTCGCGCACGGTGGTCCAGCCACTCAATTTCCGCAGCGCCGCTTGTTCGCGCCGCGCCAGCAGGAACGACAGCGCGGCGGCCGAGCCGGTCGGCGCGACTTCGATCGCCAGCTTGCCGAGTTCGTAGGGCCGGGCAACCTCGAACGCTCCCGGCTTGCCGAACGCGGCCAGATCGAGCTGCAATCCGGTCCCCCGGCGCAGCGCAAGGGCCCGGGCGGCGGCGTACTGGAACATCTGGTTGCCCAGGCCGCCGCAGATGAAGGCGCCGATCATCTCGCCGCTCTGCCCATGCGGTTATCGTTCATGCTGAAGGTCCGCCAAATCGATCATGTGCTGGATGCCCGCTGCAGGGAGCCAGGCCACCCTGGCGGGCCGCCCGGCATGATCCCCCTGGAAAGGCCCCTGGTACACGGATGTACCGGCCTGTTCCAACCCGTCTATCGGGCAACAGCACACCTGCAACCCGCTGGCCGCATGGTGGGCACAGCGTTCTAGTGCCCCGAAGGATCCACCGCGTCGGTCGGCACCCAGCCGTTGACGATGCCGCCGTCAATCGGAATCGTGGTCCCCACCACATAGTCCCCCGCCCGGCTGGCGAGATAGATCGCCCCGCCCGCGATATCCTCGGCCACGCCGACGCGGGCATAGGGGATGCCGCGCGCCGAAGCCTCGGGATTCTTCGCCGCAGCCTTGTTCATTTCGCTGGGGTAAGCCCCCGGCGCGATGCAGGTGACGACGATGTTATCCTTGATCAGGCGCGCGGCCATGCGCTTGGTCAGGTGGATCACCGCCGCCTTCGACGCCTGGTAGCTGTAGGTTTCCCAGGGGTTCGGACGCAGCCCGTCGATCGAGGCTATGTTGATCACCTTGGCCGGACGGTCAAAGCTGGCGGCGGCGTTCAGCAGGCCGTGCAGCTTCTGGGTCAGGAAGAACAGGCTCTTGACGTTGAGGTCCATCACCTTGTCCCAGCCCGCTTCGGGAAACTGGTCAAAGTCCGCACCCCAGGCCGCCCCGGCGTTGTTGACGAGGATGTCGAGCCGGCTTTCGCGGCTGGCGAGTTCTTCGGCCAGGCGCTTGATCTCATCCATCTGCGTCAGGTCGCCGGGCAGGCCGATCACCTTGCCGGGATACCTGGCATTGAACTCTGCCTCGGTCTCGGCCAGCTGCTCGCGCTTGCGGGCAGTGATGTAGACCTTCTCGCACCCGGCGGCGAGGTACCCTTCGAGCAGCATCTTGCCGATCCCGCGGCTACCGCCGGTGATCAGCGCGATCTTGCCTTCAAGGCTGAAAAGTTTGGTGAAATCCATTTGCGTTCTCCCAAGTTCCCCCTCCGCCGCAGAGGAGGGGGCCAGGTTGGTCAGTAACCCGACAGCCGCGCCACGCGGTCGGCGTGGTAGTACTGGTCGCCCATGAATTCCGACAGAGCCCGGTCGCGCTTCATGTAGAGGCCGATGTCGTATTCGTCGGTCATGCCGATCCCGCCGTGCATCTGCACGCCTTCCTTGACCGCGAGGCTAGCCGCCTTGCCGGCCTTGGCCTTGGCGACCGAGACCATCAGATCGGCCTTGTCGCTGCCGGCGTCGAGCAGCTGCTGCGCCTTTATCGTCGCGGCGCGGGCGATTTCGACTTCGGAATAGAGGTGCGCGGCGCGGTGCTGCAGCGCCTGGAATTCCCCGATCAGCTTGCCGAACTGCTTGCGCTGCTTGAGGTAGGTCGTCGTCATGTCGAAGGCGCCGGCGGCCACCCCGACGCTTTCCGCCGCCGCGCCGACGCGGCCGGCCTGCAGCATCCGGTTCAGCACTTCGCGCCCGCCATCAACTTCGCCGATCACGGCATCGGCATCGAGCATGACGTTGTCGAGCTTCACATGGGTCGCCATCGAGCTGTCGACCAGCCGGACCTTGTCCTGGCTGAGGCCCGTCGCATTCTTGGGCACCGCGAACAGCGTGATCCCGGCGTCGTCATCGTCCGACCCGGCGCTGCGCGCGGCAACCACCAGCATGTCGGCACTGCCTCCGTGGACCACGAAGGCCTTGCTGCCATTCAGCTTGAAGCCGTTGCCGGCGCGCTCGGCGCGGGTCTTGATCCGTTCGGGGCGGTGCTTGGCCCCTTCGTCCACCGCCACGGCGAAGACGCTGTCGCCCGACAGCAGCCCCGGCAGCCAGCGGCCCTTGAGGTCGGCGCTGGCCGCGCCCAGCGCGGTCGCGGCCATGACCGAGCTGGTCAGGAACGGCGAGGGGGTCAGGTTGCGGCCGATTTCTTCGAGCACGATCCCGGCTTCGACATGGCCCATGCCGAGGCCACCATCGGCTTCGCCGACGAGGATCCCGGTGAAGCCCAGTTCGGCGAACTGCTTCCACAGGCCGTGACCAAACCCGTCCTGGCAATTGATGTCGCGCCAGTGACGCAGCTGCTTGGCGATGTTGCCTTCATCCGCCATGAACTGGCGGGCGGTATCGGCGAGCATCGCCTGATCTTCGGTGTGATAGAGCGGCATCTAGCCCTCCCTTTGCAATTGGATGTCGTCATCCCCGCGCAGACGGGGATGACGCAGCTGGTTGATTGCGGCCTTAGGCCCCCGGCAGGTCCAGGATGCGCTTCGAGATCACGTTGAGCATGACTTCGCTGGTGCCGCCCTCGATCGAGTTGGCCTTGGTGCGCAGCCACGAGCGGGCGCGGGCGCCGCCATCGCTGGCTTCGCTTTCCCATTCGAGGCTGGCGCTGCCGCCGCCGGCCATCAGCAGCTCGTAGCGGCGCTTGTTCAGCTCGGTCCCGGCGTATTTCATCATGTTCGGCTGGGCGGGGTGCGCCTTGCCGACCTTGATCTCGTCGAGGAACTTTTCGCCCATCGCGCTGAAGGCCAGGGCATCGACATCGAACTGGGCCAGCTCGGCACGCAGCACCGGGTCTTCAAGGCCCGAGCGATTGAGCACCGCACCAATGGTGTTGAGCCGGTCGTTGCCGCCCGCGCCCGAAATCATCTCGCGCTCATGCCCGAGCAGGTACTTGGCCACATCCCAGCCGCGGTTCAGTTCGCCGACGATCTGGTGCTTGGGCACCTTCACATTGTCGAAGAAGGTTTCGCAGAACGGCGAGCTGCCGGAGATCAGCAGGATCGGCTTGGTCGTCACGCCCGGGCTGGTCATGTCGAACAGCAGGAAGCTGATGCCCTGGTACTTGTTGGTCTTGTCGGTGCGGACCAGGCAGAAGATCCAGTCGGCCTTGTTGGCATAGCTGGTCCAGATCTTCTGGCCGTTGACGACCCAGTGATCGCCCTTGTCCTCGCCGTAGGTCTGCAAGCTGACCAGGTCCGAACCCGAGCCGGGTTCCGAATAGCCCTGGCACCAGCGGATTTCGCCGCGCGCGACCTGGCCCAGGTAGTGGACCTTCTGTTCCTCGGTCCCGAACTTGAGCAGCGCCGGGCCAAGCATCCAGATGCCGAAGCTGGACAGCGGCGGACGCGCGTTGATGCGGTTCATTTCCTCGCGCCAGATCTTGGCTTCAGCCGGGCTCATCCCCGCGCCGCCATAGGCCTTGGGCCAGTCGGGCACAGTATAGCCCTTGGCGACGCAGCGTTCGAGCCACAGCTTCTGCGCCTCGTTCTTGAACTTGAAATTGCGGCCGCCCCAGCAGACGTCGTCCTCGTCGCGGGCGGGTTCGCGCATTTCGGGCGGGCAGTTTTCTTCGAGCCAGGCGCGGATTTCCGCGCGGAAGGCGTCAAGGTCTGACATGATCGGGACTCCTCTCTTAACCGACAGGTTAAAGTGACTCCGCGCCCCGGCGCAAGCGCCGAATTTGCGCCATTCCAGCCTGCCACGCTTGCCGTAGCGTCAAGCGCAGAGGCGTTGACCGGACCACTTTCAAGGCTAGGCTGGTAGCAAATCGAAACGGAGAGGAATGGTCATGCGATTCTCGGGCAAGTGCGTTGTCATCACCGGGGCGGCTTCGGGTATTGGCCGGTCGGCAACCCTGTTGTTCGCGCGCGAGGGGGCGACGGTGTTCGCCGCCGACCTCAACCTGGACGGCGCCAAGGCCGTTGCGGCCGAGGGCGAGAACATCGTGCCGGTTGCCTGCGACGTGTGCGATCCGGCCCAGATCAAGGCGCTGATGGACCAGGCCGCCGCGCAGTGCGGCGGGATCGACGTGGTGTTCAACAATGCCGGCGCCGGCGGCGACCGCGCCCCGATCGACGAGATCGAGCCCGAGGGCTGGGACTTCACCTTCAACCTGCTGATGCGCTCGGTCGCCATGGGCATCCGCTATGCCGCGCCGCACATGAAGCACCGCAAGGGCGCGGCGATCGTCAACACCTCCAGCGTTGCGGCGGTCGGGCCGGGCTATTCCCCCACGGCCTATGCCGTCGCCAAGGCCGGCGTGCTGCACCTGACCAAGTGCGCGGCGACTGACCTGGCGCAATACGGCATCCGCGTGAACGCGGTGCAGCCGGGCTTCATCAACACCAACATCTTCACCGCCAGCATGGACATGCCGGAACTGCTGGTCACCCAGGCCAAGCAGGTGATCCTCCAGATGTCGAGCCAGGCCCAGCCGGTCGGCCGTCCCGGCATGCCCGATGACATCGCCAATGCGGTGGCCTTCCTGGCCAGCGATGCGGCGGGCTTCGTCACCGGCACCTCGTTGATCGTCGATGGTGGGATCACGGTAGGGCCGCGCCACAGCTGGGATCCCGAAGCGCCCGGCCTGTTCGACGCCTTGCAGGCCATGGCCGATGGAGCGGCGGCCGCCGCGCAGTGAGCGCCGCCGCCCCCGCCCCGGCCCCGGCCCCGGCCCCCGGCCAGGGCGCCATCACTGGCCCGTTGCCGCGCCGCCTGGCGCTGACCCACGGGCTGGGCGCTGCGGCCTATGGGATCAAGGAAAACGGGTTTTCCACCTTCCTGCTGCTCTACTGCAACCAGGTGCTGGGGATGGATCCGCGGCTGGTCGGCCTGGCGCTCCTGATCGCGCTGCTGATCGACGGGGTGGCCGACCCACTGATCGGCTACCTCTCGGACCGCACGGTGACCAATTGGGGCCGCCGCCTGCCCTGGCTGATCCTGGCCCCGATCCCGCTGGGGCTGGTCTGGGCGCAGCTGTGGTCGCTCGAAAACGCGCCTGGCTTCTGGGAACTGGTCGGCATCGCAGTGGCGGTGCGGCTCCTGGTCTCGTGCTGCGAAGTGCCCTCGATCGCGCTGGTGCCGGAACTGACCCGCGACTACGACCAGCGCACTACCCTGCTGCGCTACCGCTTCCTGTTTTCGTGGAGCGCGAGCATGCTGATCTCGTTCCTTGCATATGGACTGTTCCTCAAGGATGGGCCGCTGGCGGCGGAAGGATACCGGGCCTACGGACTGTTCGGCGCGGCCCTGATCACCGGATCGGTGCTGTTTTCGGCGCTGGGCCAGCGGCGCTGGGCGGCAGTGCGCCCGCCCCCGCCCGCCACGCCGTTCAGCCTGCGCCAGGCCTTTGCCGAGCTGATCGAATGCTTTTCGCACCGCGCCTTCCTGGTGCTGCTGCTGGGCGGCGCGCTGGCCTATACCAGCCAGGGGATCACCTTCTCGATCGCCAACTACCTCTACGCCTATGTCTGGCTGTTCAACCCGCTGCAGTTCCAGATCTATACCGGAGTGCTGCTGGCCAGCGTGGTGACCTGCTTCGTCGTCCTGCCGAAATGGCACGCGCGCTGGGGCAAGCGCGACACGGCGGTGGTCACCGCGCTGCTGGGCATGGCGTTCTGGGTGGCCCCGTTCCTGCTTAACAGCGCCGGCCTGTGGCCGCAGCGCGGCACCTGGGCATCGACCCTGCCGCTCTACGCCGCGTTCTTCGTGTGCAACGTGTTCTCGGTGTCGGCCATGGTCTCCGCCAGTTCGATGATGGCCGACGTGGTCGAGGCGAGCGAGGAGCAGACCGGGCGGCGCAACGAGGGCGTGTTCTTTTCGGGCAATTTCTTCATGCAGAAATGCTCCACGGGCCTTGGCATTTTCGTCACCAGCTTCCTGCTCGCCTTTGCCGGGCTGTCGGACAAGGTGAAGCCGGCGGACGTCACTCCGGAGGTGATTGACCGCCTGAGCCTGGCCTATTGCGCGGCGGTGATCCTGTTCGCGCTGGCAATGGCGGCGGTGCTGCGGCGCTTCCCGATTACCCGCGCCGATCACGAGGCGCGGCTGGCCGCGCTGTCCGCCGCGCGGATCAACCCCGACAGCGAGGGACTGCACCCTTAACCGATCGCTTAAACACCCTTGGCGCGGATTGCGCCGCGTGGCACTGATACGCCTGAGACTCGACAGTATAAGGAGGACTGACCCATGGATTTCGACCTGACCGAACGGCAAAGCTATTGGCGCGACCGCGTGCGCCAGTTCATCGAAAACCACGTCCGTCCCCGCGTTGGCGACTACAAGAAGGAAGACGCTCAGGGCGACCGCTGGAAAGTCCTGCAGGTGGTCGAAGAGGAGAAGGCCCGCGCCAAGGCGCAGGGCATCTGGAACCTGTTCATGCCCCCGCAGTCGGGCCGCGCCCACGTGGACGATACCTTTGAATTCGAAGGCCCGGGGCTGACCAACCTTGAATACGCGCTCTGCGCCGAGGAAATGGGCCGCGTCGGCTTCGCCTCGGAAGTGTTCAACTGCTCGGCGCCCGATACCGGCAACATGGAAGTGCTGCACCGCTACGGCACGCGCGAACAGAAGGATCGCTGGCTGAAGCCGCTGATGAACGGTGAAATCCGTTCCGCCTTCCTGATGACCGAACCGCAGGTTGCCAGCTCGGACGCGACCAACATCGAATGCTCGATCCGCCGCGAGGGCGACGAATACGTGCTCAACGGCACCAAGTGGTGGTCGTCGGGCGCGGGCGATCCGCGCTGCAAGATCGCGATCGTCATGGGCAAGACCGACTTCGAGGCGAAGAAGCACGCCCAGCAGTCGATGGTGCTGATGGAACTCGACAGCCCCGGCGTCGAAATCGTCCGCCACCTGCCCGTGTTCGGCTATGACGATGCTCCGCACGGCCACATGGAAGTGCGCCTCAACAACGTCCGCATCCCGGCCAGCAACATGCTCCTGGGCGAAGGGCGCGGGTTCGAGATCGCGCAGGGCCGCCTCGGGCCGGGCCGCATCCACCACTGCATGCGCACCATCGGCGTGGCCGAGGAAGCGCTGGAACGGATGGTCCGCCGCCTGTCGAGCCGTGTCGCCTTCGGCAAGCCGATCAGCACGCACTCGATCTGGGAACAGCGCATCGCCGAAGCCCGGATCGAAATCGAATGTTCGCGCCTGCTCTGCCTCAAGGCCGCGGACATGATGGACAAGGTCGGCAACAAGGCCGCCCAGGCCGAAATCGCGATGATCAAGGTCAAGGCGCCGAACATGGCTCTGAAGATCATCGACGATGCGATCCAGGCCCACGGTGGCGGCGGCGTGTCGGAAGACTTCGGCCTTGCCAAGATGTACGCCGGCCAGCGCACCTTGCGTATCGCCGACGGTCCGGACGAAGTCCACGCCCGCTCGATCGCGCGGCTCGAACTGGGCAAGTATGCCCCGCAGGGCGACCGCGGCTTCAGCTCGGGCGACCTTGGCGTGACGCGCTAAGCAGCAACGGCCCCGGGACACCCCGGGGCCGCACTGCCCGGCCCGGCCGGGACAATGAATGCAATGGAGAGAATGACATGAAGGCCGCAGTCCTGATCGAACCCCACAAGCCGCTCGAGATCGAGGAGCTGCAGATCAGCAAGCCGGGTCCGCACGAAGTGCTGATCCGCACCGCCGCCTGCGGCCTATGCCATTCCGACCTCCACTTCATCGAAGGCACCTATCCCCACGCGCTGCCCGCCGTGCCCGGCCACGAAGCCGCCGGCATCGTCGAGGCGGTGGGTAGCGAAGTGCGCACGGTGAAGGTTGGCGATGCGGTGGTGACCTGCCTGTCGGCCTTCTGCGGGCACTGCGAATTCTGCGTCACCGGCCGCATGGCGCTGTGCCTGGGCGGCGATACGCGCCGCGCGCCGGGCAGCGAATCGCGCCTCAGCCGCCCTGATGGCAGTGCGGTCAACCAGATGCTCAACCTGTCGGCCTTCGCCGAAATGATGCTGATCCACGAACACGCCTGCACCCGGATCGATCCGGAAATGCCGCTCGACCGGGCTTCGGTGATCGGCTGCGCGGTGACCACCGGCGCGGGCACGATCTTCAACGCCTGCAAGGTCACGCCGGGCGAAACCGTGGCCGTGGTCGGCTGCGGCGGCGTGGGCCTGGCCGCGATCAACGCCGCCAAGATCGCCGGCGCAGGCAAGATCATCGCCGCTGATCCGATGCCCGAAAAGCGCGAGTTGGCGATGAAGCTGGGCGCAACCCACACGATCGACGCACTGGCCGACGACGCCGCCGCGCAGATCGTTGAAATGACCAAGGGCGGGGTCGATCACGCGGTCGAGGCCGTAGGCCGTCCCGCCTCCGGCGAACTCGCAGTCAAGTCGCTGCGCCGCGGCGGCACCGCCACGATCCTGGGGATGATGCCGCTCAACCACTCGGTCGGCCTGTCCGCCATGGACCTGCTCTCGGGCAAGAAGCTGCAGGGCGCGATCATGGGGATGAACCACTTCCCGGTCGACATGCCGCGCCTGGTTGATTTCTACATGCGCGGGCTGCTCGATCTCGACAGCATCATCGCCGAACGGATCCCGCTGTCGCAGATCAACGAAGGTTTCGACAAGATGAAGTCGGGTGCCTCGGCGCGCTCGGTCATCGTGTTCGATCAGTGAGGGCCGCATGACTGACGCACTCAACGCCGAAGAAGCCTTTGTCGGCACGGTGGAGCCGGAAGGCGCCGACCGGCTCGATACCGCAAAGCTGACCGAATGGATGGAAGCCAATGTTGCCGGCTTTCAGGGTCCACTCAAGCTGACCAAGTTCAAGGGTGGGCAATCGAACCCGACTTACAAGATCGAGGCGCCGAGCGGCAATTACGTGCTGCGCCGCAAGCCGTTCGGCCCGCTGCTGCCCAGCGCCCACGCGGTGGACCGCGAATACAAGGTCCAGGCGGCGCTGGCCAAGGCCGGGTGGACGGTGGCCCCGCAATACGGCCTGTGCACCGATGACAGCGTGGTCGGTTCATGGTTCTACGTGATGGGCATGGTCGATGGCCGGACCATCTGGAACGGCGCGATGCCCGATGCGACGCCCGAATACCGCCGCGCCACCTACATGGCGATGATCGACACCCTGGCAGCGCTGCACAAGGTGGATGTCGATGCGGTCGGCCTGTCGGACTTCGGCAAGCCGGGCAATTACTTCGGCCGTCAGGTCGATCGCTGGACCAAGCAGTACCGCCTGTCCGAAACCGAGCTGATGCCGGAGATGGAAAAGCTGATCGAATGGCTGCCGGCAACCCTGCCGGAGCAGACCAGCACCGGCGTGGTCCACGGCGATTACCGCATCGACAACATGATCTGGGCCAAGGATGAGCCGCGCGTGCTGGCCGTGCTGGACTGGGAGTTGTCGACCCTGGGCGATCCGCTGGGCGACTTTTCCTATGTTGCGATGGCCTGGGTCACTGACAACGGCGGGCGCAGCGGGGTGCAGGACCTCGACCGCAAGGCGCTGGGCATTCCCGAACTGGACGAAGTGGTCGAACGCTATTGCCAGCAGACCGGGCGCAGCTCTGTGCCGGACATGAACTGGTACTTTGCCTACAACTTCTTCCGCCTGGCGGGCATCATGCAGGGAATCAAGAAGCGGGTGATCGACGGCACTGCCAGCAGCGCCCATGCCAAGGCAATGTCGGACCGGGTCCAGCCGCTGGTTGACCGCGCCTGGGATTTCGCGGTCAAGGCCGGGGCAAAGTAGCGCCCCGGCGTATTCGCATGGCCGGCGAGAGTTACCCCCGGTGCCCGGGGTGACTTTCGACCGGCCGTTTCTTCGCCGATGCGAAGAATGCAGACTTCAGAACTGGCGGTTCCAGCTGATCGCCATGCCACGGTCATCGGGCAGCGTTGCATAATGCCCCGGGTCCTTGCGCCAGAACAGGCTGGCGCTGGCCGCCCCGTTCCACAGCGCGCCCCGCCACATCAGTTCGGCGTCCAGTTCGCGCCCGTGCGGGCTGAGCGAAAGGCGGCGCAGCCCCATCACCGGGCTGAGCGTGGCATAGGAATAGTCCACCGGCAGGCGCAGGTTCAGTCCGCCGCGCTCCACCCGCAGCGGCTGGGCGAGGCGCAGCGCCACACTATCATCCTGCTGGAACACTCCGATGCGGCTGGCATCCAGCGCCCAGGCCGAAGTCAGCAAGCGCGAATTACCGGCGACCAGACCGTTGGCATGGGCCCAGGTCTGCCCGCCGCGCCAGGCCGCCGACAGGCGCCAACGCGGACCCATCTGCCAGCCGAGCGCGGCATCAACGAACACACTGTCCGCCCCGCCCGGCCCAAGCGCGCCGTGCAGCCGCGCCCCCAGGATCGAGCGGCCTTCGCCCAGCCAACTAACCCCTAGCGCGGCATCCACCGCGCCCCAGCGCCGGTCCAGCGCCGCGCCCAGCCGCATGGCCGGGACATCGGCCAGCCGCAAGGTGCTGCTCGCCTCGCGCCGAGCGGTCGCGGCCGCCACGCTGCGACCTCGCTCACCGCTCAGCGTCAGGCCCCAGGGGCCAAACTGCTGGCGCAGCGCCAGGCCCAGCTGGTCGGCGCTGCCCAGGCCCAGCGCATCGGCCGGGCTTTGCGCGATCAGGAAGGCCGGATCGCTGCGGCCCTGAAGCTGCGCCACCAGGCCATCGGCACCCTGCCGGAAGACGAAGCCCAGTTGCCGGTCCGGGGCCAGCTGCACCGCCGCCCGCGCCGCCAGCACGCGCGCCTGCTCGGCATCGCGGGCCGACAAGTGCAGCGCGCCCTGCCACGGCAGCCGCGCCACGCGTCCACTGGCATCGACCGAAAAGGCCAGGGCCAGCCGCCCCGCGCCCATGGTCAGGTTGCGGCGGTCGGCGCGCAGCGCGCTGTCCAGCCGGGGCGCCAGCCCGGCCGAGCGCATCCCCAATGCCAGGTCATAGCCATAGGCGCGGCCATAGGCGTCGAGCACCACCGCTTGCAGCGCGCCCGCCGTGGCACCTGCATCGCCCATCGGCGCGGAGCCGACCAGCGTGGTATCGCTGCCGGGCAAGGCCTGGCTGGTCCCGGCCAGGCTCGTCACCCCTTGCGCTGAAAAAGCCCCGGCAATGTCGAGGATGCCCCGGCCAAAGGTCGTGTCGGTGCCTGCCGTGCCGGCGTCCTTCGCGGTCTTGAGCAGGATTTCAACCACCTGCTGCGCGGTCAGGTTCGGAAAGGCCTGGCGCAGCAGCGCGGCCGCCCCGGCGATCTGCGGCGCGGCAAAGCTGGTCCCCGAAAAGACATAGACCGAGCGCGTGCCATCGGCGTTGGTCACCACCTTCATCACGCCGTTGTCGTAGACGCAGCACACCCGCTCGCCACGCGCCGACAGGAACCAGTCCTGTCCCGTGCCCGCCCGGTTGCTGAAGGCGGAAAAGTTGCCATTGGCATCGACCGACCCGGCAATGATCACCGCGCCGCTGCCCGCCGCCTGCAACCCCGCGGCAAAGGGGTCAGGATTGGCCGGATCCTTGGCGGGATCGGTCGAATCCCCGTCGTTCCCGGCCGAGACCACGATCACCGCCCCGGCGGCGACCGCGCGCGACACGGCGGCGCGCAGCCCGGCGGTCGGGCTCGATCCGCCCAGCGACAGGTTGATCACCCGCGCCCCGGCGGCGACGGCGCGGTCCAACCCGGTGGCGATGTCGCTGTCGTTGAACTTGCAGCCGCTGTCCTTGACATTCGCGTCATAGGTCGCGCAGCTGCCCGGCTTGTCGGCGCGGAACATGGCGATCGCCGCATTGAAGGCGATCCCGACCACCCCGGTGTTATCGCGCGCGGCGGCGGCGACCATGGCGACATTGGTCCCGTGGTCATCCTCCGGGGTCAGGCCACGGCTGCCGGCCACGTCGGCCGAGGCGGCGGCGATCCGTCCGGTGAATTCGGGGCTGGTGGTGTCGATCCCGGTATCGACGATCCCGATCGTCACCCCGCTGCCGCTGTAGCCCGCCGTCCAGGCCGAAATCGCGCCGTGTTGTACCGGCCCGTTGGAACGGTTGTACTCGCTAGTCTGGAACGAGGCGATCGGCGTGGGCGTGGCGGTTGGCGTCGGAGTGGGCGTCGGCGTCGGGCTGGGCGTGGGGGTCGGGCTGGCGATGGGCGTCGGCGTGCTCCCCACCGAGCCGCCCCCACCTTCGCCGCACCCCGCGACCAGCGCCAGCGAACACAGTGCCGCCCCCATGCCCCAGCGTACCTGCAGGAAGAACGGTTCAGCCATCTACCCTACCCCGAAATGCGATTGCGGCCACCATGATGCCAGCCAAGGTGTGAACCGTGAATTTATTTCCCGATAGCAGGACTGCCCTTGCCCCGCCCGGCATGGGGGGATAGGCGCGAATCCGCGCTCCAGTCCAGCCAGAGGAATTTCCTATGTCCGCCGATCTCGCCGCCGCCATCGAAGCCGCCTGGGAAGCCCGCGACAGCGTGACCCCCGCCAGCGCCGACGTGCGCGAAGTGGTGGAAGCGGCGCTGGCGCTGCTCGACAATGGCCAGGCCCGGGTGGCGCAGCCCGATGGCCGGGGCGGCTGGCAGGTCAACCAGTGGCTCAAGAAGGCCGTGCTGCTGAGCTTCCGGCTGAACGATAACACCGTGGTGCCGAATGGCGCGGCCGGTGCCCCCGCCTTCGACAAGGTGCCCAGCAAGTTCGACGGCTGGGGCGAAAACCGCTTCCGGGAAGCCGGCTTCCGCATTGTCCCCGGCGCGGTGGTGCGGCGCGGCTCGCACATCGGCAAGGGCGTGGTGGTCATGCCCAGCTTCGTCAACATCGGCGCCTATGTCGGCGATGGCACCATGGTCGACACCTGGGCCACGGTGGGTTCGTGCGCGCAGATCGGCAAGAACGTCCACCTCTCGGGTGGGGTCGGGATCGGCGGCGTGCTTGAACCGCTACAGGCCGGCCCGGTGGTGATCGAGGACAACTGCTTCATCGGCGCGCGCAGCGAAGTGGTCGAAGGCGTGCGGGTGTGCGAAGGCGCGGTGCTGTCGATGGGCGTGTTCATCGGCGCTTCGACCAAGATCGTCGATCGCAACACTGGTGAAGTCCACATCGGCCGCGTCCCGCCCTACAGCGTGGTCGTGCCGGGTTCGATGCTGGGCAAGCCCCTGCCCGATGGCACGCCGGGGCCGTCGCTGTACTGTGCGGTGATCGTCAAGACGGTCGATGCGCAGACCCGCTCGAAGACCGCGATCAACGAGCTGCTGCGCGACTGAGCGCGAAGCGCCCGCGATGACCACCCTGCTGGCTCAGTTCGTGGTATCGTCGGCGCTGGTCGTGCTGTGCGTCTTCGTCCACGGCTTCGGCCTGTTCAGCCTCAACCGCGCCCTGCGCACCGAAGCAGCGATCGAGCGGCTGCGCCGGGTCAACGCGCTCAGCCCGCGCGGGGTGCTGTTCACACTGGGCGTGGTTGTGGCCATGCTGGCGCTGCACGGGATCGAGATCTGGCTGTTCGCGCTGACCTATCTGGGGATCGGCGCGATCCCGACGCTCGAAGCATCGCTCTACTTCTCGACCATCAGCTATTCGACGGTCGGCTATAACGACACCCACGTGCTGCCCGACTGGCGGCTGCTGGGCGCCTTCGAAAGCCTGCTGGGGATGATCCTGCTCGGCTGGTCGACCGCTTTCCTGTTCCGCATGATCGGGCGGATCGACCCGCACTGAGGCGGGCCGGGCGCCGCGCGATCGGTGCGATCAGAACGTCGTCGGGTTCTCGATCGGGGCATCGCCCGCGTGGGCCTTGGCATAGGCTTCCGCGCCCTTCATCACCCGCAGCAGGTTGCGGCTGGCAATCTTTTCGAGGTCAGCCTGGCTGTAGCCGCGCCGCGCCAGTTCAACGAACAGCGCGGGATATTTCGAGACGTCCTCCATCCCCTGCACGGTGTTCTCGATCCCGTCCATGTCGCCGCCCAGGCCAACGTGATCGACCCCGATCCGCTTGGCAATGTAGTCGATTTGCGCAACCACGTCGGCAATGCTGCCGATGGGCAGCGGATTGGCCTTGTCCCAGGCCGCCATGCCGGCCTTGACCGCATCCGGATTGCCGGCGCCCAGCGACTTGAGCCGGGCTTCTTCCCCGGCGCGGCGGGCATTGTACTGGCGCGTGTCCTCGACCACGTAGGCCGGGTAGAAGTTGACCATGACGATCCCGCCATTGGCCTTGATCGCATCAAGCGCACTGTCGGGGACGTTGCGGGGATGATGGTTCACCGCCCGCGCGTTCGAATGGCTGACGATCACCGGGGCCTGAGCCACGGCCATCGCATCCAGCATGGTCTTCTCGCTGACGTGGGCGAGGTCGACCAGAATGCCGAGCCGCTGCATCTCGCGCACCACGTCCTTGCCGAAGGGAGTCAGCCCCTGGGCCATCGGCACATCGGTGGCGCTTTCGGCCCAGGCCAGGTTCTTGAAGTGGGTCAGCGTCATGTAGCGCGCACCCAGCGCGTGCATCTGGCGCAGGACCGCCAGCGATCCGCCGATCGAATGCCCGCCCTCCATGCCCAGCAGCGAGGCGATCCGCCCCTGCTTCCACGCCCCTTCCACGCAGGCGCTGTCGGTGCAGAACTGCAACTGGCCCGGATAGCGCGCGATCAGGCGCTTCATCACGTCGATCTGTTCCAGCGTGGCCTGGACCGCCTGCGGTTCGGGCAGGTTGGCCGAGACGTAGACCGACCAGAACTGCGCGCCGACCTTGCCCGCCTTCAGCCGAGCAAGGTCGGTGTGCATCGCCGCTACGCCCTTGGCCGGATCGGCAGTGCCCGTGGTGTCGTTGAAATCGAACCCGGCCAGCACGTTCTTGCGGCGGTCGCGCAGCTGTTCGGGCACGTCGTTGTGGCCATCGAACACCGGCGAAGCGGCCAGCGCCGCCGCCGCGACCTGCTCAGGCGTCTTGGCGCAGACTGGACCTGCCAGCAGCAGGCTGAGCGTGGAGGCGGCGATGAAGGCGTGACGCATGGTGGAAGCGATCCCTGGCTGGTGTGACGCGCCAGCCTAGCCGCTTCCCCCCATGCGAAACAAGCGGATAGGATCAGCCTTCGGCTTCGCGCTCGAACGCGGCCTGTCCGCCGACCTTTGCGGCCAGGCGGCCGAGCAGCGCCAGCACGACTACCGCGATCACCGTGGCCAGGATCGCATAGCTGTAGAGGCCGGCCAGATCATCGCCCAGGCCCAGCCTTGCCAGGGTGGCCTTGATCGCTTCGTTCCAGGCCAGCGCCGCGACCAGGCCCAGCGAGGCGGAAGCAAGCGAAATCATGGTCTGAACCATGGCGCGTGGATCGGTCATCGGAAAGTGCTCCCCTTGATTGCACAGCAGTTTGCGGCGGCGAAACTAGCTGCAGCGCGGCTGCGGACAAGCCGCGCCCGGCCACTTGCGCACAGCTTGCGGCCATGCTGACTGAGCGGATGGAATTGCTGTCCGATCCCAAGACCCTGGTCCTGGCGGTGATCGCCGTGGTGATCCTGGGTATGGCCAAGGGCGGCTTTTCCGGGTTCGGCGCACTGGCCACGCCGCTGCTTGCCCTGGCCCTGCCGCCCAGCCAGGCCGCCGCCTTGTTGATGCCGGTGCTGCTGGTCCAGGATGTGGTCAGCGTCTGGTCGTTCCGCCACAGCTGGGATCGCTGGATCGTGGCCTGGATGGCGCCCGGGGCGCTGGCCGGGGTCGTGCTCGCCTCCGTCCTGGCCGCACTGGTGCCCGAAGAACGGTTGCTGCTGGTGCTGGGGCTGATCACGCTGGGCTTCGGGCTGTACCGCCTGTGGATCGAGCGCGGCGGACGGATCGTCGCCGCCTCCACCTCGCCGGGCTGGATCGGCGCGCTGTTCGGGGTCGCGACCGGCTTTACCAGCCAGGTTGCCCATGCGGGCGGTCCGCCGTTCCAGATGTGGGTCACGCCGCGCCGGCTGGAACACCAGACCTATGTCGGCACCAGTTCGGTCCTGTTCGCCATGGTCAACTGGATGAAGGTGCCCAGTTACCTGGCGCTGGGCACGATGACCCGCGAAACCCTGCACGCCGGAGCGCTGCTGCTGCCGCTGGCGATCGTCGCCACCCTGATCGCGGTTCGCCTGATCCGGCGGATGAACGCGCACAGCTTCTACACGATCATCTATGCGCTGATGGTGCTGCTCGGCCTCAAGCTGACCTGGGACGGCATCATCTAGGACAGGGGCGGCCGCCGCGCCTGAAACGGGGCCGTTCGATGATCTCCTGCGCCATGGTAAACCGCTGCCAGCGATGATCGCCCCAGGCAAGTGCGCCAAGAGACCCGCCCTGCGGCCCGGCGCGATGCATGGCCATCCCGTTAACGTGATCTTAGGTGCGTTCCGCCAGCGTTCCGCGCATATAGGGGGGATAGCGGCACGCGATGGGCAAGCGCCGGACATGGTTGCGACGCAAGGTAGTGGGCTGGTGCTCGCCCTTCACCGCACCCGTACCGCCGGGCGTGCGGGGGCCGCTGGTCGCCCTCCAGCATGAACGCCTGCTCGCATCGCTGCCACTACTTTGCCTGCTGATTGCCGCCAACGCGGTCGCCATGGCCATCGCCGTGGTGGGGGACCTGCCGGTTTGGCAGCAGCTGGCCCCGCCGACGATCATCATTACCGCGTGCCTCATCATCATGGGCCGGTTTCGCATGCGCCCACAGGCGCACAATAGCGCTGCCGCGCTGCGGCATCTGCGCTGTGCGCCGCTGGTCACTGTCCCGCTCGGGCTGGTCGCCGGGCTGTGGTGCGTCAACGCCTTCGTCGAGACCGAAAAGTACTATTGCATGACCGCGCCGGTGTTCATCGGCATTGCCGCGCTGGTCAGTTCCACCTGCCTGCTGGCCGTGCCGCGCGCGGCGATTGGCGGCATGATGGCCACGACCCTGCCGATCGTCGTCAAGATGTCGCTCTACCACAACCTGGGCGTGCGGGCGATGGCGGCGATGATCGTGCTGATTACGGTGATGCAGGCCAAGGTGGTGCTGGACAAGTTCGAGGAGACGGCGACCATGCTCACGCTCCAGCTGAGGCTCAACCGACTGGCGGCCTCGGATCCCCTGACGGGGCTGGACAACCGGCTGGCGTTCGATGCGGCCCTGCGCAAGGAGCTTGACCGCGCCGCAGAGGTGCTCATCGCCGTGTCCGACCTGGATGGCTTCAAGGCCGCGAATGACGACTACGGCCACCATGCGGGCGATGCGATCCTGACCGAAGTGGCCCGCCGCCTGCGGGCCCAGGCGCCCGGCGCGCTGTCGATCGCGCGCCTGGGCGGCGACGAGTTCGCCCTGCTGCTGCCCGCCGGGAGCAACCTGCCCCGGGCCGAGGAGCAGCTCGCCCAGGCCCGCGCGGCGGTTGCCCGGCCCTATCAGTGCGAGGGCCATACCCTGCAAATCGGCATGTCGCTTGGCCTGGCCCTGAGCGTGGCGGACGGGACTGACCCCCAGCAACTGCTGCGCCGGGCCGACGAACGGCTCTATGCCGACAAGGCGGCACGCAAGGGCACCCCTGCCCCGCGCACCATGCGATTTGGCTGAGCAAGGGCGCGATTCCCCCTCGCCAAGCGCCGTGCCGGCTGCCATGGCGATCCCCTCTCCTGGAAGGATCCGCCATGTCTGCCGACGATGAAGACTATGTGTACGACGAGGACAGCGGCGAATGGCTGCCCGCTTCCGAGTTGGCTGCCAAGCGTGCGGCCGAAGGCGCGATCGAAGTGCGCGACGCGGTGGGCAACCTGCTCGCCGATGGCGATTCGGTCACCCTGATCAAGGATCTTGAGGTCAAGGGCGCGGGCCAGACGCTCAAGCGCGGCACGGTGATCCCGTCGATCCGCCTGACCGGCGATGCCCAGGAGATCGACTGCCGGTATCCCGGCATCAAGGGCCTGGTGCTGCGCGCGGAGTTCGTGCGCAAGCGTTGATCCGGCCGCGCGCAAGCGGCCTTGCCCGGCCGGCTGGCGGGGGATACCCTCGCGCCATGCCCGCAGTCCTGACCCTGACGCTCAACCCCACGATCGACAGCGCCTGCGAGGCCGAGCGGGTGTTTCCCACTCACAAGGTCCGCACCCACGGCCAGCGCTATGATCCGGGCGGCGGCGGCATCAACGTCGCGCGGGTGCTGGCGCGCTTCGGCGTGCCGGTCGAGGCCGCTTACCTCGGCGGCGGGGTGACCGGAGCCCTGCTCGACGAGTTGCTCGACCAGTCCGGCCTGGCCCGCCACCGCGTGCCGATCCACGACCACACCCGGATGAGCCTGGCCGTGTTCGAACGCGCCACCGGGCAGGAGTACCGCTTTGTCCCCGAAGGCCCGCTGGTCAGCGAGGGCGAGTGGCACGGCGCGATCGACCATTGCCTGGCCGCCGCGCCCGACTGGCTGGTGGTCAGCGGCTCCCTCCCGCGCGGCGCGCCCGAGGGGACCTATGCGGAGCTGGCCGACCGCCTGCCCGCCGCCACCCGGCTGGTACTCGACACGTCCGGCCCGGCCCTGGCCGCCGCGATCGAGGCTGGCGGGCTGTACCTCGTCAAGCCCAGCCAGGGGGAATTCGAGGCGCTGTGCGGCCGCAGCTTCGCCACTCCGGACGAAGTGGGCGAAGCTGCCATGGCGCTCGCCGCGCGCGGCGCCGCGCGGTACATCGCGGTGACCATGGGCCATCGGGGCGCGTTGCTGGCCGATGCAACCGGCCATGCCTATCGCCCCAGCGCCCCGGTCGAGGTCCGCAGCGCGACCGGGGCGGGCGACAGCTTCGTTGCCGGCATGGTCCATGGCTTCGTCCTGGGCGAGGACGCGCCCCGCGCCTTTGCCAGGGGCATGGCCGCCGGCAGCGCCGCCGTGCTCAGCCCCGGAACCGACCTGTGCCACCCGGAGGATGTCGAACGGCTGCTTGCCGCCTATCCCTGAGCGGCCCCGCTCTGCGCGATCACCCCCAGCAGCAGCAACAGTTCGCCCCCGGCCACCTGCCTGCGCGCCATCACCGCTGGCGCCGGCTCCGCCCCCCGGCCCAGGCCATGCATTCCAGTTCCACCCGCGCGCCCAGCGCCAGCCCGTTGACCCCCATGGCTGAACGGGCCGGATAGCGGCCGGGTTTGAAGTATTCGGCATAGATCGCGTTGAAGCGCGGCCATTCGCGCATGTCGGCCAGCATCACGGTGCACTTGAACACGTCGTCGTACCCCAGCCCGCGCGCCTTCAGTGCCGCACCCATCCGCTCCATGATCCGGCGCGTTTCCGGCTCAAGCCCGCCGGGCACCACGCCCGATCCGTCCGCCGCCTCGCCGATCTGGCCCGACA
This sequence comes from Pseudomonadota bacterium, assembly GCA_029779535.1. GTDB lineage: Bacteria > Pseudomonadota > Alphaproteobacteria > Sphingomonadales > Sphingomonadaceae > Novosphingobium. The sequence goes on along the minus strand of JAKPAG010000046.1, from coordinate 64,360 downwards.
GGTAGAGCACCGGCCCCACCTGCACGCTCTCCGAGAACGGGCGGTCATCGCCGCGCGGATGGAACACCGGCCCCTGCTGCTCCGTCCCGGCCAGCGCCGGTCCTGCCGCCAGCGCCAGCGCAAGCGCTGCACCCAGCCGCCGCGCGGTCATCCCGGGTTGGTCTCGAAGCCGGGCAGATCGCCCAGATCGACCCAGTGTTGCTTGCTGCGGGTCCAGACCTGGACCTGGGGCTGGAAGGAGGAGGTATCGTCCAGCGTCCCCGCCTTGACGAAGACCAGCCCCGGGGCCGATCCCACCCGCGAAAACAGAGGCGAGCCGCAGTCCGGGCAGAACTGGCGCAGCACCGTGCCGCCGCTGTCGCCGTGGTCCTCATAGGTCTTGACCGTCCCGGTCACTTCCAGCGCCGCTTCGGGCACCCCGGCAATGATTGACCAGGCGCTGCCGGCCTGTTTCTGGCAGTTGCGGCAATGGCACACCGCCTGCATCAGCGGCTTGCCCTCGATCTTGTAGCGGACCTTGCCGCACAGGCACCCGCCGGTCATCCCCTCGCTCATCGCGTGCTCCCTTGTCGGATGGCGGGCAGATTGCGCCCGGCTCGGCCCCGGGTCAAGCAGCGGCAAAGCGCCCCCGCATGTCCCGGCAGGAGCAGGTTCAGCCCGCGCGCCGCCGAGCCAGCAGGAAAGCCAGGAAGGCCAGGGTAAACAGGAGGTCCCCGGCCAATACGGCCCCGGTTCCCGCCACGGCCCGGCCCGCCAGCACATCGGGAACCATCACCCACAGCACACCCAGCTTGCCCAGCACCCCGGCCCACAAGGCGGGCGCAAGGCGGGCCGGCTGGCGCGCGACGAGCGCATAAAGCAGCCCGAACCCCGCGACCAGCACCGCCACCACCCGATCCGTCTGCCCGGTGCCCGGCGTCAGCAGCACGGGCAGGGCCACCAGCCAGTTATACAAGGCCGCCCCGCCCAGCATCCACCGCCAGGGGGAAGCGACCGGGGTCTCAGAACCATCAGACATCGGCACACTCCTCTCGCCCCGGACTTTAACGATGAGTGCGGGCTTGTCAGCAGGATTGAAAAGGGTAGCCAGAAACGGCCGGGCCTGATCGCGACCTGATCCGCCGCTACTCGTCTACCCGCACGAGTGGCATGGCCTGGTGGCGATAGCGGGCGATGAAATCGTCGGCTTCGGCAAGGGTTTCTGGCCAGCGCCCGACCGTGCTGCTGATCCCCAGCACGCCCTTGGGCCGTCGGCCGGGATGCCCCAGCACCGACAGCGGCAGCGCTTCGCGGAAGCGGAAATAGGGCAGGCCGGCGCGGGTCAGCGCGGCAACCACGGCCCAGGCTTTGGCATCCTGCTTGCGCGGGGCGCGAAAGTCGCTGCTCATCAGGTACATGTCGCCGCCGCAAGCCGGGCAGCGCCGCACCTCGATCAGGCGCGGCACGTTGCGCTTGCCCACGTCGGTCACTGCCCGCTTGAACACGCTGCAGCAATCGAGGCAGGCAAACTTGGTTAATTGCTGCCCCGTGCCGGGTTGGCCGCGCTGGTGGTCGTGCACGGCCCGTGCGCTCAGTCGTGCTGGCGGTCACCCGCCCCGATATAGAGCTCCCGTCCGCCTTCGTTGTAGACGCGGCTCATCTCCTGCATCCCCTTCTCCGCCTCGTCGGCAGCAACGAAGGTTTCGACCGGCTGGTTCTGCCTGGCGGCAAAGTCGCGCACTTCCTGCGTGATCTTCATCGAGCAGAACTTGGGCCCGCACATCGAGCAGAAGTGCGCGGTCTTGGCCCCTTCGGCGGGGAGCGTCTGGTCGTGGTACTGTTCCGCCGTGTCGGGATCGAGCGAGAGGTTGAACTGGTCTCGCCAGCGGAATTCGAAGCGGGCGCGGGACAGGGCATCGTCGCGCACCTTGGCCGCCGGATGGCCCTTGGCGAGGTCCGCCGCGTGGGCGGCCAGCTTGTAGGTGACAACGCCGACCTTCACGTCGTCACGGTCGGGCAGGCCAAGGTGTTCCTTGGGCGTGACGTAGCAGAGCATGGCCGTGCCGTACCACCCGATCATCGCCGCGCCGATGCCGCTGGTAATGTGATCGTAGCCGGGGGCAATGTCGGTGACGAGCGGCCCGAGGGTATAGAAGGGGGCTTCTCCGCAGGCCTCAAGCTGCTTGTCCATGTTCTCCTTGATCTTGTGCATCGGCACGTGGCCGGGGCCTTCGATCATCACCTGCACGTCCTGTTCCCACGCGCGCTTGGTCAGTTCGCCCAGGGTATAGAGTTCGGCAAACTGGGCTTCGTCGTTCGCATCGGCGATCGAGCCGGGGCGCAGGCCATCGCCAAGGCTGTAGGCGATGTCATAGGCCTTCATGATCTCGGTGATCTCGTCGAAGCGTTCATAGAGGAACGATTCCTTGTGATGCGCCAGGCACCACTTGGCCATGATCGAGCCGCCGCGGCTGACGATGCCGGTGACGCGTTTGGCGGTCATCGGGATATAGGGCAGGCGCACCCCGGCGTGGATGGTGAAGTAGTCCACGCCCTGTTCGGCCTGTTCGATCAGGGTATCGCGGAAGATCTCCCAGGTCAGTTCCTCGGCAATGCCGCCAACCTTTTCCAGCGCCTGGTAGATCGGCACCGTGCCGATCGGCACCGGACTGTTGCGCAGGATCCATTCGCGGGTGTCGTGGATGTTGCGCCCGGTGGACAGGTCCATCACCGTGTCGGCGCCCCAGCGGATCGACCAGACCATCTTTTCGACTTCCGACGCCACGTCGGATGCGACTGCGGAGTTGCCGATGTTGGCGTTGATCTTGACCAGGAAATTCCGGCCGATCGCCATCGGTTCGCTTTCCGGGTGGTTGATGTTGCTGGGAATGATCGCGCGGCCGCGCGCTACTTCATCACGGACGAATTCGGGCGTGACGTAATCGGGGATGGCGGCGCCGAAGTCCTGCCCGTCGCGAATATGTTCGCGCAGCATTTCACGGCCCAGGTTTTCGCGCGTGGCGACATATTCCATTTCGGGCGTGATGATGCCCCGGCGGGCATAGTGCATCTGGCTGACGTTCATCCCCGGCTTGGCGCGCAGAACCTGGCGACGGACATTGGGGAACGGGGGGACGCCGCCCGAACGGTCCGGGCCAAGCTGGCCGTTGTCCTCGGGGCGCACTTCGCGCTGGGCCACTTCCTCCACATCCCCGCGACCGCGAATCCAGTTGCGGCGCAATTCCGGCAGGCCCTTGGCGATATCGATCTGGGCGGCGGGATCGGTGTAGGGGCCGGACGTGTCATAGACGCGCACGGGCGGTTCGCCGCTGCTCGGCTCCAGGCTGATCTCGCGCATGGCGACTTTCAGCGGGCCGACGTGGATCTTGCTCGATCCGCGGATCGGGCCGGTGGTGACGCCAATTTCGAGCTTGCTGTTGATATCGGCCATGCGCAGTTCCTTCGGGGACGAAAGCAAAGAGCGCCACGGCGACCCTTCCCTCCGCCCGTGCTAACGGGTTCAGGTTCAACGGGTCGGACCGCGTGACCGGTCCCTCTCAGCCAGCACAGGCTCCCCGGGGATGGCGCCAAGATAGGGCCCGGCGCGCGCCGGGGCAAGGCCAGTTAAACCGGGCTCACTTCACCAGGATATAGATCGCCACTGCAATGACCAGCACGGCAAACAGCGTGCGCGCCAGCACCACGCGGTTCTCCAGCCGCCGGGCCAGCGGCAGGGCAAGCGCCGTGCCCACCGCCCCGCCCGCCACCAGCGCGCCGAACAGCGGCCACAGCAGCTGCCCGGCCAGGGCATAGCTCGCGCTGGTCGCCCCGCCGAACAGGGTGACCGAGACGAGCGAGCTGGCTCCGGCATTGGCCAGCGTCATGCCGGTCGAAGCCATCAGCCCCGGCGCGATCAGGAAGCCGCCGCCGATCCCGAAGAACCCGGCAGCCAGGCCGACCAGCAGCCCGAGCGGCGCCAGCTTGGCCATCATCGGCGGGGTGAAGTGGACATCGGGATCGCCCGCGCTGCGTTTGGGCAGCAGCATCGATACCGCAATGGCAATCATCATCACCGCAAACCAGTGCAGCAGCGCCGCGCCGTCAACCTGCTTGGCAAGTTGCGCCCCGGCCAGCGCGCCGATCAGCCCGGCGGCAGCGAAGATGGTGGCGCAGGGCCATTTGACCCGCCCGGTGCGGGCCTGCGCGGCAAGGCCGGTCGCGGCATTGACCGCTACCGCCGCCGCCGAAGTGCCGATTGCCGCGTGGGTATCGGTGACCCCGACGACATAGATCAGCCAGGGCGTGGCCAGCACCGATCCGCCCCCGCCGAACAGGGTCAGGAGCAGTCCGATCAGCGCGCCGCCCAGCGCGGCCAGCAACAAGGGTTCGATAGCCATGACGGCAAACATAGCCCTTGCATATAAATTAGCAATACATAATATATCTTGCAAAGGAGCCTGCCATGACCGCTCGACCAGAAGTGACCGCGTTCTTCGATCCCGCAACCTTCACCGTGACTTACGTGGTGCACGATCCCGCCACGCGCCGCGCGGCGGTGATCGATCCAGTGCTGGATTTCACCCCCCGCAACGCCCGCACGTCCACCCGTTCGGCCGATGCGGTGCTGGACCATGTCGCCCGGCGTGGGCTGACGGTGGACTGGCTGCTGGAAACCCACGCTCATGCCGATCACCTGTCCGCCGGGCACTACCTCAAGGGCAAGACCGGCGCCTCGGTGGTGATCGGCGCGGCGATCACCCAGGTGCAGGCACGCTTTGCCCCGCTGTTCGGCGCGGACGACCTGGTGCCCGATGGCAGCCAGTTCGACCGGCTGGTCGGCGAAGGCGACGTTTTGCCGCTCGGCGAGCTGGAAATCCGGGTGATGCACACCCCGGGCCACACCCCGGGCTGCGTGTCCTATGTGATCGGCGATGCGGTGTTCGTCGGCGATACGCTGTTCATGCCCGACTATGGCACCGCCCGCTGTGATTTTCCGGGCGGCAGCGCCCCGGCGCTCTACGCCTCGATCCGCCGCATCCTGGCCCTGCCGGGCGAAACGCGGATGTTCGTCGGCCACGATTACCTGCCGGAAGGGCGAAGCGAATACCGCTGGGAAGCCAGTGTGGCCGAGCAGCGCGCCCACAATATCCACGTGCACGAGGGGGTGAGCGAGGCGGACTTCGTCGCCATGCGCCAGGCCCGCGATGCCGCACTGGACGCGCCGCTGCTGATCCTGCCGTCGCTGCAGGTCAACATCCGCGCCGGAGCCATGCCCCCGCCGGACGCCAACGGGCAGGTCTATCTGCGCCTGCCCGTCAACGCGATCTGAAGGGGTTTCAACTTCAGAACTTCAGCCGCACCGACAGCCGGGCGTTCAGCGGCTTGCCGGTGGAGATGTTGTTGTCGGTGTGGGCGGCCGGGAAATAGTTGGCGTCGGTCAGGTTCTCGACGTTGAGCTGCACGGTGAAGCGCGAGGTCACGTCATAGAACACCGCTGCGTCGAGCCGGGTGAAGGCAGGCAGGCGCACCGCGTTGCTGATCGTGGCGAACTGGCTGGACTGGTGCAGCATGCCCAGCCCCAGGCCCAGCTTGCGCGACACGTTGTAGCGCGCCCAGGCCGACAGCTGATGGCGCGGCAGCTGCGCCAGCCGCCGGCCGGCCGGGGCCGCGGTGGTGGCCGCCAGCACTTCGCCGTCCTGCAAGGCATAGCCGAGCGAAACCTGCAGGTGCGGGGCCAGCTGGCCAACCAGCGAGGCTTCGATCCCCTTGGCGCGAGTCTTGCCGGTCAGCACCACGTTGCCGGTCACGGGATCGCTGGCGCGGGTGTTGAACCGTTCGAGCCGGTAGGCCGCCAGCGTGAAGGCGAGCACATCGCTGGCATCCCACTTCACCCCGGCTTCGACATTGCGGAACTCTTCCGGCGCCAGCGTGGCGGTGCTGGCGTCAAGCACCGCGAACTGATCGCCCGACTGCGGCAGGAAGCTTTTCGCATAGCTGGCATAGACCGAGACGTTCTCGCGCGGCTTGAGGATCAGCCCCAGGCGCGGCGACCACTTGCCATCGCTGCGGGTCGCGCCAAAACCGGTTATGCGGTTGACCGAACGAATGCGGAAGTGGTCATAGCGCAGCCCGCCGACCAGCTTCACATGCTCGCCAAGGTCGATCTGGTCCTGGACATAGCCCGACAGCGCGCGGACTGTCGAATCGCTGTTGCTGACCAGCGGGCCGAAGGTAGCAGCGGGCACGGCCATGGTTTCGCCCAGCGCGACGGTGACCGTGCCAGCGGTGCCCCACAGCGCATTGGCGCGGGTCGCCGCGGTATCCTGGTCGGCCGCTTCCCAGCCCATCAGCAGGGTGTGACGCAGCGAGCCGGTCTCGGCCTTCCACACCAGGTTGCCCTGCGCGATCCAGTTTTCGCGCTTGGTCCCGCTGTTATAGCCGGCCAGCACCACGGTGTTCCCGGCGGTGGCGGCGGCATTGGCGTAGATGTTGCCATAATACTTGTCGTAGTTGGCATATTGCCCGGTCAGGTTGGCCGAGACACTGTCGCTGAACTGGTGATCGAGCCGGACGTGGGCAAGGTGCGCGGTCACTTCGCTGCGGTTGGTGTCGGCCCGGCCGAAGAAGGTATTGTCATAGCCGGTCAGCGGCGCGCCGCCGCGCGATGGCACGCCGCGGTCGGTCACGCGGCGATCCTCGGCATATTCATAGGTCGCGGTCAGCGTGGTCGCTTCACCCAGGTGGACGCCCAGCGTGGGGGTAATCCCGGCGAAGTGCCCGCCATAGACCTGGCGGTGATTGCCCATTTCCTCGTAAGTGGCGTTGATCCGCGCACCCAGGCCGTCAGCCAGCGGCGCGCCAAGGTCCGCAGCCAGGTTCCACGCGCCGAAGCTGTCCACCCCGGCAGCCAGGCCAATCCGGGTGCGATCATATTCCGGCGCCTTCGACACGCGGTTGATCACCCCGCCGCCGCCGCCCCGGCCAAAGATCAGCGCATTCGCGCCCTTCAGCACTTCAACCCGTTCGGCGTTGTAGAGCGGGCGATAATATTGCGCGTCGTCACGCAGGCCATCAACGAAGAAGTCCGCCGTGCTGGATTGCCCGCGCAGCGTCACCTGGTCGCGGTGCCCTTCGCCCTGGCCCAGCACCACCCCAGGCACGAAGCGCAGCGCGTCATTCAGCGAGAGGATGCCCTGATCGTCCAGTTGTTCGCGGCTGATCACGGCGACCGCCTGCGGCACGTCGATCAGCGGGGTGTCGGTCTTGGTCGCGGTCGGGGTCTTGTCGAGGTCATAGCCGTCGGGGCGGCCATAGACGATGATTCCCGGCGCATCCTCCGCAGCCGCGTCCGCCGCCAGCGCGGGAGCGGCCTGCGCCGCCAGCGCCACGACAGAGCTGCAGAGCAAGGCGAAAGTGCGGGTTTGGGTCATCGCGATTCCTTTTTGAGAACGATTCTCAATTACAAGATTGCCGCTAATGCGAATTGTTCTCATTGACAAGGATCAAATTTGCCCAGTGTCGCTTTTCGTTCTAGGCAGCCGGCGAAATCGGCAAAGGAGCGACCATGAAAGCGACCATCTGGCACAACCCGGCCTGCGGCACTTCGCGCAAGACGCTGGCGATCCTGCAGGAAACGCCGGGTGTCGAACTGACTGTGGTCGAATACCTGGTGAACCCGCCCAGCGCGGAAAAGCTGGCGCAGCTGTACCGCGATGCCGGGCTTACCCCGCAGCAGGGCCTGCGCCTGCGCGGCACCGACGCCGAGGAACGCGGCCTGCCCGAGGCTGATGACGCCACCGTGCTGGCCGCCATGGCCGCCGAAGGCAAGCTGATCGAACGCCCGCTGGTCGAAACCGACAAGGGCGTGCGCCTGTGCCGCCCGCAGGAAAAGGTGCTGGAAATCCTGTAGGCGGAAGGACCTTTCCGCCTGATGGCGGTGCGGAAAAGCCATCCGGCTTTTCCTGGCCTGGCCAGGCTGATCGCGGAGGCGATCAGCGCACCAAACAAGGAATCTTCCTAGCGCCGCTTCATCAGCGCTTGATCGCTGGCCATGCCCTTGAGGCCCAGCACGATCACTGCCGCGCACAGCAGTTCGATCACGGCAAAACCGATCCACGGCGAATGGCCATAGAGCCAAACCCCCACGGCCGGCGCGACGATGTAGGCCGCGCCGTTCACCGAGGCGACAATCCCCGCCGACTGCCCCTGCTCGGCCCGGCTGACCACCAATGACGCGCCAGCGGTAAAGCCCGGGCGGAACAGGCCAAAGCCCAGCGAGGCCAGACCCATGCCGACGATGATCCCGTGCAGGCTGCCGGCCACCGCCAGCAGCGCCACGCCCGCCCCGGCCAGGGCCATGCCCCACAGGCAGCTGGCGCGCGGGCCAAGGTGCCACATCGGGATGATCCCCCACTGCGCCAGCAAAGTGGCGAGCGCGCCAGCCATCAGCACCATGCCGGTTGGCCCCGCGCCCAGTTCCGGCGTGGCGCGAAGCCCCAGCCGGTCGAGCACGAGGAAGCCGACGATCCCCATCGCGGCTGCCTGGGCATGGCCGCCCAGCAGCCCCGCGACAAGCCAGGGGCGCAGGCGCCGGTCGGTCCAGGACAGATTCGGCACTTCGCCCTCCTGGGCTTCATCCTCGTCATCGTCCTCATCGTCGGAGCGGCTGCGATCGCTGCGCAGGCGCGAATCCGAATTGGCGGAAAACGGGGCGGCCATGACATCGCCGCGCCCGGCAAAGGCCGGATCGTCGTTCGGCAGGCGCAGCCGCAGCGCCGTCAGCACCGCCACCGCGATCAGCGCAAAGGCCAGGAACGGGCTGACCAGCCCCAGTTGCGGCACAATCAGCAGCGGCGCCAGCGCCGGACCCAGCACCGTACCCAGGCCAAAGCTGGACGAGATCAGCGAAAGCGACTGGGTCCGCTCGGCCCGGCTGGTGCGGCTGGCAACATAGGCCTGCACCGCCGGCGGCGCGGCCGAGCCGAACCCGCCATAGAGCGAGCGGAACAAGGCAAACACCAGCAGGGTCGCCACCGGGCCGAGGTAGCCATGCAGGCCGAGGTAGAGCGCCACCCCGCACAGGCTGAAGCTGGAGACGAAGCCCATCAGCCCGATCGCCATCATCGCCTTGCGCCCGCGCTTGTCCGAGCGGCGCGCCCACATCGGCGCGCAGGTCATCCACAGCAACGCCGACCAGGTATAGGCCAGGCTGATCCAGAAATCCTGCACCTTCAACGCCGTACCGATCGCCGGCATGACCGATTGCATCGCGGTGTTGCCCGCCGCGGTGACCAGCATGACCATGAACAGCAGCGCCAGCCGCCCACGCGGCAGCGTGGCGGTCAGGCCAGCGGTCGAATCCGGTTGCAGATCGCTACGGTTCATCGTTTTCATCGCTAGGCAACAATCACATGCCTTGCAATGGGCGGGCAAATTTGCAAACGCGATGACGAGGCCAAATCACGCAGGATCGCATCCCAGCATGACCACGAACGAGCTTGCCGGCGAGGCTTTCCCCGCCAAGGCGATGCGCAAGATCAAGCGGGCCCTGGGTCCGTGGGGCGTGTTCCTCGAAGGGTTCCTGCGCAACCCGGTGATGGTCGGCTCGATCATCCCGTCATCGCGCTTCACGATCGACAAGATGCTGGCCCCGGTGGACTGGGACAATTGCAAGCTGTTCGTCGAATACGGGCCGGGCGTGGGCACTTTCTGCCGCCCGGTGCTCGACCGCCTGCCGCGCGACGGCCAGCTGATCGTGATCGACACCAACCCGCTGTTCATCGACTATCTCAAGCAGACGATCACCGACAGCCGCTTCATTCCCGTGCTGGGTTCGGCCGCCGATGTCGAAGACATCGTCCGCGCCCACGGGCACGAACAGGCGGACTATGTCGTCTCGGGCCTGCCCTTTTCCACCCTGCCCGATGGAGTCGGCCCGGCGATTGCCGCCGCCACCCACCGCGTGCTGCGCAAGGGCGGGGCCTTCCTGGTCTATCAGTTCACCCCCCGCGCGCGCGATTTCATGGCGCGGCACTTCACCCGGATCGACAGCGGCATGGAACTGATCAACGTTCCGCCGTGCTTCCTGTACTGGGGCTGGAAGGACTAGGCTCAGTCGAATACCGCCTGGTCGGCGCCGGCATTGCCGGCCAGCTGGGCGTGGATCGCGGCAAAGCAGATCGTGGTATAGACAGTGAAGCCCGCCCCCACCAGCGCGGCGATCACCGAACCGCCGATCCGCGCCGTTTCCGCCCCGCCGACCAGCGCCAGCACGATCCCCACCACCGCGCTGGCAACGACCGAAATCACCAGCACCGCCAGCGCCAGGATCACCACGAACAGCAGTATCCGCCCGGCATTGCCGCGGGTCAGCTCCCACGAGCGGCGCAGCACCGCGACCGGACTTCGTTGTCCTTCGACCGCAATCACCACCGGGATCAACGAGAGGCGGATCGCCGCCCAGACCGCCGCGATCAACACCAGCAGCCCGGCCACCACCGCCAGCGCGACCGACGCGGCGCCCAGCATTGCCACCACGCCGAACACCACCATCGCCGCCAGCACGACCAGCAGCTGCGCCCCCAGATAGGGCAGCAGTCCGCCCGCCGCCGCGCGGATCGCATCGCCCACCGTGGCCCGCCCGGCCTGCGCGGTCAGTGTCAGCACCGACAGTTGGCCCAGCACCTGAATCAGCGTGGCCGCTGCCATGTAGGGGGCGATCTGGCCATAGAAGGCGCCCATCATTTCCAGCAGCTGCTTCGGCTCGGTCCCGGCGGGCGGCTCGGGCTGGGGAAAGAACAGCGCCAGCGCCAGCGAGGGCAGGAAGAAGAACACCCCGGCCAATGCGACTAGCACTTCCTTGTTGGCGCTGACCGTCGCGCTGGCCTGGCCCCAGGCCTTGCTGGTATCGAGATCCATTGCGGGCGCCCCTTTCATCAAACCAGCCTCTTGATAACCACACCATTTGCCGCCACGCAACGCGGCAATGACCAACACGTTGCCCGACACCATCGAATGGCGCCTGGAAACCGCGCCGGTGCCCTATCGCGCCGCGCTGGACGAGATGACCGCGCGCAACGCCGCGATTGCCGCAGGCACCGCGCGCGAACTGGTGTGGCTGCTGGAACACCCGCCGGTCTACACCGCCGGGACCAGCGCGGCGGTGGACGAATTGCTCGACCCGCGCTTCGAAGTGGTCGAAGCCGGGCGCGGCGGGCGCTATACCTATCACGGGCCGGGGCAGCGGGTCGGCTATGTCCTGCTGGACCTCAAGACCCGCGCGCGCGACGTGCGCGGCTTCGTCCACGCGCTCGAAGGCTGGGTGATCGCCACCCTGGCCGATTTCGGCGTCGAAGGCTGGCGCGCGCCGGGCCGGGTCGGCATCTGGTGCCGCGACATCGACGGGCGCGAGGCCAAGATCGGCGCGATCGGCGTGCGCATCCGCCGCTGGGTGACGATGCACGGTTTCTCGGTAAACCTGAACCCGGACCTGTCGCACTTTGGCGGGATCGTGCCCTGCGGGATCGAGGAATTCGGCGTGACCAGCCTGGCCCGGTTGGGGGTGAGGGTTGATTCCGCGACATGGGATCGGGCATTGCTGGCCCGCGCGAACGATTTCCTGGCCGCGCTTGACGTTCCCTGCCCACCGGAGGCCCCGCGATGAAAGCTGCCCTTCCCGCCCTGGCGCTGGCCGCGCTCGCCCTGTCGGGCTGCCAGCAGGAGGCGAAGCAGACCAAGGCCACCGGCGGCAATGCCGCGGGTGAAATCCTGCCCGGATCGACCAGCGATGCGATGATCCCGGTCGACACCCTGCGCTCGCAGCCGCCCGCCGCGCCGAAGGCGGAAGGTTCGGCCAAGCCGAAAGCCGCTGCCAGCGAAGCCGGCCCCGAAGCCGCCGATGCAGCGCCCGCGGCGGACGCCCCGGCTGATCCGGCTGCGCCCGGCGCATAACCCCGCACAGCAAACGGCCCGGCCCCTTGGGGGACCGGGCCGCTCAGGCTCGGCTCAGGCCGCAGCCGGGGTCAGAACTTGGCCCCGGCGCGCAGGCCGATCGTGCGCGGGTTGATCGGCACGATATAGCCGCGCTGGCCGCACGAACCGCACTGCTGGAAGCGCGACACCTGGCCGCGTTCGTCGAACAGGTTCTGGACGAACAGTTCCAGGTTGAAGCGTTCGAAATCAGCCCCCAGCGCCAGGTTGACCGTGGCATATTCCGCCAGGTCGCCCAGCTGCGCCGCCGGGCTGATGACATTGCCCGAGAAGGTTTCGTACACCGCCGTGCGCAGGTCCGACCGGGCGCTGCTCTGGTAGGCGACGTTGACCTGGCCGTAGGGCTTGGCGCTGCCCATTTCGCCGGTGTAGCGCATCGTGCCCGACAGCTTCCACTTCGGCGTGACCGGCAGGCGGATGCCCTTGGGCGCCGAAATCATGTTGCCGGCACCCACGCAGGCATAGGTCGGATCGTCGATCACGCACAGGTTCTTGGTGGTCTTGGCATCGGTGTACGAACCCGCCACGTTCAGCGCCAGGCCACCCTGGTTATAGGCCAGGTCCATTTCCACGCCCTTGATCCGGGCATCGGGGCCGTTGTGGATCTCGGTGAAGCTGTTCGCCCCCAGATACGAGAACTGGAACTTCTTCCATTCCTGCTGATAGACCGCGCCGTTCAGGCGCAGGCCCGGAGCCAGCGTGGTCTTCCACCCCAATTCGTAGTTGATCAGGTAGTCGGGGGCATAGGGCGCCACGTCGGCGCGGCGGTTGATCCCGCCGGGGCGGAAGCCCTTCGACACGGTGGCATAGAGCATCACGTCGCTGGTCGGCTTCCAGTTGGCGTTGAAGCGCCAGGTCACCCCGTCACCCGTGGCCTTGACCGGATCGATCTTGCCCGCGTTCCACACGCCCAGGTTGGTGCAGGGGCTGCCCGGCACCGATGCCGGAGCCAGCACCGCCGCCGCCGTGCCCGCCACCGGGCGCAGGCGCGAACCGCTGGTGGTGAAGCACCCGGCCACGCCCGTGCGCGAGCTGCCCGCCGCATTGTAGGGAGTGGTGGCGAACAGCCCGGCCGGATCGCGGCCAAAGCCGAAGAAGCCGATCAGCGAGTTGTCATACTTGAACGCGCGCAGGCCGCCGGTCAGCGTGACGGTGCTGGTCACATCGAAGCTGACTTCGCCGAACGCGGCATAGTCCTTGTCGATGCGGTGCTGCTGGGTCAGCCACAGCGTGCCGGGATGGCCATTGACCGACCGGTTCGGCGCCAGGTTGGCCACCTGGTAGTCCTGGTGGATGTCGTTCGACTGGCGCTGGTAGAACAGCCCTGCGACCACGCGCAGCGGATTTTCCGCCGGCGAGGCGATGCGCAGTTCCTGGCTCAGCTTCTTGAAGTGATCGCTGCCGATCACCTTCTGCGTCGGGTTGATCGTGTTGCCCGCCGCGTCGTTGAAATAGAAGTAGCCCGCCAGGCCGCCGACCGAGCTGTAAAGCGAATCGTAGGCTTCCGAATAGTCGGTATAGTCACTGCTGCTGAAGGTCTTGCGATCGAGATAGGCCCCGGCATAGGTCAGATCCCAGTTGCCCACCTTGCCTTCGATGGTCAGCGCCGCCTGGACGAACTTGTCGCTGCGGTATTCGGGGAAGAAGTGCTGGACGTTCAGATCGCCCAGGCTGGGGTCATAGCCGTAGGACCCGTTGCTCTTGGTGTTCTGGTAGATCACCCCGGGGGTCACGGTCCAGCTGTCGTTGAGATCGACCTTGAGCGCGGCGCGGGCACCATAGCTTTCGGTGTCGTTATAGTTCTTCTCGACGAAAGCGGTGTTCTTCATGCAGATCCCGCCCGGCTGGGGCAGGAAGCAGCGCTGGCCGGCAATGTTGTCGATATAGCCGCCGTCACGCTGGTAGAAGCCCGAGACGCGCAGCGCGGCGCTGCCCGACAGCGGGGCGTTGATCATGGCTTCGGCCTTGCCGCCCATGTCGCCCTTGCGGACCGTGTTGATTTCGCCGTCGACCCGGCCTTCGAACCCGGCGGTGCTGGGCTTGTTGGTGATGATGCGGATCGTGCCCGCTTCCGACGAAGCGCCATAGAGCGTGCCCTGCGGGCCCGACAGGCTTTCGATCCGGGCGATGTCATAGATATGGACATCGAGGTTGCCGCCGATCGTGGTGACCGGCTGTTCATCGAGATAGACGCCGACCGAAGGCAGCGATCCCGAGTGGTTGCCGTCACCGCCCGAGGCAACGCCGCGCATGTAGATCACGCTGTTGCCCGGCGTGCCCGTGCTCTGGAACGAGACCGAGGGGAGCTGCTGGGCATAGCCCTTGAAGTCCGAGATATTGAGCTGGTCAAGCTTGGCCGTGCCCAGCGCCTGGATGCTGATCGGCACCTTCTGCAGGCTTTCCGAACGCTTCTGCGCGGTGACGACGATTTCGGTCGGATCCGCACCGTTTTCGGCGGCGGCATCCTGGGCCAGGGCCGGAGCCGCGGTCAGGGCGGTGGTGGCGAACAGCGCGGCGAAGACCGCGGGGCGAGTGGCTTGGCGCATCAAAATCCCATCCTTGAATGCTGCGAATGCGAGACGTTGATTCCAGCCCGTCCGCCAGTCAAGCAAGCGGCATTAACATTTGTGTCAATCTGCTGTGGGCGTTGCAGATTTACCACGCCTCCGGCGCGGCCGGATAGGCCGCCAGCACCGGTCCCAGCGCCTGTTCCAGCGGCCCAAGCCAGGGGGCAAAGGGCTTCCACGCCTCGGTCCCGTCACGGAAGATCGGCTGGCGCACCTGTTCGCTGCTGGCAGTCCGCACCGCGCGTTCGGTGCGGTGGAAATCAAGGCAGGCCGGCTCGAACGGAACGCCGACGAAGTCCAGCAGGCGGCGCACTTCGGCTTCGGTATCATCGACCATGCGTTCATAGATCACGCGGTGGACCTTGCCGGGCTGGACCCGGTCGAGGTGCGCCATCAGCCGCACGTAATCGGCGTAATAGCGGCCCATGTCGGCCAGATCGTAGCTGAACGCCTGCCCTTTCGCAAAGTGCTGCTTGAAGTTCGACCAGCAACAGCCGAGCGGATGGCGGCGCGCGTCGATGATCTTCGCGCTGGGCAGGATCAGGCGGATGAACACCGCGTGGACCCAGTTGTTGGGCAGCTTGTCGATGAACAGCGGCCGGTCGGTCTTGCGCTGGATCCGGGTACGGCGCAGGAATTCCTCGCCGCGATTGCGCAGCTGCTCGGCGCTCAGGCGCGGCAGGCTCAGCGGGTAATCCTCCTCGCGCCGGGCGAGCGCGGGAATGTCGGGCAGCTCGCTGGTGCCCTCGATCTGGCTGTGGCTCGACAGGATCTGTTCGACCAGGGTGGAGCCGGCGCGCGGCATTCCCAGCACGAACACCGGATCGCTGGCATCGCAGCCCTGCCCGGCACGCTGCGCAAAGAATTCAGGCGTCGCGATCTCGATCAGGCGGTCGACGAAGCGGGTGGTCTCGTCCGCGTCATAGTCAAGCTCCGTGCGGCGCAGGGCGTTGCCCGCCGCATAGTGCGCGAACGAGGCCGCCGCCTCGCCCCGATCCTCAAGCGCCTTGCCCAGCGCGAAGTCGAGGTGGAAGCGGTCCTCGCTCGCCACATCGCCCCCGGCCAGCGCGGCCTCCATCGCGGCGATGTCGCCGTCGCTGAACTTCACGGTCTTGAGATTGGCCAGGCTCCACCACGCCTCGCCCAGTTGCGGCATCAGTTCGATCGCCTTGCGGTAGGCCATGATCCCATCGGCCTGGCGGCCCACCGTCTTCAGCATGTGGCCAAAACTCATCCACACGCGCGGCTGGTTCGGCGCCTGTTGCAGCACGCGCTCGTACAGGGCGATCGCTTCGTCGAATTCGCCGATCCGGCCCAGCGCCGCGGCCTGAAGGTTGGCGTGTCCGGGATTGTCGGGTTCTTCCGCGACCACAAGGTTGAGTTGCTCGATCGCTTCGGCCGGACGGTTCTGCCGGTAGAGCACCAGCGCCAGGTTGGCCCGCGCGGCGGTGAAGGCGGGGCTGAGTTCGAGCGCGCGGCGCAGCAGGTTCTCGCTGTCCTTGTAGCGGCCGATCCGCCCGGCCAGTTCGGCGAACATGCGGATCGCCGCGACGTCGAGCGGGTCTTCCTGCAAGTGCTGGCGCAGCAGCGGTTCGGCGCGCGGCAGGTCGTTCTCGTTCAGCGCCACGGCGGCCGCGATCAGGCGGGGGTGGTATTGGCCAAGGCGCGACAGCCAGCTGTGGGTGGTGACCTGGGTCATGCCCCTTCAGAAACATGGTGACGCGCCGCAATCAAGGACTAGTCTGCACCTGTCCCCCGCCAGTGCCGGGGACGGGGGGAGCACGCGCATGACCACGCCAAGGCGCGCATTGGGTTTCTGGGCGCTGCTGGCGCTGGTGGTGGGCAACATGATCGGCTCGGGCATCTACCTGCTGCCGGCCAGCCTGGCCCCGCTCGGCTGGAACCAGATGATCGGCTGGCTGGTGTCGATCACAGGCGCGCTGGCGCTGGGCTTCGTGTTTGCGCGGCTGGGAGCAAAACTGCCGCTGGCGGGCGGGCCCTATGCCTATGCCAACGCGGCGTTCGGGCCACTGGCGGGCTATGCCACGGCCTGGTCGTACTGGGTGATGAGCTGGGTCGGCAACGGCGCGGTGGCGGTGGCGGTGGTCAGCGCGCTCGATCACCTGTTCCCGCGCATCGGGCAGACGGCGGGCCTGCCCGCGGTGCTGGCAGTGGCCTGCGTCTGGGTGGTCACGCTGGTCAACATCCGCGGGGTGCAGGCCGCCGGGCGACTGCAGGAAGTGACCGTGGTGCTGAAACTGCTGCCGCTGATGCTGCTGGTTGGCCTGGCCGCGTGGATGCTGCTGAGCGGCGCGCCGCGCGCGCCCGATCCGGGGGTGGCGATCACCGGGGATCATGTCGCGGCGGCGGTCGGGCTGACCTTCTGGGGTTTCCTCGGGCTGGAGGCGGGCACGGTGCCGGCCGACAAGGTGGAAGACGCCGCGCGCAACGTGCCGCGCGCCACGATGGCCGGGGTGCTGCTGGTCGGGCTCGTCTACCTGCTGATCTCGGGCGCGTTTGCGCTCTATGTGCCGGTCGGCGCGGCGGCGGCATCGCCCGCGCCGATCGCCGATTTCCTCGGGCTGCACTTTGGCCCCGCCGTGGCCAACCTGGTCGCGCTGTGCGCCGCGATCAGCGCCTTCGGCACGCTTAACGGCTGGGTGCTGGTCCAGGCGGAAATGCCCTGGGCGATGGCGCGCGGCGGGGTATTCCCGGCCTGGTTCGGGGTGGAGAACGCCGGCGGTTCGCCGGTGCGATCGCACCTTGTCTCCAGCGGCCTGCTCAGCGCGGTCACCCTGCTCAACTACCAGAAGGGCACGGCAGAGCTGTTCCAGTTCATCGCCTCGGTCAGCCTGGCCGCCGGGCTGCTTACCTACCTGATGAGCGCGCTGGCCGCCCTGCGGCTGCACCCGCAGGACCGCCTGCTGGCCCTGGCCGCCGTGATCGCGGCCGGCTTCACCGTCTGGGCCGAATATGGCCTGGGCGGCGAAGCGATGGCCTGGGGCGCGCTGCTGATCGCGGCCGGACTGCCACTGTACTGGGCGGTCAGGAGCGAAGCAGCTTCCTGAGCAGCGGCCGGTCGGCCAGGATCGCGTGGGCCGCGTTGTGGCCCGGCGCGCCGGTCACCCCGCCGCCCGGATGGGTCCCCGCCCCGCACATGTAGAGCCCCTTGATCGGCCCGCGATAGTCGCCATGCCCCAGCACCGGGCGCGCCGCCCACAGCTGGTCGATCCCCATGGTGCCGTGCATGATATCCCCGCCGATCAGCCCGAACTTGCGTTCGAGGTCCCACGGCGAATGGATCTGCGTGGCGATCACGCTGGCCTTGAAGTTGGGGGCGTGGTCGTTGACCGTGTCGATGATCAGGTCGGCCACCTTTTCGCGGTTGGTGTCCCAATCGACCGTGGGGTCGAACTGCTGGCAGAACAGGCTGGCGACATGGCAGCCCGGAGGGGCCAGGCTATCATCCACCGTGCTGGGGATCTTGATCTCGACGATCGGCTTTTTCGACCAGCCGTGCTGCTGCGCGTCGATGAAGGCCTGGTCCATGTAGTCCATGCCCGGGGCGATGATGATCCCGGCGGTGTGGTGTTCGGCCTGCGCCTTGCCCGGCAGCACGGTGAAATCGGGCAGTTCCGACAGCGCCACGTTCATCCGGAAAGTGCCCGAACAGGTCTTGTAGCCCTTGATCCGCCGCTTGAAGTCATCGTCCAGGTCGCTCTGATCAACCAGCTGGCGATAGAGCAGCGCGGGTCCGGCGTTGGAGGCGACCACGCTCGCGGCCAGTTCCTCGCCGCTTTCCAGCTGCACGCCGCGCACCTTGCCGCCATCGACCAGCACCTTGGCAACCGGCGCTTCCAGGCTGATTTCGACGCCCGCCTGTTCGCAGGCCCTGGCCATCGCCTGGGTGATCGCGCCCATGCCGCCCACCGCGTGGCCCCAGGCGCCCAGCTTGCCGTTCACTTCGCCGAACACGTGATGCAACAGGACATAGGCGCTGCCCGGCGTCGACACCCCGGCATAGTTGCCAACCACCGCGTCGAAGGCGAAGGCGCTTTGCACGTAGTCATGCTCGAACCAGCCATCGAGGAACTGGCGCGCGCTCTTGGTGAAGATGTCGAGCAGGTCGCGCTGGACCGAGAGGTCGAGCTGGGCCATCGGCCAGCCCTGCTTGGCCGCCGCCATCAGCGCCGGCAACCCGCCGCCAAGATTGGGCGGGATCTGCAAGGACAGATCGCGCAGCACGTTGGCGACCTGTTCCAGCGCCGCGTCATACTTCGGATAGGCTTCGGCATCCTTCTTCGAGAAGCGCGCGAACTCCGCCTCGGTCCGGCCCGGCCCGCCGCCCAGCTTGAGATAGTCGTTCTCGAACGGGAAGAAGTTGCTGATCGTGCGTTCGACCACGCGGTAGCCGTGATCGTGCAGCTTCATGTCCGCGATCACCTTGGGCCGCAGCAGGCTGACGGTGTAGCTGGCGGTCGAATTGCGGAAACCGGGATGGAACTCCTCGGTCACCGCCGCGCCGCCAACCACATGGCGGCGTTCCAGCACGCGCACCCGCATCCCGGCCTTGGCCAGATAGAAGGCGCAGACCAGCCCGTTGTGGCCGCCGCCGATGATCAGCGCGTCGTAGATCTTGGTCATGATAAACTCCCCGAAGGGCCGCCGCCTGGCGCTGCAAGGACAAAGTCGGGGTGGAACCTCGTCAGACGACCCTAATCCGCCGATCCGGTTCCACCCCCCGCCCCACAGCACCAGGCGGGGGCGAAATCCTATTCCTGTCCTCGCCGGCTCCACCCGGGTGCGGGTGGATAGGGCTGGCGTGCTTCCGGAATCAGCGCCCTGATCTTTCGGGCGAAGCTGCGCAGGCAGACCTCGCTTTGCGCCAGGGGACCAGTTCCGTAGCTCCTCGACTGCATGCCATTTTGTACATTAGTGATCAAGCAAGTATCTTCCGCATTGACCACCCGGTTGATCCGCCAGTTGGCATAGCGCACCAGCTTCATCCCGCGCCGATCATCCGGCAAGGCGAAAACCATTTCGCGCAGCACGCAAGTGGTTGGCGATGTTGGCAACCATTGCATGAAATCGATCTGGTCGGCGTAGATGTCGAAGGCCATGTTGGGCCACAGCTTGTAGTAGAGCCAGCGCCCCTGCGCCTCGTCCGAGAGGTGTTCGACCCTCGGCAGGTGCTTGCGGTAGAACTTTTCCCACAGGTTTTGCCGCTCGTCCGCGACCACATCGCCGTAGAGCCGGTCGGCCCAGCCGTGCGCCTCGATCCGGTAGGTCCGGCCGAACAGCCGGGTCAGCCCATCGTGGCTGACCGGGATGTGCAGGTTGTCGGAATAGTTGTCGCCCACGTTCTTCCAGTTGACCGCACGGTCGCGCGTGCGCACGTCGCCGATCCGGCGCATCGCTTCGAACCGGTAGGGTTCGATCTCGGCCTCGAACGGGGCCATCATTTCGGCGACCGAGGGGAAGCCGGCATCTTCCAGCCGGACAAACACGAAGCCGCGCCACAGCTCCACATCGACGCGGTGCAGGCCGTTTTCTTCCAGGTTGAGCGCCGGATAGTCCGCCTTCATCGGCACCCCGGTCAGCCGCCCGTCCGGCTCGTAAGCCCAGGCGTGGTAGGGGCAAACCAGCTTCCTGGCGCAGCCCGCCGGCCCTGCCACCAGCCGCATGGCGCGGTGGCGGCAGACATTGGTGAAGGCGCTGATCCGGCCCTGGTCATCGCGGATCGCGATCACGCTTTCGCCCAGGTAATCGATCGTGCGGTAATCGCCGGGATTGGCAATGTCGCTTTCATGGCAGACGATCTGCCAGCTCGGGCGGATCACCCGGTCCATTTCAACCGCGAAGAATTCGGGATCATGATAGATCCAGCCGGGCAGGCTGAAATCAGCATCGGGATCAGCCACTTCAGCTTCGATTTCACGGAAGGCCTGATCCAGCTTGCCCATGGTTATGCGTCGACTCCATTCCTTGTTGGACAGTCGTACAACAAGTGTTAGGACCCGGCAAGTGACCAAGCCGCCCGCCTTTCGCCGCGCCGAACCCGATGCCCGCCGGCTCAGCCTGGTCGAAGCCTGCGCCCGCGTGCTGGCGCGCGCCGGGGTGGGCGGCACCAGCGTGCGCGCGATCGCGGTGGAAGCGGGGGTTTCGCCGGGACTGGTCGGGCATTACTTCAGCGGGATCGACGCGCTGATCGCCGCGACCTATGCCCATGTCGAGGAACAGGTCAGCCTGGCGCTGGGCGCGGCGGTGGACCGTGCTGGCAGCGATCCGCGCGCCCGGCTGGAAGCCTTCGCCACCGCCAGCTTCCGCGCCCCGATTGCCGATCCGCAGCTGCTCGCCACCTGGATCGCGTTCTGGAGCCTGGTGCGCAGCCGCCCCGACATCGCCCGCCAGCACGCCCAGCAATATGCCGCCTTCCGCCAGCGGCTGGAGGAACTGCTGGGCAAATGCGGCGTGCCCGCGGCGCGCCAAGGCAGCGCGGCAATCGGCATT
This sequence comes from Pseudomonadota bacterium, assembly GCA_029779535.1. Classification (GTDB taxonomy): domain Bacteria; phylum Pseudomonadota; class Alphaproteobacteria; order Sphingomonadales; family Sphingomonadaceae; genus Novosphingobium. The sequence continues at coordinate 43,316 of JAKPAG010000046.1, read as the reverse complement.
ACCGCACTGATCGACGGGCTGTGGCTGGAACTGTGCCTGTCGCCCGATGCCTTCGGCGCGGTCGAGGCGGCGCGGATCGTCCGCGCCGCGCTCGACGCGGTTATTTCGACAAGTCGGTCAGCAGGCTGAGGAAATAGGCAATCCCCGGCCGAACATTGGCCAGCGCCACCCGCTCGTTCAGCCCGTGGGCGTAATCGTCGCTATCCTTGCTGAAGGTCGGGCTGGCGCCATAGCTGGGCACGCCCAGCGCCCGGTACCACATCGAATCCGACGCGCCCGAAGCCTGGCTGGGGAAGATCGGCACGCCGGGATAGACCTTGCGCATCGCCTTTTCCGCCGCCGCGACGAAATCGGGCCGCATCGGCGAAGCGGGCGATGAAATCGAATCCTCGCCGCTGATCGCGGTCACTTTCAGCCCCGGCGTGGCGGCAACCCGCTCCAGTTCGGCGCGGATTTCCTCGCGGCTGTGGCCCGGGAAGACCCGGCAGTTGATGTTTGCCGTGGCGCGCTGGGGCAGGGCGTTCTGGGCATGACCGCCCGAAATCAGCGTCGGCACGCAGGTGGTGCCGACCTTGCCCACAGTGGCCGGGTTGGCACGCAGCACGGCCAGCGCCGCCTCGTCCCTGGGGTTGGCGGCAAAGGCGCGCATCGCGGCGGCCAGCGCGGGATCGCTTTCGAACTGGGCGGCCTGCTCGAAATAGGCCTTGGTCAGCGGGTTCTGTTCCGCCGGGAAGCGATAGCGCCCGATCCGGTCAAGCGCCTGGGCCAGCTGGACGATGGCGTTTTCCGGGCGCGGGGCGCTGCTGTGCCCGCCTGGATTGGTCATCACCAGCTCGTAATCGTCATAGGTCTTTTCGGCGCCCTGCCAGGTCCAGTAGAGCGGCTTGCCGGTCTTTTCATCGAAGGTGCCGCCGCCACCATCGACGTTGATCACCAGTTCGGCATTCTTCAGCCGCTCGGCAATGAGCCGGCCGGTCTTCATCGTGGTTTCCTCGTCGCCCGAGAATTGCAGCACGATGGTGCGGCGCGGCTTGTAGCCCTGGCGGCGCATTTCGATCAGGGTGCTGGTGGCCAGCGCGGCATCGAACTTCATGTCGCTGGCCCCGCGCCCGAACAGGTAGCCGTTCTCGACCACCGGGGTGAAGGGATCGCGCACCCAGTCGGCCGCCTTGGCCTCGACCACGTCGATATGGCCGGAAATGACCAGCGGCTTTAGCCTTGGATCGCTGCCCGGCCAGGTGGCGATCAGGTAGGCGGTATCGTCCACCGGCACGATCTCGATGTCAGACGCCTGCCAGCCGCCCGCAACCAGCGTGTCCTTGACCAGCTGCTGCGCCTTCAGCGTCTCGTTCCCCGGGCCGCTGACCGAGCGAATCGCGATCAGCTGCTTCGACAGGTCGAGCACCTGCGATTCGGCCTGGGGCCAGGCCTTTTCACCCTTGGCCAGGGCGGGCTGGGCGCTGGTTGCCAGCAGGGCGGCGACCAGGAACGTGGACAGGCGCATCATCGAATCTCCTTTGCGCAAGGACTTAGGCAGGCAGGCCGGGCGAGGGAAGCCCCGGCAGGCATTTCCGGACCGGACATAGGGCCGCGTTAACCCTTGCGCGGCTATCCGCAAGGGGTTGCAGGCAACAGGACGATTGCAGCAGGACCATGGTTAGCCAGCGGGCGCCGCGCGGCGTCATCCCCGCACATCTGCAGGACTGGGTCGATACCCGGCTCGTCAGCACGCATCTGCGGATCGTGCGGATGATGGTGCTGGGCGTCCTGATCAATGCCTGCGCCATGCTGCTGGTGCTGTTCGGCACGGTCGGCACGCCGCAATTGACCCTGTTCGCCGCATCGACCGCATTGGCCGGGTTCCACCGCCTGTGGGCCGCCGACCCGCGCCTGCGCGGCAAGCACCGCGCCCGCCGCCTGCGCCGCGCGTTCCGCTGGAATGCGTGGTGGATGGGGCTGAACATGGGCGTGCCGCTGGCGCTGTGGCTGCCGCACGTGCCGCCCGGCGCGCAATTGCTGCTGGCGGTCTGCGGGATCACCCAGATCGCCTCGGCCGCCTATACCATGCGCACCCTGCCGCTGCCCGCCACGGCGTTCATCGCGCTACAGACGCTGGGGCTGGCGGTGGGGCTGGCCCGGATCGGCAATGCCCCGGCAGCCACCGCCGTGCTGGTGCTGATCGGGGCGGCGGGCATGTTGATCCGCATGACCTTCATTTCGCAGCACCTGTTCATCCGCCGCATCCTCGCCGACCGCGAGCTGGCGACCAGCAACTGGACGGTGCAGGTCCTGCTGAACGAATATGAGCAGACCGGCTCGGACTGGCTCTACGAGCTGGACCGCAATCACCGCCTGGTCAACGTCAGCTCCCGCTTTGCCGAGCGCGCGGGCCGCCCCGCGGCCGAACTGGAAGGCCAGCCGCTGTCCGCCCTGTTCGCCGGCGATGCGATCCGCGATACGCTGGATGCGGCGCTGGCCACGCGCCGCCCGCTGCACGGGGCGATCCTGGCCCTGGCCAATCCGGGCGGCACAGTGCAGCGCTGGTGGTCGGTCAGCGGCCGGCCCAGCCAGGCTGGCGGCGGCGGGCAGGTGGCCTGGCGCGGGCTGATGTCCGACGTCACCGATCACCGCATGGCCGAACGCCGCGCCTACCAGATGGCGCATTACGACGCGCTGACCGGGCTACCCAACCGCACCCTGTTCGACCGCATGCTGGGCGAACTGCTGGACGAGCGCGAGGCGGCCGAGACGGTGGCGCTGCTGCATCTCGACATCGACCATTTCAAGGCGGTCAACGACGAATTCGGCCATCCCGCCGGTGATGCCTATCTGCGGATGTTCGCGAGCCGGCTGGGCAGCGCGCTCGAAGCCAGCGGGCTGGGCGGCGCGCGACGCGTGATGGCCCGGCTGGGCGGGGACGAATTCGTCATTGCCTTTGCCGGCAACGACGCCTGCGATCATGCCGTGCGGCTGGCGCAGCTGCTGGTCGAAACCATGGCCCGGCCGTTTGCCCTGACCGACCTGGACATTGCCGGCGGGGTCAGCATCGGCCTGGCGCTCGCGCCACTCCACGCCGAAGACCGGCACCAGCTGTTTTCCTATGCCGACATGGCGCTGACCCGCGCCAAGCGCGACGGGCGCGGGCTATGGGAAATGTTCGAGCCTGGCATGGACGAGGCGCTGCACGAGCGCCACGCCATCGCCCGCGAATTGCGCCATGCCGTGCCGCGCGGCGAACTGCGCCTGTTCCTGCAACCGCTGGTCGACGTGCCGAGCGAGGCCAAGACCGGCTATGAAGCGCTGCTGCGCTGGCAGCATCCCGAACGCGGGCTGGTCCCGCCCGAAGTGTTCATCCCGATCGCCGAGGAAACCGGCCTGATCGTGCCGATCGGCGAATGGGTGATCCGCACCGCCTTTGCCGAAGCCGCCACCTGGCCTGGCGGCGAGACGATCTCGATCAACCTGTCGCCGCTCCAGTTTTCCAGCCCCAACCTGCTGCCGCTGATCGTCCATGCCCTGGCCGATACCGGGATCGATCCGGCGCGGGTCGAATTCGAAATCACCGAAGGGGTGCTGCTGCACAATTCGGAAGCCAACATCGCGCTGCTGCGGCGCCTGCACGAGCTGGGCGTCAAGATCGCCTTGGACGATTTCGGCACCGGTTATGCCTCGCTCAACTACCTGCTGACCTTCCCGTTCGACAAGATCAAGATCGACCGCCGCTTCGTCAACGAACTGGAAACGCGCGAGGAATCGCGCGCCATTGTCGCGGCGGTCATCGCACTGGCCAACCAGCTGGGAATGTGCACCCTGGCCGAAGGCGTGGAACAGCCCGAACAGCTGGCCCAGCTGCGCCGCGATGGCTGCCGGATGGTCCAGGGCTGGCTGTTCGGCAAGGCGCTGCCGAGCGAACATTACCACCCGCGCGCCGCCCAGCCCGCCGCTCCGCCGCCCGCGCGCCTGCCGGTCCGCCGCCGCACCGATGCTGCGAGCGCGCCCTATCGCCGCGCCAAGGCGTCCTGATTCCACGGCGCGATCCGCGCGCCGGGCTCAAGCAAGCCGATCAGCACATCCGCCGTACGCAGCGCCGCGCGGGCGCGCCACGATCGCCAGGGTGAATGATCCCCCGGACCGGGCGCCACGGCCGCCGCGCGCAAGGGCGCGAACAGCTCCGCCTCGCACCGCGCGATCACGCCCGCATCGCGCAGGGTGACGACATATTCGGCACTGGCGCGGTGGCTGACGAAGTCGAAGTTGCTGGACCCCGCGACCAGCACCTCGCCATCGACCAGTGCGGCCTTCACATGGGTCATTTCCGGCAGCAGGCGGATTTCCAGCCCCGATCCCGCTGCCACGCCCAGCAGATAGTCGCGGATGATCGGCTTGTTGTTGGGCCGCGGGGTATAAAGCGTGACCGGCACCCCGCGCCGCGCCGCGCTGGCCATGGCCGAAACGAACGGGAAGGTCGGATAGGCGCTGATGACCTCGATCCGGCGGCGCGCCCCGGCAAACAGGTCAAGCAGCGGAGCAAGGTGGGCGGCGTTGCCGCTGCCGTCCACGCTCAGCATCTCGATCCCCGGAAAGGCCGCCCGCGCGGCGCCGCACTCACCCTGCCAGTCGCGCTCGAAGGCGGCGGCTAGCCAGCCCGCCAGGCCGGGATGGGCGATCCGCAGCATCATGTCGTGCCAGGCAAAGTTGTGTTCGGAAAAGTTGATCCCGCCCAGCCACACCGCATCGTCCATGACCAGCAGCTTCTTGTGGTTGCGCAGCGCATAGCGCAGCGGATTGCGCCCCACCGGGTTGGTGATGCGCAGCCCCACCCCGGCATCGGCCAGGCGATCGAACATAGCCCAGGTGGCCTGCGCCTCGGCGTGGAGGGCTTCGTCGCGCGAGCGTGACAGGAACGTGTCGTTGATCACGTGGCGAGTATAGTCATCCACCAGCACGCGCCGGTCGGCCGCGCCGCTGGCCGCGATCGCGGCGGCCACCACCTGGCCGGCGCTGTCGCCTTCGAACGTCATCGCCTGGATCAGCACCCGCCGGTGCGCCGCGGCAATATCGGCCTGCGCGCGCTGCCAGAAAGCCTGCGATCCGACCAGCAATTCATAATCGGGCGGTATCGTGTCCGTCATCGCCCCAGGCCTTGCCAGCGCGGCCCGGGGCTGACAAGGCCGCCCACCCGGTCCCTGCCCCGCCTGCTGGCGAAAACGGTCATGGTTCCAGCGCATTAACCTTTTCGCGCTAGCCAGTCCCGGCACGGAACGGCTGCGGATCGGCGCTGGCCTTGTCCGCCAGCCGTGGCACAGTGGCCATGCTGGATCGCGCCGCGAGGAACTGATGGGTCTGAAACTGAACGCCGCAACGGGGATCATCGCCGGTTTCGTGCTGCTGGTCGGCGCGAGCGGGGCCTGGTTGCTGCACTCGGCCGAGCCTGCTGCGCGCGCCCTGCCCCCCGAAAGCGCCGAAGCCGGCTTCGCCCTGGCCCAGCCCGGCGCGGCTCCGGCCCCAGCCCCTGCCCCAAGCGCCGCCGCCCCGCGTGACGAACGCTTCGTGATCAAGCGGGTGCTGCCGATCACCGGGCCGATCAAGTACGGCGAATGGCATTGGGACGAGGCCGGCGCACCGCAAGGCCCGATGGTCATCACGGTCGATCTGGAAGCGCGCGTACTCTCGGTGTTCCGGGGCGGCTATGAAATCGGCGCCACCGCCGTGCTGCTCGGCACGCAGGAAAAGCCGACTCCGCTGGGCGTGTTCCCGATCAAGTGGAAGAAGGCCGATCACTATTCGCGCACCTATGACAACGCGCCGATGCCCTTTACCCTGCGGCTGACCGACGATGGGGTCGCAATCCACGGGACCAAGGTGGAAAAAGGCTATGCCAGCCACGGCTGCGTCGGCGTGCCCACGCCCTTCGCGAAGAAGCTGTTCACCGTCGCCGGAGTGGGGGACAAGGTCTACATCACCCGGGGCAAGCGGGTCGGCCAGGGGGATTCGCTGGTCGAGGGCTGATTGCCCGGGCCCTCCCCGCAAAGCCGTTTGACTCTCGCCTTAATCGGGCGATTAATGGCCCGGCATACGGCCCGCGCAGGCCGCCACGGGAGAGACAATCATGACCGCGACCAAGGCCTGGGGCGCCGCTGCCCCCACCGCCACGCTTGAACCCTTCAGCATCGACCGTCGCAACCTGCGCGACGAGGACGTAGCGATCGACATCGCCTATTGCGGGGTGTGCCATTCCGACCTGCACGCCGCCCGCAACGACTGGGGCCGCACCAACTATCCCTTCGTCCCCGGGCACGAGATCGTCGGCACGGTCAGCGCGGTGGGCGCGGGCGTCACGCGCTTCAAGGTGGGCGACCGTGTGGCCGTGGGCACCCTGGTCGACAGCTGCCGCCACTGCGACGCCTGCGAGGAGGGCGAGGAAAACTACTGCCGCAATGGCTCAACCGGCACCTATAACGGGAAGGACCGGATCGACGGCAGCCCGACCTTCGGCGGCTATTCCGCCGGCATCGTCGTGGCCGAGCCGTTCGTGCTACGCCTGCCCGACAACCTCGACATGGCGGCGGCCGCGCCGCTGCTCTGCGCCGGGATCACCACTTACAGCCCGCTGAAGAACTGGAACGTCGGCCCGGGCACCCGGGTGGGCGTGATCGGCCTGGGGGGGCTCGGCCACATGGGGGTGAAGTTCGCCAAGGCGCTGGGCGCGGAAGTGACCATGATCACCACCAGCCCCGCCAAGGGCGAGGATGCGAAGAAGCTGGGCGCCGATCACGTGCTGGTATCGACCGACAAGGCGGCGATGCGCGCGGCCACCCGCAGCTTCGATTTCCTGCTCGATACAGTGCCGGTGAAGCACGACGTTTCGCCCTATCTGTTCCTGCTCGACAAGCAGGGGACGCTTTGCATCGTCGGAATGATCGAGCAGATGGAGCCGTTCCATTCCGGCCTGTTGCTCGGCGGGCAGCGGGCCGTGGCCGGTTCGGGCGTGGGCGGCATCGCCCAGACGCAGGAAATGCTCGACCTGTGCGGCGAAAAGGGCATCACCGCCGAGATCGAGGTGATCCCGATGAGCGGCATCAACCACGCCTTCGAACGGATGGAGCGCGCCGACATCAAGTACCGCTTCGTCGTCGACATGGCGACGATCTGAAAGGCACGACAATGCCCCATACCGTGGACCTGTTCTGGTCGTTCCGTTCGCCCTATTCCTACATCGTCACGCCAAAGCTGATCGAGCTGGAGCGTGACTGGGACGCGAAGGTGAATGTCCGTCCGGTGCTGCCGATTGCCGTGCGCCAGCCCGAATTCTTCGCCCATGCCGATCCGCTGTGGACCAGCTACCTGATGCGCGACTGCGTGCGCAGCGCCGAATATGCCGGACTGCCCCTGCGCTGGCCGCGCCCGGACCCGGTGGTGATGGACTTTGCCACCCGCACCTACCCCAAGGAGCAACCCCACATCCACCGCCTGACCCGGCTGGGCCAGCTGGCGAGCGAGCGCGGCTTCGGCCTGGCGCTGCTGCGCGCGGTCAGCCACACGATCTGGTCCGGCGAGGTCGACGGCTGGCACGAGGGCGACCACCTCGCCCAGGCAGTGGCCAGGGCAGGCGGCGACCTGGCCGAAATGGATGCGGCGATCGCGGCCGAGGCCGACCGGCTCGACGCCGCGATCCAGGCCAACGAGGCCGACCAGCGCGCCGGGGGCCACTACGGCGTGCCGCTGATGGTCTACGGCGGCGAACCGTTCTTCGGGCAGGACCGCTATGACCAGCTGGTCTGGCGGATGGAGCAGCAGGGGATGCAGCGGCGCTAGCTGCGCCGCCTGGGCGCGCGGGTAAACTCCCAGCCGCCGGGCATGGCGCGGGCCACCAGGCTGCCGATTGACATCGGCTGGCGCGCCAGCAGCGTGTCGAACAGGCGCGCCACCTGGCTGCCGCGCGGCCCGGTTCCGTCGAGCTCGGTCACGATCCGCGCCAGGACGCGGAGCGCCACGGCGCGCGGGGCCTGCGGGCGATAGGTCAGCCCCAGCGGCGCGCGTTCCACCCGTTCGGTCCATTCGCGCTGCGCTGCCCAGTCCAGCGCGGCATCGGCATCGGCAAGGTGCGCCGCGCTCTGCGCCAACGCCGGCACGTCGATCCAGTCCGACCGGGCAAGCGCCTGGCGCAGCCGCACCCGGTCGAACCGATCGTCGTGATTGGACGGATCCTGCGCCGCCGTGATCCCCGCCGCTTCGACCAGCGCGCCAAGTTCGGCCCGCCGCCAGCCGAGCAGCGGGCGCAGTAATGGCAGGCGAGTGCCGGGCACCACCCCGCGCGCACGCACGCCGGCCAGCCCGGCCACTCCGCTGCCGCGGTTAAGCCGGGCGAGCAGCGTTTCGGCCTGGTCGTCAGCGTGGTGCGCCGTGGCCAGCGCGGCGTGGCCCTGATCGGCCATCCATCCGGCCAGAGCGGCATAGCGCGCGGCGCGCGCCTCGGCCTGCAAATTGCCGCTGTCGACGCTGACTGGCAGGACCGCGTGGGCCACGCCCAGCCGGGCGCACAGCGCGGCCACCATGTCCGCTTCCGCGCGCGCCTCGGGCCGCAGACCGTGATCGACCGTAGCCGCCGCGACGCCGCCTGGCAGTGCTGCATGGGCCAGCAGGAGCAGGGCCAAACTGTCCGGCCCGCCTGAGACGGCCAGCGCCAGGGTACCGCCGCCCGGCCACAGCGCGGCCAGATCGGCAGTGAAACGCGCGATCAGGTCCGGCGCGGGCCGCGCGTCAATTGCACTTAACCCCGGCCTTGGTGGCATCGTACTGGCTCTTGAGCCGCCCACTCGCTTCGGCGGCATAGTCATCCGCGAACTGGGCAAGCGCCACGCAGGCGCGGGTGCTGTCCTTCAGCTGGCGCATCGATTCGGCCAGGAACAGCAGGCTGTCGGGGGCACGGTCGCCCTTCTTGTTCGCCTGGTAGTTCTGCAGGAACCAGCTCGCCGCCTCGCGCGGGTTGCCTTCATCCAGATAGGCGCGGCCCAGCAGGTTGCGGGCATAGCTGACCCGGCCGTGCTTGGGATACTTCTGCAGGTACAGCTTCAGCTGCTGCTGGGCTTCGGGGTAGAACTTCTTCTCCCACAGGCGGAAGCCATAGGAATATTCGTCGTCGGCCGGATCGGCCGTAGCGGGCTTTTCAACCGCCTTGACCGCGGCAAGCCGCTGGGCCGAGGGCGTAACCGGTTTGGGCGCGGGTGCGGGCGCGGCTGCCGCCGGCTTGGGCGCGGCGGCCTCCGGAGCCACGGCAACGGCGGGCGTGGGCGCGGCCGGCTTGGGCCCGGCGGCCCCGCCGGTCATCGCGCCAAGGTTGCCGGCGGTCACGGCGCCATTATCGCCAGCCGCAGCCGGCGCGGGCGCAGCGGGCGGCGGGGTAAGCGCGGTGACCTTCGCTTCAAGCTGGGCCAGCTTGTTGGTGGTCACTTCCTGCTGCGAGGTCAGCCGCGCCAGCTGCGCTTCGACCGCGTCCATACGCACCAGCAGGTCGCTGACCGGCGTGCTGGCAGGCGTGCCAGGGGTCTTGCCATCGGTTGCGCCGGACTGAACCAGCGGGGCGAAATACTTGCCGTCCCCACCCGGGAACACCTGGCGCTGCAAGGCGGCGATTTCCGCTTCGAGCTTGCGCAGCCGGGTTTCGGCCGCCGCCGCATCGCCCGCGCTTTGCGCGATGGCCGGCCCGGCAGGCGCCGCCAGGGCAAGGACCAGCGCCAGCAGCGCTGGACGCTTGGAGAAGGAGGGCTTGTTCATCGTGTCTGTCCGTCCAAGTGAACCTGCCGGGCCAGGCTGCACCGCAGCACTCGAACCGGGGATTAACCATTGCGCGCAAAGCCATGCCGCAGCCCGGCCGCCATGTCGAGCCACCCGGCGCCGCTTTTGCGCAGGCTTTCCGTCAGGTCGCGGCAGGCGCGGGCGCCGGAGCGGTCGGCACGGCCTCGACCGGGGCGACGATCGGGCTGGCGGGCGCCGCCGGCGCGCTGCGTTCGGCCCGGGGCGCGGGCCGAACGCGTGGGCGCGGTGCGGTATCGGGCTGAACCGGCGCGGCGGCTGCGGGCTGGGATGCGGCTGCCTGGGGGGCAGCGCGGGATAGCAGGGCCGCAGCGGTCACCGATACATCCTTCACCGTGCGCTGCTGATCGGCCAGCTTGGGCACCGGCTGCCCGCCGATGGTGATCGCCAGCTGATCGGGCCGCGCGGTCCACAGCTTCACTTCGGGCAGGTCGGCCGGGACGGTATAGCTTTCGCCCTGGGCCAGCTCCTTTTGCAGCAACTGGTTGCCCGCGCCGTCATAGAACTTGACCCACACCCCCTGCTGCAGCGCCGTGAACACCACCGGCCCGCTGGGTGCGGGCACCGCCGGAGCCGGGGCCGCAGCCGCTGGAGCAGGCACCGGGGTTTCGGCCGGCAGGATCGAGGGCAGCTCGCCGCCCGGGGCATAGTAGCTGCGCCAGAAGGCGAAGCCCGCCACTATCACCACCAGCGCGGCAAGGGCCGCCAGCCAGGCGAAGCGCGCACTGGGCACGCGGGCGGGATCGCCTGGTTCAAAGGTCTGGACCTGGCGGCGGGTCGGCTCGGGCTCGGCCACGGCCAGGTCGGCGCGCACCGCCGCGACGATCTCGGCGTCGTTCGCGCCAACCGCCTTGGCATAGCTGCGCGAAAAGCCCACCGCATAGGTGCGCGCCGGCAGCGCGGCATAATCGCCCTGTTCGATCGCCAGAAGGTGCCGTTCGGGAATGCGGGTGGCGGCCGCCACCTGGGCGCGGGTCAGCCCCGCTGCTTCTCGGGCACGGACCAGCCTGGTGCCCGCACTATCCAGCGGGAGCTCAGCTTCCGCGACCTGTTCGTCCGACATTCCGACCCCGAATGAGTTGCCCAAAGGCTATTCTGCGCGACCGGCAGGAACCCGGTTTACCCTGCAAAGTCAACGGTGATTCCGTAAGACCACCTAGCCCTGTTCGACAGGATGCCCGGCAAACGTGACAAGCCGGTGAAACCCCGGTCGCCGGGGCGCTATTCGATGTCGATCCCGCGCGCCTGTGCCCAGGCTGTCAGCGCTTCGCGCAGGTTCGGCGGCGGGGCCGACAGCCAGCCGTTCATCGCCGCAGAAATCTCGGCCAGGTCGACCTTGCGGACCAGTTCCTTGATCGGCCCGACCGAGGCCGGCGTGATCGACAGGCGGTGGATGCCGATCCCCAGCAGGGCCAGCGCCTCGAGCCGGCGGCCGCCCATTTCGCCGCAGACGGTCAGGTCAACATTGTGCCCGGCCAGCCCCAGCTGGACCCGCTTGAGGAACCGCATGATCGCGGTCGACAGCCAGTCATAGCGTTCCGCCAGCTTGGGATGCGACCGGTCCGCCGCGAACAGGAACTGGGTCAGGTCGTTGGTGCCGATCGACAGGAACGAGAGGCGCGGGGCGATCAGGTCCAGCTGTTCGGCCAGCGCCGGCACTTCGAGCATCGCGCCATAGCGGATCGCTTCGGGCAGCAGCTTCTTCTGGCCTTTGAGGAACCGGCGCTGGCTTTCGAACACCTCGCGCGCGGCATCGAATTCCCAGGGTTCCGACACCATCGGGAACATCACGTTGAGCGTGCGCCCAGCCGCCGCCTCGAGCAGCGCGCGGGCCTGGACCTTGAGCAGCCCGTCGCGTTCCAGCGCCACGCGCAGCGCGCGCCAGCCCATCGCGGGGTTTTCCTCGGTCTCGCCGTCGTTGTGGCGCAGATAGGGCAGGACCTTGTCGCCGCCAATGTCGACCGTGCGGAACACCACCGGCTTGTCCCCGGCGGCGTCGAGCACGTCGCGGTACAGCCGGGTCTGGCGTTCGCGCGCCGGCAAGGTGGCGGAAACCAGGAACTGGAATTCAGTGCGGAACAGCCCCACTCCGTCGGCCCCGGTCAGCGACAGGTTGGGCATGTCGTCGCGCAGCCCCGCGTTCATCATCACGGTGATGCGGGTGCCATCGCGGGTGAAGGGTTCGACATCGCGCAGCGCGGCATAGGCGGCCTGGCGCTCCTTGCTCTTGGCGAAGCGCGCTTCGAAGGCTTCAGCCATGGCCGGCAGCGGGCGCACGGTGACGTTGCCCTGGTCGCCGTCGAGCAGCAACTGATCTCCATCGCGCACGGTCCCGCGCAGCGAGCGCAGGCGGCCGAGCACCGGAATCCCCATCGCCCGCGCCACGATCACCACGTGGGCCGTCAGCGAGCCTTCTTCGAGCAGCACGCCCTTGAGACGGCGCTTGTCGTATTCCAGCAGTTCGGCCGGGCCCAGGTTGCGCGCGACCAGGATCGTGTCGCCGCGCAGCCCCATGCTGGCCGCCGTGCCCATCTGGCCCGAAACGATCCGCAGCAGGCGGTTCGACAGATCCTCAAGATCGTGCATCCGGTCCGCCAGCAGCGGATCGTCGATCTGGCGCATGCGCATGCGAGTGCGCTGCTGGACACGCTCGATGGCGGCCTCGGCGGTCAGGCCGCTGTCGATCGCCTCGATGATCCGGCGGCTCCAGCCTTCGTCATAGGCGAACATGCGGTAGGTCTCGAGCACCTCCTCGTGCTCGCCCCCCACGCCGAATTCGGCCTGGCTGGCCATCCGGTCGATCTGTTCGCGCATCTTGTCGAAGGCCAGGTATACGCGCTGCAATTCGGCGTCGCGGTCCTCGGCCATGACGTGTTCGATCGTGATGCGCGGCTGGTGGAACACCGCCGTGCCCACCGCCAGCCCCTTCACCAGGCTCAGCCCGGTCAGCCGCTGCGGACCGCTGAGCTGTGGCGACAGGCTGGCAACGTCTTCCTCATCGACCAGTTCGGCATTGGCAATCAGTTCCGCCAGCACCATGGCCACGGTCTGCAGCGCCTCGATCTCGACTTCTTCGTAGCGGCGCGGATCGACGTGCTGGACACACAGCACCCCGACCGAGCGTTCGCGCCGCACGATCGGCACCCCGGCGAAGGAGTGGAACTTGTCCTCACCCGTTTCGGGGCGATAGGAAAAGTCCGGGTGGGCCGTTGCCTCGGCCAGGTTGAGCATTTCGACATTACCGGCGATCGTGCCGACCAGCCCTTCGCCGATTGCCATGCGGGTGACGTGGACCGCTTCCTGCGCTAGCCCCTTGGTGGCGAACAGTTCAAGCATCCCTTCGCGCAGCAGGTAGATCGAGCAGACTTCGCTATCCAGCCCCTCGCCGATGATTTCGACCACCTGGTTGAGCTTGGCCTGGGCATGGCTGCGCGAAGCCATGACATCGTGCAGGCGAGTCAGGATCGTCCGGGCGGCGGAAACGGCGCTGGTTACGGTCATGCAGGCAGCCTAAACCAATGCGCCGCGCTTGCAAACGCGCCCGGATACGAATTTATCGCTGGCAGATTGTCATTGACGAGAGCGGCGCAAGGGACGCTGCCGGACAGCCGCGCCGACCGGCAGCGGCGGCCCGGCTCTCGCCAGATCGGGCTAGATGTGCTCGATCTCTTCCTTGATCCTGAGCTTTCGCTTCTTGAGCGACTGGATCATCGCGAGGTCAGGCGAGGGGCGGCTCATTTCCTGCTGGATCTGACGTTCGATCCCGGCGTGCTTGAGCTGCAATGCACTGACATGCGACTGTTCCATCGGACTGTCTCCTTCGTCATAGCCTCAGGGGCTGGCAGAACCGCCAGACGGGACCGACTCGGAACCCGCCAGGGGGTCGCTGCGATTGTCATGCAAGCATATTAAGCCTATCTTGCGAAGCGTGTTCGTATTGCCCTGCGACAGGATGATTCCCCGGCGCGATCAGCCGGACTGGGCGCAGGTGCGAATCCGTAATCTGGGTGCTTGCCAGGAGGCCGCGTGACCGAAGATGAAATGCGCAAGCGGCTGGAAGTGCTGCGCGTCGAACACCGCGACCTGGACGCGGCGATCGACGCGCTGAGCGCCGCGGGCAGCATCGACCAGTTACAGATCGCCCGGCTGAAGAAGCGCAAGCTGAAACTGAAGGACCAGATCGCGCTGATCGAGGATTACCTGATCCCGGATATCATCGCCTGAGTTGGAGTCCTTGTCCGGCTTGCGCCGGTGCGGAAAAAGCCATCCGGCTTTTCCTGGCCTCGCCAGCCCGCTCCCCAGGGTAGATTCCTTGTTTGGTGCGCCCTTCGCCTCCGCGAAGGGCTTGCAACACCAGCCCGCTCCCCCGGCCCAACCACCCACAGGGTACCTTGAACGCGTGGTTGGGCCGGGGGAGCGGGCTGGTGTTGCAAGGAAGGGCCGGATGGCCCTTCTGCACCGCCGTGAGGCGGAAGGAACCGTCCCCGCGCGGGACAGTCCCAAAATGGTGTGCGCAACTAGGGTCCGCGCAGTTGGCAGAGCGCCCGTCCCGTGCCTATCGCATCGACCCATGGGCAAACCTGCCAGCATCAACCCGAGGATCATCGAAGGCCTCTACTGCGAAGCGCTGGTCCTGTCGGACGAAGTGCGGGTGACCTTTGCTCTGTCCGGGCGGATCGACGATACCGCCGCCGAGGAGGACGAAGCCCGCATTGCCCTGTCGTGCGAGGCGCTACGCACCACCACGCGGATGATGCACGCGGTCGCCTGGCTGCTCAATCACCGGGCCTTCTTCATGGGCGAGCTGAGCGAGTTCCAGCTGCGCCGCTATGGCAAGCTGGCCGATTTCCCTGACAGCGATCCGCAGCGCCTGGCGCTGCTGCCCGCCGCCACGCGCGAACTGGTCCAGGCGACCGAGCGCTTCCATGCCCGGTTGAAGCGGATCGACAACGGCTGGCGCGAGCGCGACCCCAATGCCCCCAGCGCGATTGCCGCACTGCGCCAGCGCCTGGGCCTGAACGCCCGCAACTGACCCCCGCCAGGGCGCGGCGCGCCTCAGGTCGAAGCCAGCGCCCGCTCCCAGGCCGCGCGCCGTTCCTCGCCCGGCGGAGTGCCCGGGGCAAAGGTGCGCACCTGGCCGCGCATCGCTCGAGCGGCTTCGTCCAGCGAGCCGAACAGCCCTGTCCCCACGCCCGCCAGCATCGCCGCGCCCAGCGCGGTGGTTTCGACGAAGTCCGGGCGTTCCACCGGCACTTGCAGCACATCGGCGAGGTCCTGCGCCATCCAGTCGTTGGCGCTCATTCCGCCGTCGATCCGCAGGGTCTGCCACTGCGCCCCATCGGCCGCGAAGGCATGGGCCAGATCAGCGGTCTGCATCGCCATGGCTTCCAGCGCGGCGCGGGCGAAGTGGGCGCGGCTGCTGGCAAAGCTCATCCCGGTGATCACCCCGCGCGCCTCTGGCCGCCAGTGCGGCGCGCCAAGGCCCGACAAGGCCGGCACGATCGTGACCCCGCCGCTGTCCTCGACCGAGCGGGCCAGCGCCTCGCTCTCGGCCGCGCTGGCGATCACGCCCAGGCTGTCGCGCAGCCACTTGATCAGGCTCCCGGCAACGAACACCGATCCTTCCAGCGCATATTGCCGCTGCCCGTCCAGTTGGCACAGCACCGTGCCCAGCAGGCGGTGGCCCGAGCGCGGCAGGGCGCTGCCCATGTTGGCCAGCACGAACGCGCCGGTGCCATAGGTTGCCTTGGTCTGCCCGGGGGCGAGGCAGCCCTGTCCCACGGTCGCGCTCTGCTGGTCACCGGCAAGGCCGGTGATCGGGATCGCCCGGCCCAGCCATTCCGCCCGGCTGGTGCCGAAATGCCCGGCATTGTCGACGACGTCACCCAGCGCGGCGCGCGGCACGCCGAACAGGTCGCACAGCCCCTCGTCCCAGCTCCCCCCGTCCAGCGCGAGCAGCAGCGTGCGGCTGGCATTGCTGGCATCAGTCACGTGCGCCCCGCCGGTCAGCTGGTGGACCAGCCAGTCCTCGACCGTGCCCAGCGCCAACTGGCCGCGCTGCGCGGCGGCGGCGACATCGGGCACGTGATCGACCAGCCAGCGCATCTTGGTGGCCGAAAAATAGGGATCGAGCAGCAGCCCGGTGGCGGCCTGGACCACGGGTTCCTGCCCGGCATTCTTCAGCCCGGCACAGAAATCGGCGGTGCGGCGATCCTGCCAGACCAGCGCGCGGTGCAGCGGCTGGCCGCTCGCCCGGTCCCAGGCGACCACAGTTTCGCGCTGGTTGGTGATCCCGATCCCGGCGATCCGCCCAGCCCCGCCGACCTGCCCCACCGCTTCGCGCGCGCAGGCCAGGGTGCGCTCCCATATTTCGGCCGCATCGTGTTCCACCCAGCCGGGCTGAGGATAGTACTGGGTCAGTTCCTGCTGGGCTACGGCCAGCATCCGCCCATCGGCGGCGAGCACCATCGCGCGGGTGGAAGTGGTGCCGGCATCAAGCACCAGGATCAGGTCGCCAGTGGCGGTCATGCGGTCTCTCCCCAAGGTGACGGCAGAACCTAGCGAGCCGATCGGGACTTGGCGAGGGGGCCGACAGGGGCCATATGCCGCAATATGGAAGCCCCGCCCCAACCCTGGCCGACCGGCCTTGCCGAACAGTGCGAACCGCTGGTGCGCCGCGTGCTGGCGCCCAACCCATCGCACTATACCTTCACCGGCACCCAGACCTATGTGATCGGCGCGGGCGATGAAGTGGCGGTGATCGATCCCGGCCCAGTCGATACGGGCGCGCCGGACCATGCCGATACCAACGGCGCGGGCCATGTCGAGGCGATCCTCGCCGCGGTCGGAAAGGCGCGGATTGCCGCGATCCTGTGCACCCACACGCACCGCGATCACAGCCCGGCCAGCAGGGCGCTGAAAGCGGTCACCAGAGCACCTATCGTGGGTTGCGCACCGCTGAGCATGGACGATGACGGCCCCCGCGCCGACGCCGCCTTCGATCCCGACTATGCCCCCGACCGGATCCTGGCCGACGGCGAGCGAATCAGCGGCCCGGACTGGACCATCGAAGCCGTCGCCACCCCCGGCCACACCAGCAACCACCTGTGCTATTCCCTGGTCGAGAGTGGCGCGCTGTTCACCGGGGACCACGTCATGGCCTGGTCGACCAGCGTGGTCAGCCCGCCGGACGGCGACATGAGCGCCTATATGGCCAGCTTGCAGAAGCTCTATGACCGGGAAGACCGCGTCTATTACCCCGCCCACGGCCCCGCCGTGGAAAAGCCGCGCCAGTTGGTGCGCGGCATGCTGGGCCATCGCCGCAGCCGCGAAGCGCAGATCCTGCGGCTGCTGGACACCGGGCCGCATACCATCGGCCAGATGGTGCCGGTGATGTACAAGGGGCTGGACCCGCGGCTGAACGGCGCGGCGGGCCGTTCGGTGCTGGCCCACCTGATCGACCTGAAACAGCGCGGCGTGGTGGGCGAAGAGGAAGAGACGTGGAGCCTGCGCGGCTGAGCGCGCCTGCGGCCAGGCTGCCGTGGCTGCTGGCGGGCGGCGCGCTGGCAGTGGCCGGATGGCTCGGCTGGCAGGTCTATGGCCCGGCGGTGCACGGCGATCCGCTGGCCACCAGCCTGGTCGCGCTGGAAAAGCAGAACCGGCTGACGGTGTTTTCCGCCCAGCTCTCCCCGGTGGTCGCCGCCGATGACGTGCGCGCCTGGGGGATGCTGCGCAGCCGCCAGGTGGCGGTGATCCCGGCGCGGGTCGACTACGTGGTGGACCTGGCGCGGGTCGGCAAGGACCGGCTGCGCTGGGACGCGGCCAGCCAGCGGCTCGACGTGGTGCTGCCGCCGGTCCAGGTCTCCGCCCCCAACCTGGACGAAGGCCGCGCCCAGTACCTGCGCGAAGGCGTGTGGATCACCGGCGATGCCCAGGCCAAGCTGACCCGCGACAACACCCTGCTGGCCCAGCAACAGGCCGCCACCCAGGCGCAGGCCCCGGTGCTGATGGACCTGGCGCGCAGCGCGGCCCGGCAGGCGGTGACGCAGAATCTGGCGATCCCCCTGCAAGTCGCCGGATATGACCGGATCGCGGTGACGGTGCGGTTCGACGGAGAGCCGATTCCGCCCCGCTGAACAGCTTTGACCCCCAGAACAAGGAGGTGTATTACTATGCTATAACACACCGCCATAGTGGGGAGAAGTCACATGGCAACGACCTTCGACAAGATCCCCCCGGCGCGCGGGGACGAAGCGCGCTTCTGTTTCCGGCTGGCCTGCGCAATGGCGCTGCTGCTGGTCGCGGGATTTTCGTTCCAGCTGGCGGCAGGGCGATCCAGCTTTGCCGTGCCGCTGATCTATCACGTCCACGCCGCGGTGTTCTTTGGCTGGGTGGTGCTGTTCCTGGCGCAGACTTGGCTGGCGGCACAGGGCAATTTCCAGTTCCATCGCCGATTGGGCTTACTGGCCGCGATCTGGGTGCCGGCCATGGTCATCGCCGGAACCATGCTGACCGTTACCGCGATGCAGCGCACCGGCGGGCCGTTCTTCTTCGATGCCAACGAATTCCTGATCGGCAATCCCACTGGCCTGCTGGCCTTCGCGCTGACGGTGGGCGCGGCGGTGATGCTGCGGCGGCGGACCGACTGGCACCGCCGGCTGATGCTCTGCGCCATGGCCGGGATCACCGGGCCGGGCTTTGGCCGCCTGCTGCCGATGCCGCTGCTGATCCCGTGGAGCTGGGAAATCAGCAACACCATCGGACTGGGGTTCATCGCCGCAGGCATGCTGCGCGACTATCGCCACAGCGGCAGGGTTCATCCGGCCTGGTTCGTCGGCGTGGCGGTGACCATCGGCTGGATCGCGCTGGGCGAAGTGGTGGCCCAAACCCCCTGGGCGATCGAGCTGACCCACGCCGTCATGGCCGGCCACCCCGGCGCGGTGCGCCCGATGGAGGCCTACTTGCCCTGAATTGCCCGGGCCGCCTTGATTCACCGGGCCGGGCAGGCCATCTGGGAGGTCCGACACTTGCAAGGAACCTGGAATGACTGCCCAGAGCGTGAACCTGACCGGCCTGGACCTGCGCGCCGAGATTGACCGGCTGCGCAAGGAACGGGGCGCCGTGATCCTGGCGCACTATTACCAGAGCCCGGAAATCCAGGACCTGGCCGACTATATCGGCGACAGCCTGGAACTGTCGAAGAAGGCCGCCGCCACCGATGCCGAAGTGATCGCCTTCTGCGGGGTCAAGTTCATGGCCGAAACCGCCAAGATCCTCGCGCCCGAAAAGATCGTGGTGCTTCCCGACCTGAACGCCGGGTGCAGCCTGGAAGACGCCTGCCCGCCGGAAAAGTTCGCCCAGTTCCGCGCCGCGCACCCCGATCACATCGCGCTGACCTACATCAACTGCTCGACCGAGGTGAAGGCGCTGTCCGACGTGATCGTGACCAGTTCCAGCGCCGAAACGATCCTGGCGCAGATCCCGGCCGACCAGAAGATCATCTTCGGGCCGGACCGGCACCTGGGCGGCTATCTTTCCCGCAAGTTCAACCGCGAAATGCTGCTCTGGCCCGGCGTCTGCATCGTCCACGAAGCCTTCAGCGAGACCGAGCTGCTCAAGCTCAAGGCCCAGCACCCCGGCGCGCCGGTGGCCGCGCACCCGGAATGCCCGCCGCACATCATCGACCATGCCGACTATGTCGGATCGACCAGCGGCATCCTGAATTTCGCCAAGGGGTTCGAAGGCGATACGCTGATCGTGGCGACCGAACCGCACATCATCCACCAGATGGAACTGGCCCTGCCCGGCAAGACCTTCATCGGGGCGCCCGGCGCGGACGGGCAGTGCAGCTGCAACATCTGCCCCTACATGGCGCTCAACACGCTGGAAAAGCTCTACCTGGCGCTCCGCGACCTGACCCCGCGGATCGAGATCGAGGAAGGCCTGCGCCTGCGCGCCAAGCGCAGCCTCGACAAGATGCTGGAAATGGCCGGCGGCACGGTCGGCCAGGGGGATTTGGGGGCGCGGTGAAGCGCTAACCCACCGGGAGCGCCAGAACCGGGCAGCGCGCTTGGGCGATCACCCGTTCGGTGGTGCTGCCGCGCAGCGCGTCCCTGAAACCCTGCCGCCCGGCGGTGGGCATGGCGATCAGGTCCGCGTCCGCCGCTTCGGCCAGGATCGCGGCCACGGGATCGCCCGCCACGCAGCGCACCGCAACGCTGGCCTGCGCCGCATCGGTCACGCGCGGCGGCTGGGTGCCGGCATGCAGGCAGTCGATCGCCGCCCCGGTTCCGGCCAGCAGCCGCGCCAGCGCCTGATGGGCCTGGCCCGGTTCGGGCTGGTCGGCCACCGGCAGCAGGACATGGCGCAGCGCCATCTCGCCGCTGTCCGGCGCAACAAAGCCGTGTGCCTGCGGGCCAAGCAGCAGCGCGGGCACCCGGGCTTCGCGCATCACCTGGTCGGACACCGAACCGCCGATCCAGCGCTTTACCCCGGTGCGGCCGTGGGTGGCCATGACCACCAGGTCGATGTCATGTTCCCACAGGTAGTCGGCCAGGCCATCGACCGCGTTGTCATCGCGGATGTCGACCTTGCGCACCGCTACGCCAGTGGCAGGCAGGACATCGGCCGGGCTGGCATCGGCCGACAGCATCCCCCAGCGCTGCAACAGGGCGCGGACCTTGGGAAACTTGCCAAGTTCGCTGCGGCCATCGGGATCGCGGACGTGCAGCAGGTCAAGCGGGCAGCGATGCAGAATGGCCAGCCGCAGCGCGTGGGCAAAGGCCAGCTGGCCCTGCGGCGAAAAGTCGGTCGGGTGGGCGATGGCCCGGATCGTCGTGTCGCTCATGGCAGGAACAGTGCCCGGATTCAGCGCCGGATTCCTTGCCTCAGGTCAAAGACCTGGGGTCAGGACCCATGAACCGCACCTCCGAGCTAGATCCACGGCCGATCGTCGCGCACGGTCGGCGGCGCGAAGTTGAGATACTGGACGATGCGGGGAAAATCGTCGTGGTTGGGCGTGGCCCCGTGCGGCAGGGCGTGGTGCCAGATCACCATGTCTCCGGCCTCACCAGGCACCGGCACAACCCCGTCGCCAAGATCCACCCGGCGCGGGTCGGCCCCGCCCAGCGAGGCGGCCCAGGCATCGAAATCGCGGTGGAAGCCCGGCCGCACCTGCAAGGCGCCGCGCTGTGCCGGCGTGTCGGTCAGGTAAAGGATCGCCTGGGTGCCCAGCGGCATCGGCGCGGCCATGCTGGTATCGACATGCAGCGCCGAACCCAGGAACGGCGCATCGGCACGGACCGGCTGGTTGAAGCTCATCCGGTCGACATTGCCCCATAGGTCGCCGGTGCCCCAGATCTGGGCAAAGGCCTTCTGCACCCGGGGGGAACGGCGCGCCACGTCAAGTTCCGGGGCCTGGCACAGCGGAAACCACAGCCCGCGTGCGGCCTCGGCATACCAGCTGGCGGGATCGTCGGGGCTGGCGCCGATGTGCTGCCACAGCACCTGCGCGGCCGCTTCGGCTTCGCCGCGCGTGATCGCCTGGCGGACCACGACGTAGCCATGCTCGTCCCAGAACGCCATGTCGTCGGCGTCCAGCACCGGCGGGGCCGCTTCCAGCGCCGCGATGCGGGCCTGCGCGGCCGAGGGTACCTGCGCGCCATCGAGCAGGGCGTGAAAGCGTTCCACCCGCACCGGATCGGGCAGGCCAGCGGTTGTCTCGATCCAGTCGAGAAATGCGGCGAAGCCGGGCCGCACCTGGAACAACTGCTCCAGCACCTGGCCGATGCCCAGCCCCAGCAGGTCGACCAGCAGCCGATCTTCATGCTGCATCGAGGCCATATTGCCGCCCGGCTGGCTGCGTGCCCACAGGCCCTCGATGCCGCGGATCGATGCAAGGTCCACTGGACGGGTCATGCGGTCTCCTCAGCCGGGGGCACGACAGGCAGGCTAGCGCTCAATCACTTCTGCGTCGAGCGGGCCAGCACCAGCCCCAGGCCGACCAGCACCATGCCAAGGCCATCGAGCGGGGTCAGCACTTCGCCGAACTGCACCCACCCGGCCAGGACCGAGACCGCCGGCTGGGTCAGCAGCGCGAGGCCAATCACCAGTGGCGAGAAATGCTTGAGCGCAAAGACCAGCAATCCCTGCCCGACGATCTGGCTGGTCAGCGCCAGCATCGCCACCGGCCACCACACCTGCGGCCAGATCGGTTCGCCCAGCATCGCCGCCATGGCCAGCAGCACGGGCGCCCCGGCAAGGCTCGACCAGGTCAGCAGCGACCAGTTGCCCAGGCTCGCCCGGGCGTTCTGCAGCAGCAGGATGTAGAAGGTATAGAGGAACCCGGCGAGCAGGCAGAGCAGGTCGCCGATCATCGTGGTGTGATCGATTTCGAGCGAGCGCCCGAGCAGGATCGCCGAACCCGCGATTGCCGCCCCGAAGGCCAGCCATTCGCCCATGCGGGGCCTGCGGCGCAGCGCGATCAGCCCCCAGGCGACCAGCAGGATCGAACCGGAATTGCCGAACAGGCTGGCGTTGCCCAGCCGCGTCAGGCCGATCCCCAGGTGCCACGAGCCGAGGTCCAGCGCGAAGAACAGGCCCGCCCCGGCCACGGCCAGCAGAACCTTGCGCCCCAGCCCCAGCACGGCCTGCCCGCTGGCCCGCGCGAACAGCACGAAGAACGGCACGGCCAGCACCAGCCGCCAGAACCCGGCGGAGACCGGCCCGGGGTCGGTTTCGGCCAGCCGCACCCACAGCGGACCGAGCGCCAGCGCGACGTTGCCGCCGAGCAGCGCGGCAAAGTGCCACCCGTTCCAGTCTTTCGCCCGGCCGGTGCCTGTCTGCGCGGTTGCATTCCCCATGCCCATGCCTTAGCCGCTCGGTTAAACCATACCAACGAAAACTGATGGAGGAATGATGCACGAGGCCCTGTTCCAGCCGGTCAAGCTTGGCGCGATCGAAGCTCCCAACCGCGTGCTGATGGCACCGCTGACGCGCGGCCGCGCCAGCGCCGGCGGCGTCCCGAACGAATTGCTGGTGGAATACTACCGCCAGCGCGCCGGCGCCGGGCTGATCATTTCGGAAGCCACCGGGATCAGCGTCGAAGGGCTGGGCTGGCACGCCGCGCCCGGCATCTGGAGCGCCGAGCAGACCGAGGCGTGGAAGCCGGTGACCGAAGCGGTCCGCCAGGCCGGCGGGCGGATCGTGCTGCAGCTGTGGCACATGGGCCGGATCGTCCATCCCGATTACCTGGACGGCCAGCCGCCGGTTTCGGCCAGCGCCACCACCGCGCCCGACCATGCCCACACCCCCACCGGCCGCAAGCCGCATCAGCAGTCGCGCGCCGCGACGCTGGACGACATCGCCCGGATCGTGGACGACTATGCCAAGGCCGCGGCCAACGCCAAGGCGGCCGGGTTCGATGGGGTACAGCTGCACGGCGCCAACGGCTACCTGGTTGACCAGTTCCTGCGCCAGTCGACCAACCTGCGCGACGATGATTACGGCGGCAGCCCGGAAAACCGCGTGCGCTTCATGGACCAGATCCTGGCCCGGCTGGTCGATGTCTGGGGCAATGACCGGGTGTCGATCCGCCTGTCGCCCAATGGCGAGACCCAGGGCTGCGACGATCCCGATCCGGCGTCGATCTTTGCCGAAGCGGCGCGGGTCTGCCAGCGCCATGGCCTGGGCTTTGTCGAACTGCGCCAGCCGGGGCCGAACGGCACCTTCGGCGCGACCGAAGTGCCCAAGCAGGACGCCCTGATCCGCGCGCACTACACCGGGCCGCTGGTGCTCAACAGCGACTATACCGCCGCCGAGGCCGAAGCCGACGTGGCCTCTGGCCGGTGCGAGGCGATCAGCTTTGGCCGCCCGTTCATTTCCAACCCCGACCTGCCCGCGCGGATCCGCGCCGGGGCGGAATGGGCGCCCAATGTTAACGTCCCGCAAAGCTGGTATCTGCCAGGTCCGGCGGGCTATATCGACTATCCCGCCATGGCTGCGGCGGGCTGACAGGAAGGATCGGGTTGATGGCAGTGCGTTCGTGGTTGTTCGTCCCGGGGGACAGCGAGAAGAAGTTGTCCAAGGTTGCCGCCAGCGGGGCGGACGTGGTGATCGTCGATCTTGAGGATTCGGTCACGCCCGACAACAAGCCGCGCGCGCGCGAAATGGCGCGCGAATGGCTGGACGCGCACCGCCAGCAGGTGACCGAGCGGCGCATGGGCCGCTGGGTGCGGATCAACGCGCTGGACAGCCGGATGTGGCGCGACGACCTGCTGGCCGTGCTGCCCGGCGCGCCGGACGGGATCATGCTGCCGAAATCGGCCGGGCCGGAATCGGTCCAGCAGCTGGGCGCCGAACTGTACGAGCTGGAACAGCGCAGCGGCGTGCCCGCCAATTCGACGAAGATCCTGCCGCTGGTCAGCGAAACGGCCGCCGCCGCGATCACCATACCCAGCTACCTGGGCGCGCCGCTGCCCCGCCTGGCCGGGCTGACCTGGGGGGCGGAAGACCTGTCGGCCGCAATCGGCGCCAGCCGCAAGCGCGACAAGGACGGCCAGTGGACCGACGCGTTCCGCTTTGCCCGCACCCAGACCCTGCTGACCGCCCATGCCCGCGGGACCATCGCGATCGATACGCTGCACGCCGATTTCGCGGACGAAAAGGGCCTGAAGCGCGCTGCCGAGGAATCGCGCGCCGATGGCTTTGCCGGGATGCTGGCGATCCACCCCGCGCAGGTTCCGATCATCAACGCCGCCTTCACCCCGAGCGAGGAGGAACTGGCCGAGGCCCGCGCGATCGTGGCCGCGTTCAGCGCCAATCCTTCGGCCGGGGCGCTGCAGATCGACCGCCGGATGATCGACCGGCCGCATCTCATGCTGGCACAGCGCCTGCTGGGAATCGCGGAATAGGAATTGTTGCCAGCCGCCGGGGCGGTTAAGGAGCAGTGCAATGCCCAGGCTTCGTATCCCCCCGCGGTGAAAGCGCTTCCCGCCATCGATCGGTACATCCTGCGGCTCGTGCTCGGGCCGATGGGGGCGGTGTTCATCATCGCCGCCTCGCTGCTCGTGCTCGACAAGATGCTGAAGCTGTTCGATTTCGTCGCGACTGAAGGCGGGCCGGTCAGCGTCGTTTTCCGGATGCTGGCGAACCTGTTGCCCGAATATGCCAGCCTGGCGATCCCGCTCGGGCTACTGCTGGGCATCCTGCTGGCCTTCCGCAAGCTGGCAACCAGCAGCGAACTGGACGTGATGCGCGCGGTCGGCCTCAGCTATACCCGCCTGCTGCGCGTGCCCTATGCGATCACGCTGGTGCTGGCCGCGCTGAACCTGGTGGTGGTCGGCTATCTCCAGCCGCTGACGCGCTACTGGTACGAACAACTGCAGTTCGAACTGCGTTCGGGCTCGCTGGGCGCCTCGATCAAGGTCGGCGAATTCACCACCCTGCAGGACAAGATGGCGCTGCGGATCGAGCAGAGCCGCGAGGAAGGCCGCCAGCTGATCGGCATTTTCGCCCGGGTCAGTTCGCCCAAGGGCCAGGTCCTGACCATTTCAGCGCGCGAAGGCCGCTTCCTGGCGCTGAAGGACGCGCCTGACACGATCATCCTGCGGCTGACCGACGGGCAGATCGTGCAGGACCAGCCCGGCCAGAACCCCCGCGTGCTGAGCTTTTCGCGCCACGACCTGCCGATCGACCTGCCGGCGGTGGAACAGTTCCGCAAGCGCGGCGGGGTGGAACGCGAATACATCCTGCCCGAATTGCTGCGCATTGGCTGGAGTGACACGGCCACCCAGGCCGCGCGCAACGAAACCCGTGCCAGCCTGAACTTTCGCCTGGTCGAAGTTGTGATGATGCTGTTGCTGCCCCTGCTGGCGGTGGCCCTGGCCGTGCCGCCCAAGCGCTCCACCTCGTTCCTCGGGGTGTTCCTTTCGGTGGTGATGGTGGTCGCCTATCACAAGGTCAACGAATACGGGCAGGCCGTGGCCGCGCTGGGCAAGGTTTCGCCCTGGCTGGCGCTGTGGGGGCCGTTCGCGGTATTCTCCGCGCTGATCCTGTGGATGTACTGGCGGATCGCCTATGTCCCGGGCGGCCAGCCGATCGGCGCGCTGGAACGGCTATCGGCGAACGGCAGCAAGTGGCTGCGCCAGTTCATTGCCCGGTTCCGCCGCGATCCGGCCAGGCTGCGGTAAGGACGGCGGACCCATGCGGATCGAATTCTTCCCCTCGCCCACGCTGTCGCGCTACCTGGCCAAGCAGTTCGTGACCTGGATCCTGGGCATGTTGGTGATCCTGGTGCTGCTGCTGCAAACGCTCGACCTGCTGAGCGAAAGCGGCAAGATTCTGGGCGTGCCGGGCAATGGCCAGGGCGAACTGTGGCACTATGTCTCGCTGCGCGTGCCGCAGCTGATCCAGCGCTTCCTGCCCTATTCGGTGCTGCTCGCGACGATCATCACGCTCGCCACGCTGAACCAGAACAGCGAAGTGATCGCGATGAAGGCCGCCGGCCTGTCAGCGCACCAGGTGCTGGCCCCGCTGCTGCTCAGTGCGGCGGTGGTTTCGGCGGCCAGCCTGGTGTTCAACGAACGCGTCGTCACCCGATCCACCGCCACGCTGAAGGCCTGGCAGGCGCAGAATTACGGCCCGGTGCCGACCGATTCGGGCGTGCGCGCCAACGTCTATATGCGCGACGGGCCGCACATCCTGGCCGCCGGGACCGTCACCGGCACCGGCGCGCAGACCCGGATGACCAATGTCACCTGGTATCGCCGCGATGCCGGCGGGATGGTGCTGGAACAGCTGCGCGCGCCGCGGGCCAGCTATGCCGCGCCGGGCTGGCGGCTGGACAATCCGCAGCGCTTCGACGTGGCAAGCACCGCCACCACGCAGCTGCCCGCGCAGGTCGTGGCGCAATCGGTCACGCCCGACCAGGTCGCGATCAGCAAGGTCGATGCCGATGCGCAGGACGCGATCACGCTCTATCATTCGATCCAGGCGCTCAAGGCCTCGGGCCGCCGCACGAGCGAGCTGGAGGGCAAGTGGTGGCACAAGTTCAGCGGGCCGCTATCCGCCCTGCTGATGCCGCTGCTGGGCGCGGTCGCCGCCTTTGGCCTGGCGCGTTCGGGCGCGCTGCTGGTCCGCGCGATCATCGGCATGGCGCTGGGCTTTGCCTATTTCGTGTTCGATAACGCCGCGCTCGCCATGGGCAATTTCGGCGGCTACCCCCCGCTGGTCGCGGCCTGGGGGCCGTTCCTGCTGTTCCTGCTGGTCGGCGAAACGGTGCTGGTCCGCACCGAGGAATAGGGTTGCGCCGCAAAAGGCCCGTGCCTAACACTCATGGCAGGTAGCGCACTGATATGAAGGGATTCCCGTGCGCCGACTGCTAGTTGCCCTTGCCGCTGTCCTGCTGCCTGCCCCGGCCCTGGCCCAAGCCGGCCCGGCCCCGTCCAATCCGGCTGACTGGGCCGCCACCGACTGGCAGTTCAGCGACAAGTCCGGCGCCAGTGTAGAGATCAGCTTCCTGCCGCAGGGCAAGGCGCTGATCACCTACAACAAGACCGACTGGGCCGCGACCTGGACCGTGAGCGGCCAGCAGGTGACCATCGCCAGCCCGCGCGGCGGGGCCCGGTTCACCACCGACGGGGCCAAGCTGGTCGGCACCATGTCGCTGGCCGGAACCGAGCGGCCGATCACTGCGGTCGATTACCGCGGCAAAGTGGACCTGGACCGGCAGGTCTTTGCCGAGCAACTGACCTATGCCCCGTGCGAATGGATCAACCAGGCGGTGCGCGTGACCGCGCGCAAGACCGTGCTGATCAATTGGGCCATGAACGGCATGGCCTTTGCCATGCAGGGCTATGACAATGCCAAGCGCAGCGAGCAAAACAACCGCCTGATCGTGGCGCGCGCCGGCAAGGGCCGGAGCTTTGGCGGGATCAAGGGGCCGTACCTGGCGTTCCACAAGATGCTCGAAAGCTGCCCGATCCGGGTGGATGGCAAGCTCTATCCGCTGGAAGGGCTGGTGCGCCTGAAGAAGGACGGGGAAAGCAGCGCCGACCAGGTCTACAGCTATTTCCGCCTGCGCGGGGCCACCGGCAACCTCGGCGAGATCGAGATCGTGATCTATGGCGACTGGTACAGCCGCACGCCCTTTGCCGTGCTTGACATCGGCACCGGGGATTCGGCCTTCCCCAACCATTCGTCATCGACGGTGAAGCACGATTTTCCCAAGGGCTGGCAGCCGTTCGGCGTCCAGAAATAGGGATCAGCGCGGCAGCATGGTGCTTTTCGCCAGGCGCGCGACCAGCGGCAGCAGGCCGGGATAGTTCGCCCCGTCATAGGTTGAACCCGCGCCCAGCTGCTTGGCGAGCCGGCGGTGGCATTCGCCCAGCGAATGATAGGGCATCGACGGCAGCAGGTGGTGCAGCGCGTGATAGCGCAGCCCCACCGGCGCCCACAGCGGCGAAAGCAGCGCGGGCGGCGGCACGTTGACCGAATCGAGGTACTGCCCCGTCACCGTCATCGCCGCGCCGTCGTTTTCCCACAGGTGGGCTACCAGGGTGCGGATCTGGTTGAGCACGGCAACGGCTGAAACCACGGCCATGCCGATTGCCAGCGGCCGCCAGTCATAAGCCCAGGCGGTATAGATCAGGAACCAGGCCCACAGCGTCGTGCCCACCTCTTGCGCCAGGACCATGCGGGCGAAAGCGCCTTCGGGCGGGCGGCGGCGGAACTCGGGATTGATCGACAGCGAACTGGCCCGCTGCCACACCAGTTTGCGCAGCGGCGGCACGATCACGCCCAGCGGGTTCAGCACCGCGCATCGCACCAGCAGCGCCGGGGGCAGCAGGATCGCCACCAGGATGAACAGCGGCAGCGACCACGGCTTCATCAGCGCCAGCGGCAGATATTCGGGATCTTCCACCGTGCCATAGCGGGTGCGGGCATGGTGCAGCGTGTGCACCCCTTCGTACATGAACGACGGGGTCAGCATCGGCACGCCGACCAGCGCGTTCCAGACCAGCCGGAACCCCGGCAGGGCATCGCGGTGGATATGGGTCAGCTCGTGAATGAACAGCAGCGCGCGGTACAGTGCCAGCACCGCCACGCCGGCGCACAGCCAGGCCTGCCACGGGGTGTGGAGCAGGATCGCTCCGGCCAGTGCGCTATAGCCGATGATCGCCGACAGCAGCATGTCGGGCCAGTAGATCTCGGGCCGCGCCTCGGCCAGGTCGCGGGTCAGGTCGACCGCGGCGCGCAGCATTTCCTTGTCGTCCGGGATCGTGGCCAGCGATGGCGCGGCGGCGATGCGTTCCTGTACAGTCATGCGATCATTCCATGTGTGACCCGGTGCCGAACCGTTCTGTCCGGCTGTTATGGTGCGCCCCGGCTTGACTTGACCCGAGAACCCGCCGCAGGCAGGGCGGACAGGCCCCTAATCCCGAACAAAGGCAAGATCGTGGCTGCACAACAGGTAATCGTCACCCCAGTCACCAGCAAGGCGGATTTCAACGCCTTTGTCGATCTCTCTTATCGGCTGAATGCATCAGACCCCAACTGGGTGCCCCAGTTGCGCGGCGAGGAAGTGGCCAAGTTCTCGCCGGGGGGGAACCCGTTCTTCGAACACGCGCGCTACCAGTACTTCCTGGCGCGGCGCGGGGGCGAGCTGGTCGGCCGGATTTCCGCCCACATCGACGAGCTGGCGCTGACCCAGCCCGAGGATCAGGGCATGGGCCCGGGCACCGGCATGTGGGGCGCGATCGAGGCGACTGACGAGGAAGCCGCCACGGCGCTGATCGCGGCGGCCGAAGACTGGCTGCGCACCCAGGGGATGACCCGCGCGCTGGCGCCGATGAACCTCTCGGTCTGGGAAGAACCGGGCCTGCTGATCAAGGGCGCGGATCACCCGCCGATGGTGATGATGGGGCACCATAACCCGGCCTACCAGGCATGGATCGAAAGCGCGGGCTATGCCGGGGTCAAGACGCTCTACACCTATGACCTCGACATCACGAAGGAATTCCCGCCGTTGATCCAGAAGATCGTGGCGATGGGCGAAAAGAGTTCCAGGATCCGCGTGCGCGGCGTGGACAAGAGCAAGTTCGATGCCGAAGCGCGGACGATCCTCGACATCCTCAACGATGCCTGGTCCGACAACTGGGGCTTCGTGCCGATCACCGATGCCGAAGTGGCCCACACCGGCAAGAAGCTGAAACCGCTGGTGCGCGAGGACCTGATCATGATTGCCGAACTGGACGGCGAGCCGGTGGCCTTCATGATGACCCTGCCCGATCTCAACCAGATCCAGCTGAAAGTGAACGGCAGGAACGGCAAGCCGAGCCTGCTTGGCTGGATCAAGCTGGGCCTGTGGACGCTCAAGCCGAAGAATGCCGACATGCGCGTGCCGCTGATGGGCGTGCGCAAGAAGCTGCAAGGCAGTCGCATGGCCAGCCAGCTGGCTTTCATGATGATCGAATACATCCGCCGCAACGCCGTGGCCAACTATGGCGGCCAGCGCGGCGAGATCGGCTGGGTGCTGGACGACAACCAGGGCATGAACGCCATCGCCGATGCGATCGACAGCAAGGTGAACAAGGAATACCGGGTCTACGCCAAGGGGTTGTAGGAGTTTCTGTCCGGCTCACGCCGGTGCGGAAGGGCCATCCGGCCCTTCCTTGCAACACCAGCCCACTGCGGAGGCAGTTGGCGCACCCAACAAGAATATTTCCCCTACTCGCCGCGGCCCTTGTCCACCGCGGCGGTCACCGCCACGTCCATCGTCACATTGCCCAGCGTGCGCATCAGGTCGGGCAGCATTTCCACCGCCACCAGCAGCGCCAGCGGGGCGATCGGCACGCCCATCGCATTGGCAATCGGGCCAACCGAGATCACGAAGCTGAGCGTGCCGGGCAGCGAGACCGAGCTGAGCGACACCAGGAACGCCACCAACACCCCCGCCCCCAGCGCCCAGACCGACAGCGGCGTGCCGGTAAGGTAAGCGGCATAGATCGCCACGCCCATGTTCATCGCCGGACTGGTCGCGCGGAAGATCGCCACGGCCAGCGGCAGGACGAAATCGGCGGTCGCCTCGCGCACGCCAAGGCGACGGGTGGCGGACAGCATCGCCGGCAGGCTGGCGAGCGAGCTTTGCGTCGAAAAGGCCACGGCATGGACCGGCAGCATCGCCCGGGCGAACGGCCCGGCCCCCTGCCCGCCCAGCGTCATGGCCAGGGCGAAACCGCCCAGCAGCACCACCAGCCCAGCGCAGCTGACCACCACGATGTAATGCGCCAGGGCGCTGATCGCGTCCGATCCGCTATCGGCGGCGAGGCCAATCGCCAGGCCGAACACCCCGATCGGGGCGAGCATCAGCACCCAGCCGACCACCACCATCATCGCCGCCGCCAGCCCTTCGAACACCTGCGCCAGCGCCTTGCGCGGGGCCGGGCCGATCCGCGCGGCGGCCACGGCAAAGACCGAGACGAACAGCACGATCGGCAGCATCGCCCCGCCGGCAGCGGCGGCGAAGATGTTTTCGGGCATCATCGCGCCGAGGATTTCGGCAAAGCCGGGCACCTTGGCCGCTTCCGCCCCGCCGCCGCTCAGCGCGGCCACCGCCTTGGCCGGAATGGGGAAGGTTTCGAGCAGCGCGGGCACCAGCAGCGCGGCACAGGCCCCGCTGGCCAGCAGCACCACGAAGAACAGCGCCACCGCGCGCCGCGCCAGCGCCCCGCCCCCGGCGGCGGCCAGGGTCTGCGAGATGCCGGTATAGACCAGGCCAATTACCAGCGGCAGGATGGTCAGCTGCAGCGCTTTCAGCCACAGCGCCCCGGCCGGCTTGGCCACGGCCAGAAGCTGGGGCAGCAGGGCGCTGTCACGCAGCACGATCCCCGCTGCGAAACCCGCCACCAGCCCGGCAAAGGTCAGCGCCGCCGGCACCCTGATTTCCGGAAAGGCTATACTTTCCGCCGCTTCGTTCATGGCTGGTTCCCCGAATATTGGCAATATGCATACGTGACTTTAGCGGCGCAGCGCGACATAGCAAACCGGACGAAAAAATGGGCTGGCAAGGGATAGCCATGGGACGCAAGTATTTCGGTACCGACGGGATTCGGGGCAAGACCAACGCCGGAGCGATGACTGCTGCCATGGCGATGAAGGTCGGCCAGGCCGCCGGCACCCATTTCCTGCGCGGCGCGCACAAGCACCGGGTGGTGATCGGCAAGGACACCCGCCTGTCGGGCTACATGCTGGAAAACGCGCTGGTCGCGGGCTTCACCAGCGTGGGGATGGATGTGGTGCTGACCGGGCCGCTCCCCACCCCGGCCATCGCCATGCTGACGCGCGAGCTGCGCGCCGACGTGGGGGTGATGATTTCCGCCAGCCACAACCCTTACGAGGATAACGGCATCAAGCTGTTCGGCCCCGATGGCTTCAAGCTGTCCGACGCGGACGAGGAAGTGATCGAGGCGATGCTAGACCAGGACCTGCCGCTGGCCCCGTCCGAACAGATCGGCCGCGCGCGGCGCATCGATGATGTGCGCGGGCGCTATATCCACGCGGTGAAGAGCTCGCTGCCCGACGATGTCCGGCTCGACGGACTGAAGATCGTGGTCGATTGCGCCAATGGCGCGGCCTACCAGGTCGCCCCCAGCGCGATCTGGGAACTGGGCGCCGAAGTGATCGCGGTGGGGGTCGGCCCCAACGGCACCAACATCAACGACCGCTGCGGTTCGACCCATCTTGAACTGGTCAAGGAAACCGTGGTCGCCAGCGGCGCGCAGATCGGCATTGCGCTGGACGGCGACGCCGACCGGCTGATCGTGGTGGACGAGCGCGGGCAGACCGTGGACGGCGACCAGATCATGGCGCTGATCGGCAGCCAGTGGGCCGCGCAGGGGCGGCTCAAGGGCAATGGCGTCGTCGCCACGGTGATGTCGAACCTGGGTCTGGAACGCTTCCTGGCCGGCCAGGGGCTGGATCTGGTCCGCACCAAGGTGGGTGACCGTCACGTGCTCGAGGCGATGCGCAGCGGCGGCTACAACGTGGGGGGCGAGCAGAGCGGGCACATGATCCTGCTCGATCACGCCACCACCGGCGATGGCACGGTGGCCGCGCTGCAGGTGCTGGCCGCGCTGGTCCGTTCGGGCAAGGCCGCGAGCGAGCTGCTCCACCTGTTCGATCCGGTTCCACAATTGCTCAAGAACGTGCGCTTCGCCGGGGGCAAGCCGCTGGACGACGACCGGGTCAAGGCGGTCATCGCCGCGGCCGAGGCGCAGCTGGCGGGCAAGGGCCGGCTGGTGATCCGCCCGTCGGGCACCGAACCGGTGATCCGCGTCATGGCCGAAGGCGACGATGCGGCGGAAGTGGAACAGGTGGTCGACGCGATCTGCGACGCGGTGCGCGAGGCCGCGGCCTGATGCTCGAGATGCGCCCCGATTGCGAGCGCTGCGGCGCCGACCTGCCGGCGGACCTGCCCGGCGCGTTCATCTGCAGCTTCGAATGCACCTTCTGCACCGAATGCGCCGATGCGCTGGACGAACGCTGCCCCAATTGCGGCGGCGAACTGCTTGACCGGCCGACCCGGGCCAGGTCGCTCCACGCCAAGCACCCGCCGAGCACGCAGCGCAAGTTCAAGGGTTGAGCTTGTCGAAGGGCCCGCACTGCCCTAACCCCGAAGCCATGTCCCCGCCCCGCATCCTGTCCATCGCCGGATCCGACAGTTCGGGCGGCGCTGGTATCCAGGCCGACATCAAGACGATCACCATGCTGGGCGGCTATGCCATGACCGCGATCACCGCGGTGACGGCGCAGAACACCTGCGGCGTGACCATGGTCGAAGCGCTGGCCCCGGCCATGGTCGGGGCGCAGATCGACGCCTGCGTCAGCGATATCGGGGTGGACGCAGTCAAGATCGGGATGCTGGGCGCGCCGGCCATCGCCCACCTTGTTGCCGACCGGCTGGAGGCACTGGCCGTGCCGGTGGTGTTCGATCCGGTAATGATCGCCACCAGCGGCGCGGCGCTCGCCGATGCGGCAACCATCGCCGCGTTCGAACGGCTGATGCGACTGGCCACGCTGACCACGCCCAACGTGCCCGAACTCGCCGCGCTTGGCGGACACGACGGCATGATGGCGCGCGCGATCACATATCTGGCCAAGGGCGGCGATGCCGAGGGCGAACGGGTCGAGGACGTGCTGGCGGTGCCGGGCGAAGCTCCGCACGTCATGGCCGGAACCCGCATTCACACCCGCCACACCCACGGCACAGGCTGCACTCTGTCGAGCGCGATCGCAACTTACCTTGGCAAGGGCCTGCCGCTCGCCGAAGCGGTCGACCGTGCCCGCCTGTTCGTCCGCAGCGCGCTCCGCGCCGCGCCGGGCTTCGGCGCGGGACACGGGCCGCTGGGCCACGGCGAGGCGCGGGGTTAGGAGTCCCTGTCCGGCTCACGCCGGTGATGCCAGCCCTTCGCGGAGGCGAAAGGCGCACCAATCAGGACAGCTCGTAAAACTCCACCACCTTGTCCCACGCCTCTTCGGCGGTTTCGACCCAGTGGAACAGGTCGAGGTCGGCGTGGTTGATCACGCCCTCTTCGGCCAGGGCTTCGAAGTTGAGCACCCGGTTCCAGAAATCGCGCCCGAACAGCAGGATCGGGATCGGCTTCATCTTGCCGGTCTGGATCAGGGTCAGCAGTTCCATGAATTCGTCCAGCGTGCCGTAGCCGCCGGGGAACACCGCCACCGCCTTGGCCCGCAGCAGGAAATGCATCTTGCGCAGCGCGAAATAGTGGAACTGGAACGCCAGGCGCGGGGTGACATAGGTGTTGGGCGCCTGTTCGTGCGGCAGCACGATGTTGAGGCCGATGGTTTCCGCCCCCGCTTCCACCGCGCCGCGATTGGCCGCTTCCATGATCGACGGCCCGCCGCCCGAGCAGACCACGAACTGGCGCATGCCCTTTTCAACGATGTTGCAGCTGGATGCGATGTGGGCGAGCTTGCGTGCTTCCTCGTAATACTTGGCCTTGGCGGCCAGCCGTTCGGCCACGGCCTTGCGCTCGGGCGAGGCCTTGGCGACCAGCTCTGCCGCCGCATCGGGCGACGGGATCCGGGCCGAGCCATAGCAGACCAGCGTTGAGCCGATCTGCGCCTCGTCCAGCAGCATCTCGCACTTCAGCAATTCCAGCTGGAAGCGTACCGGGCGCAGTTCCTCGCGCAGGAGGAAGTCCGTGTCACGGAACGCCAGCTTGTAGGCCGGGCTGCGGGTCTGGGGTGTGGAGTGGTCCTGGGCTTCGACAAAGCCCGCTTCCTGTTCCGCCTTGTAGAAACGCCGGCGGTGAAGGCGCTTTTCCTGTTCTTCTTCGGTCATTAGCGCCTTGTCGGCTTTTGCGTCGGCGCTGTCAAAGGGGGGAATCCTTTGCTAGGGGCGCGCCATGCTTAACCTGACCGGCATCACGGTTCGCCTTGGCGGGCGGACGATCATCGACGACGCAACCGCCAAGCTGCCGCCGCGCGGCCGCATCGGCCTGATTGGCCGCAACGGCGCGGGCAAGTCCACCCTGGTGCGGGTCATCGCCGGCCAGCTCGAGGCTGATAATGGCGAGGTGACCATGCCGCGCGGCAGCCGGCTGGGCTATATCGCGCAGGAAGCCCCCGGCGGCGATGAAACGCCGTTCGAAACCGTGCTGGCCGCCGATACCGAGCGCGCGGCGCTGATGGCGGAAAGCGAAAGCTGCACCGATCCGCACCGCCTGGCCGAAGTGCACGACCGCCTGATTGCGATCGAGGCCCATTCCGCCCCCTCGCGGGCGGCGCGGATCCTGGTCGGCCTGGGGTTCGACGAAGCGGCGCAGCACCGCCCGCTGGAAAGCTTTTCCGGCGGCTGGCGGATGCGCGTGGCACTGGCCGCGCTGCTGTTTTCCCAGCCCGACCTGCTGCTGCTCGACGAACCGAGCAACCACCTCGACCTCGAAGCGGTGCTGTGGCTCGAGGATTTCCTGCGCTCTTACCCCGCAACGATCCTGCTGGTCAGCCACGAGCGCGATTTCCTCAACAACGTGGTCGATCACATCCTCCACCTGTCGAACGGCAAGCTGACGCTCTATCCCGGCGGCTACGACGCGTTCGAGCGCCAGCGCGCCGAGCGCCAGGCCCAGCTGGCCGCTGCCAAGGCGCGGCAGGACGCGATGCGCGAAAAGCTGCGCGATTACGTCGCGCGCAATTCGGCCCGCGCCTCCACCGCCAAGCAGGCCCAATCGCGCGCCAAGGCGCTGGCGCGGATGCAGCCGATTGCCGAGCTGATCGACGACCCCTCGCTCAGCTTCGATTTCCCCCCGCCGGACGAGTTGCGCCCGCCGCTGATCACGCTCGACCTGGCCTCGGCCGGCTATGGTGAAACGCGGATCCTGCAGCGCCTGAACCTGCGGATCGACCCGGACGACCGGATCGCGCTGCTGGGCCGCAACGGCAACGGCAAGACCACGCTCGCGCGCCTGCTCGCCGCGCAGCTCACCCCGCTCGACGGGGCGATGACCGCCAGCGGGCGCATGCGGGTGGGCTATTTCACCCAGTACCAGGTCGAGGAACTGGACCGCAGCGAAACCCCGCTGCAACACATGACGATTGCCATGCCCGGGGCGACCCCCGCCGCGGTGCGCGCGCAGCTGGGCCGGTTCGGCTTTGCCGGGCCCAAGGCGACGACCGAGGTCGGCAAGCTGTCGGGCGGGGAACGCGCGCGGCTGGCCCTGGCGCTGATCACCCGCGATGCGCCGCACCTCCTCATCCTAGACGAGCCGACCAACCACCTTGATGTCGACGCGCGCGAAGCGCTGGTCCAGGCGCTGAACGACTATTCGGGCGCCGTGGTGATCGTCAGCCACGACCGCCACATGCTGGAAATGACCGCCGACCGGCTGGTGCTGGTCGATGCCGGCACGGCCAGGGAATTCGACGGCTCGATCGACGATTACATCGCCTTCGTCCTCGCCCGCGATCCCGCCCCGGCGCGGGGGGGCGATGCCCCGCGCGGGGTCAACAAGAAGGACCAGCGCAAGGCCAATGCCGAAGCGCGCGAACGCGGCCAGGCGCTGCGCAAGGCGGCCAGGGCCGCCGAGGCCGAGCTGGAGCGCCTGACCGCCGAACGCAGCGCGATCGACCAGGCGATGTTCGATCCCGCCAGCGCCGCCCCGGCGCTCGCCAAGCTGACCATGACCGAGCTGATGAAGCGCCGCGCCGCCCTCGAAACCCGAATCGAGGCCGCCGAGGCCGCCTGGCTCGAAGCCAGCGAAGCCTTCGAAGCGATTGTCGCGTAGGAGTCCGGCAGCGATGAGCGTGGCATTCCGGCGCGATGGCGACGACGAACATCTTGAGCCGAAGTTCGAAATCCCGATTCCCCCCGGCCCCAACCTGGTGACAGCCCACGGCAAGGCGCTGATCGACGAACAGGTGGCGCGGCTGGAAGCGGCAATC
This sequence comes from Pseudomonadota bacterium, assembly GCA_029779535.1. Lineage (GTDB taxonomy): Bacteria > Pseudomonadota > Alphaproteobacteria > Sphingomonadales > Sphingomonadaceae > Novosphingobium. Next base: position 6,044 of record JAKPAG010000046.1, on the reverse strand, counting down.
GCCGCGCTGCTCGCCGAAGCGGCGGAGCAGTCCCGGATCGACGCCACCCGGCGCGACCTGCGCTATTGGCAGACCCGCCAGATCACCGCCGAAGTGGTGCCGGTGCCCGATGGCGAAACGGTGGAAATCGGCACCGAGGTCACCTTCACCCTCAATGGCAAGCAGCGCACCCTGGCGATCACCGGCGATGACGAGGCCGACCCCGCCGCAGGCCGCATTGCCTTCTCCGCACCGCTGGCCCGCGCCATGCTGGGGGCCGAAGTCGGCGAACTGGTGGAATTCGCCGGGCGCGAGGACGCAATCGAGGTCATCGCGATTGCGGTTGTCCCCGCGCCCACAAAAGCCTAACGCGGGCGGCATGATGGCGGACGCGATGCCCGCCTGCGGCCCGCTGCGGCCGTCCACCACCAGAATTCCGTGAGATTATGACTTTCCAGACCCCATTTGCATTGCTTGGCGATGCGCTTGCCGCGCGCGGCTATTCCGCCCCCACCTCGGTCCAGGCCGCCGTGCTCGAAGCCGAGGCCGATGGCCGCGACCTGATCGTGTCGGCCCAGACCGGCTCGGGCAAGACCGTGGCCTTTGGCCTCGCCATGGCGCCGCAGCTGCTTGAAACGGACGGGCGGGTGCGAGCCGCCGAAGCGCCGCTGGCGCTGGTGATCGCCCCGACGCGCGAGCTGGCACTGCAGGTCAGCCGCGAACTGGCCTGGCTTTACGAAGCCACCGGCGCGCGGGTGGTGACCTGCGTCGGCGGGATGGACCCGATGCGCGAACGCCGCGCGCTGCAACACGGCGCGCAGATCGTGGTCGGCACCCCGGGGCGCCTGCGCGATCACCTCGAACGCGGCGCGCTTGATCTGCGCGGCCTGGCCGTCGCCGTGCTCGACGAGGCGGACGAAATGCTCGACATGGGCTTCCGCGAGGATCTTGAGGAACTGCTTGACGCGACCCCGCATGACCGCCGCACGCTGCTGTTTTCCGCGACCATGCCCAAGCCGATCGTCGCGCTGGCGCGGCGCTACCAGCAGGACGCGCTGCGCATTTCGACCGTCGATGCCGATCAGGGCCACGGCGACATCGCCTATCAGGCCATGGCCATCGCCCCGGCCGACATCGAAAACGCGGTCGTCAACGTGCTGCGTTTCCACGAGGCGGAAACCGCGATCCTGTTCTGCGCCACGCGCGACAATGTCCGCCATCTCCACGCCAGCCTGACCGAGCGCGGCTTTGCCGTGGTCGCGCTGTCGGGCGAGCATAGCCAGAACGAACGCAACCACGCGCTGCAGGCGCTGCGCGACCGCCGCGCCCGGGTCTGCGTTGCAACCGACGTGGCCGCGCGCGGGATCGACCTGCCGGGCCTGTCGCTGGTGGTCCATGTCGAAGTGCCGCGCGATGCCGAAGTGCTGCAGCACCGTTCCGGCCGCACCGGCCGCGCCGGGAAGAAAGGCACGGCGATCCTGCTGGTGCCCTATCCGCGCCGCCGCCGGGTGGAAATGATGCTGCGCGGCGCGCGCATCCCGGCCGAATGGATCAGCCCGCCGTCAGCCGCCGAGATTCGCGCGGCGGACGCCGACCGCCTGCTCAGCACCCTGCTCGCCCCGGTCGAGCCGAGCGAGAGCGACCACGAGATCGCCGCCCGCCTGCTGGCCGAACGCAGCGCCGAAGACATCGCCCTGGCGCTGGTCCAGGCGCACCGCGCGCGCCTGCCCCAGCCCGAGGAACTGCTGGCCAGCGATGCCCCGGCCCCGCAAGGGCCGCGCCCCGGATTCGAAGGCAGCGCCTGGTTCCGCCTCAACATCGGCCGCCGCCACAATGCCGATCCGCGCTGGGTCCTGCCGCTGCTGTGCCGCCGCGGCCATGTCAGCCGCAGCGAGATCGGCGCGATCCGCATCACCGCCAACGAATGCCTGTTCGAAGTGGCCGCCCCGGTGGCCGCCCGGTTCCTCGACGCCGTGCGCCGCACTGCCGAGGAGGATGACGGGGTGGAAATCGTGCCCGTCGAAGGCAAGCCGCGCGAAGCCGCCCGCCACCAGGGCGGCCGCGGCGATCACCGCCCGGGCCCTGGCCCGCGCGGCAAGAAGTTCGTGCACCGCAAGGGACCACGCCAGCCGCACTGAGGCGCCGGGGTTCGCTGATGCCGATAAGGTGGTGGATGCCCCGCGAGGATTCGAACCTCGATAGACGGAATCAGAATCCGTAGTCTTACCTTTAGACGACGGGGCAACAGAGGGGGCGCCTCTAACCAGCGGCTTGGGCAGGGTCAAGCTGATTCGTGGCGCCAGCGGCCTTGCTGCTGCAAGTTCTGGATAAATCGCGCCGCCGCCTTGGTTGGGGGCGGCGCGGTTCCTATGGACAGGCGGGTGAGCGCCCCGATCATCATTGGCTCCGGCCCGGCCGGAGCACCCATCAGCATCGATATCGAGGAACTGCTGGCAACGCGCCTGCTGGTGCAGGGCAACAGCGGCTCGGGCAAGTCGCACCTGCTGCGCCGGCTGCTGGAAGAAAGCGCGGGAATCGTCCAGCAGGTGGTGATCGACCCCGAAGGCGATTTCGTCACCCTGGCCGAACCGTTCGGCCACGTGGTGATCGATGCCGCCGCCTATGCCGCCAGCGAGATCGGCCAGCTGGCGGCGCGGATCCGCCAGCACCGCGCCTCGGTCGTGCTGGCGCTCGATGGACTGGACGTCGAAGCGCAGATGCGCTGCGCCGCGCAGTTCCTGGGCGCACTGTTCGATGCCCCGCGCGACCAGTGGTATCCCGCGCTGGTGGTGGTGGACGAAGCGCAGCTGTTCGCCCCCGCCGCCGCCGGTGACGTGACCGATGAAGTGCGCCGCCTGTCGCTTTCGGCCATGACCAACCTGATGTGCCGCGGGCGCAAGCGTGGCCTTGCCGGGGTGATCGCCACCCAGCGCCTGGCCAAGCTGGCCAAGAACGTCGCGGCCGAAGCCTCGAACTTCCTGATGGGGCGCACCTTCCTCGACATCGACATGGCCCGCGCAGCCGACCTCCTGGGGATGGAACGCCGCCAGGCCGAACAGATCCGCGATCTGGAACGCGGGCACTTTCTGGGGCTGGGTCCGGCGATCAGCCGCCGCCCGGTGGCCGTGCGGATCGGCACGGTTCAGACCGGCACCCGCGCGGTCGCGCATGGGCTGGCCCCGCTGCCCGAAGTCCCGCGCGAGGACCTGCACGCGCTGCTCCATTCCCCGTGGGAGGAGGAAGCGCGCGAATTGCCGCTGGCCGCGCCCGCCCCGCCACCCCCGCCCAGCGCCGACCTGCTGATCGAACGGATCGAGGAGGTCTGCCTCGCCGATGCCGCGCCCGATCCCGATGCCCCTGATGCGGCAGCGGTGATCGGCGAAGTGCTGCTGGAAATGGCGGAGGAGCCAGGCTGCACCTTCATCGCCCCGGCCGAGCTGTTCCAGGACTTTACCGTGCGCTGCCGGATGCGCCGCTTGCGCGCCGGCGGGCTGGATGTGACCCAGTTCCGCCGCCGCTTCGCCATGGCGCTGGCCGGGATCGGCGACCCGGCAGACCCCCGCTGGGCCGAGATCCTGGGCCTGGCCCGCGCTGTGCCCGAGGATCTGCTGGCCCCGTTCCTGCTGCTTGCCCGCGCCGCGCAGGATGGCGGGCCATGCCCCGACGACGAGGCGCTGGCCCAGGTCTATGGCACCCATTCGGCCGGCCGGATTCGCCGCCTGCTCGACAATTTCGAGCGCCAGGGACTGATCGTGATGCGCACCGATTTCGGCGGCCGCCGGACCGTGACCATCCCCCAGCTGGGCCTGACCAGCGCCGCGGTCGAGGCGTGAACGCACGCACCCTTGCCGCCCGGGCCATTCGCGCCTAATCTGGTGTCAGGTACTCGCCACGCTTGGCGGGAAAACGATAAAGAGTGTGTGTAACATGGCGGAAGACCTTCCGCCGGCAGTGCGCGACAAGGAGGCGGTTAGCGGGCAAGACGGACAGCAGGAGCGGCGCAGCAACGCCTCGCCCCGCCGATCTTCCCCCGATTCCCCCTCGCGCCGGCCGGCTGGCCGACCCGGCAAGGCTGCCCAGGGCATGGGCCCTGCCGACGGGCGCGGCGGTGCGTTCCAGCGCCCGATCCAGCATAAACCCGCCTTCGCGGCGATTGATCTTGGCACCAACAACTGCCGCTTGCTGATCGCGCGTCCGGCGGGCGAGAACTTCGTGGTGATCGACGCCTTCAGCCGCGTAGTGCGGCTGGGCGAAGGGCTGGCCCAGACCAACCGGCTGAGCCAGACGGCAATGGACCGCGCGCTGGGGGCCTTGCAGGTCTGCGCCGACAAGCTGCGGCGGCGCAATGTGCACCTGGCTCGTTCGGTCGCTACCGAAGCCTGCCGCCGAGCCGAGAACGGCCCCGAATTCATCGAGCGGGTCCATGCCGAAACGGGCATCCGGCTCGACATCATCAGCGCCAAGGAAGAGGCCCGGCTGGCGGTGCTGGGCTGCCACCTGCTGCTGGAAGCGGGCGATGGCCCGGCGATGATCTTCGACATCGGCGGCGGGTCGACCGAACTGGTGCTGGTCGACAGCGAAGGCGGCCAGGTGCCGCGCATCCGCGACTGGCAATCGGTGCCTTGGGGCGTGGTCTCGCTGACCGAGACCTGCGGGCACGAGCCCGAGGACCAGGTTGGCCGGGCGGCCCGCTATGAACACATGCGCAGCCTGGTGCGCGGCAGCCTGGCCCCCTTTGCCGAGCGGATTGCCGGGGCGCTGGAAGCCCACGGGTCCGGCCCGGCGCTGCGCCTGCTGGGCACCAGCGGCACGGTGACCACGCTGGCCAGCGTGCACCTCGACCTGCCGCAGTACGACCGGCGTGCGGTGGACGGGCTGATCGTGCCAGCCACGGCGATGCGCGCGATCAGTTCAGGGCTGGCGGCGATGACGCCCGAGCAGCGCCGCGCCCAGCCCTGCATCGGGCGCGAACGCAGCGACTTGGTGGTGGCGGGCTGCGCGATCCTGGAAACAATTCTCGACCTGTGGCCGGCCAACCGGCTGGGGGTGGCCGATCGCGGCATCCGCGAAGGCATCCTGCGCGGGCTGATGAGCGCCGAAGGCGCGGGCGAGCGCACCCGCGCCGCGCTGCGCCGCATGAAAAGGGAAGCTGCCCAATGACCCGCGGCGCACCAACCGCCAATACCCGTCTGCGCAAGGCCAAGGGCCGCACCGCCAGTTCATCGCGGTGGCTGCAGCGCCAGCTCAACGATCCTTACGTCAAGCAGGCCAAGGCCGCCGGCTGGCGCAGCCGCGCCGCCTTCAAGCTGATCGAGCTGGACGAGAAATACGCCCTGATTCGCAAGGCCACCCGGGTGGTCGACCTGGGCATCGCGCCGGGTGGGTGGAGCCAGGTGGTCCGCAAGCTCAACCCCAGGGCCGCCGTGGTCGGGATCGACCTGTTGCCGACCGAACCGATCGAGGGCGTGACCATCTTCCAGATGGACTTCATGGCCGACGAGGCGCCCGCCGCGCTGGCCGGGGCATTGGACGGCGCGCCCGACCTGGTGATTTCGGACATGGCCGCCAACACCGTGGGGCACAAGCAGACCGACCACCTGCGCACCATGGGCCTGGTCGAAACCGCCGCCCACTTCGCGATCGAACACCTGGCACCCGGCGGGGCCTTTGTGGCCAAGGTGCTGGCCGGGGGTACCGATACCGATCTGCTGGCCCTGCTGAAAAAGCACTTCACCAGCGTCAAGCACGCCAAGCCCCCCGCGAGCCGCAAGGATTCGTCCGAATGGTACGTGATCGCGCAGGGTTTCAAGGGCTGATACCAACCTGCACTGATCCTGACCCATGAGGATTGCCATTTCCCGTTCGCTGGCAAGGAGCAGGCGAAGCCGCGATGCGGGGGGCATCGTGGCAAGGCTGCGATGAAGCCCAGCGGGCGGGAAATGGCAACCGTAGGCGGATTCCGGCGGCCCTCGGACTGCGTCGCGTCCTCGTAATGATGAACCACATCACCACTTCGGACGCTCCTTGCCGAGAACCGCCAGAATCCGTCCTCATGGGTCAGGATC
>JAKPAG010000044.1 GCA_029779535.1 Pseudomonadota bacterium | reverse complement strand
CGGCCCCATCGGTATCCTGGGCGGCACCTTCGACCCGATCCACTACGGCCATCTGCGGCCGGCGCTGGAACTGCTGGAGACGCTGGCGCTGGCCGAAGTCCGCTTCGTGCCGTGCCGGATTCCGGCCCATCGCGATGTTCCCGCCATCACGGCCGACCAGCGCCTGACGCTGGTGCAACTGGCCACCGCCGAGCAGGCCGGTTTCGTGGTCGACGATCGGGAACTGCGGCGCGAGGGGCCGTCCTACATGGTGGACACCCTGACGTCGCTGCGGGAAGACTTCGGCGTCGCGACCCCGCTGGCCTTGATCGTCGGCAGCGACGCTTTCCGTGAGTTGGACACCTGGCGGCGCTGGCGCGAATTGACCGGGCTGGCCCATATCGTGGTGATGCAGCGCCCTGGCGCGCAGGAGCCGTTTCGGCCGCTGTTGGCGGAATTTATCGCTCCGCGCGTGGTCTCCCATGTATCAGCGCTGCGCCAGCGGCCGGCCGGCGGGATTCTGTTCCAGCCGGTCACCCAATTGAGCATCTCCGCTACCCAGATCCGCGCTTTGCTGGCGCGTGGCCAGTCTCCCCGCTATCTATTGCCGGAAACGGCGCTGGCCTACATTCACCAGCGCGGCCTGTACCGGTCGCGACCTGATGCGTTCCCTGCCACTTCTTGATGAGGATGAACCGGATTCCATGCAACTCGAGGCTTTGCAACAGATTGTCGTAGACGCTCTGGAAGAATTGAAAGCGCACGATCTCCAGATCCTGGACGTGCGCAATATCGCTACTTTCACCGATCTGATGATCGTCGCCAGCGGCGCGTCCACCCGCCAGGTCAAGGCGTTGGCCGACAAGGTGGTCGAGAAATGCCTAGTGGCCGGGGTTCGGCCGTTGGGGGTCGAGGGCCAGCGCGAGGCCGAATGGATCCTGGTGGATCTGGGCGACATCGTGGTGCATGTCATGCTGCCCCAGACCCGCGATTTCTACAATCTGGAGAAGCTGTGGTCGGTGGATTCCGCCAAGGCGCTGCGGCGTCACGGCGCGTCCTGATCGAGTCGCCGTGAAGATTCATCTGCTGGCGGTCGGTACGCGCATGCCCGACTGGGTCAAGGCCGGTTATGCCGAATACGCCGAGCGCCTGCCACGGGAATGCGCGTTGCTCCTGAATGAAATCCCGGCCGGCAAGCGGGGGCGCAACGCCGCCGTAGCGCCCATCATCCGTGACGAGGGAGAGCGGCTGCTAGCGGCGATTCCGACCGGCTGCCGGGTGATCGCGCTGGACGAACGCGGCCAGGAATGGAGCACGACGGAGCTGGCCGAACGCCTGGCGGGCTGGCTGCAGGAAGGCGGCGACGTCAGCCTGCTGGTCGGCGGACCGGACGGCCTGGATGCAGCCTGCCGCGCCCGCGCCGATGGCGTCTGGTCGCTGTCGCGGCTGACCCTGCCGCATCCGCTGGTGCGGGTGGTGGTTGCCGAGCAGCTGTATCGGGCCTGGAGCCTGCTGCATCACCATCCCTATCATCGGGCTTGACATGCCGGCTCCACACCTGTACTTGGCTTCCGCTTCCCCGCGCCGCCGCGAACTGCTGCGCCAGATCGGCGTGCGCTACCGCCTGCTGCGGCTGGCGGTGGACGAAACGCCGCTGGCGGAGGAGTCGCCCCACGCCTATGTGGCGCGGCTGGCCCTGCTCAAGGCTCGCAGCGGTTGCGCGCGACTGGGGCGGCGACTGCCCGCGCCGGTGCTGGGCGCGGATACGGCGGTGGTGGTGGAAGGAACGATCTTCGGCAAGCCGCGCGATCGGGCCGACGGTCTGGCGATGCTGGCGCGATTGTCCGGCCGTGAACACCAGGTCCTGAGCGCGGTGGCGCTGGCCACCCCGGAGCGAGACGCGGTCCGGGTCCAGGACAGTCGGGTCCGGTTTCGCGCCCTGACCCCGGCGGAGTGTCTGGCCTACTGGGACAGCGGCGAGCCGCAGGACAAGGCCGGCGGCTACGGCATTCAGGGCCGGGCGGCGGCGTTCATCGTCGAATTGCAGGGCAGTTACTCCGGCGTGATGGGGCTACCGCTGTTCGAAACCGCCGAGCTGCTGCGAGAATTCGGCGTCCATTACTGATACCTTGACGTTTTCCACCCACTACCATCATTCATCGACCGGGATAACCACCGTATGGCCACACGTACCGAAGGCGGCACTGGCGACGAAATTCTGATCAACGTCACCCCCCGCGAAACCCGGGTCGCCGTGGTCGAGAATGGCGTGTTGCAGGAAATTCTGATCGAGCGAGTCGGCAAGCGCGGCCTGGTCGGCAATATCTACAAGGGCCGGGTCTGTCGGGTGTTGCCGGGCATGGAAGCAGCTTTCGTGGATATCGGCCTGGAACGGGCCGCCTTCCTGCACGTCTCCGACATTCGCCCCGAGATCCTGCAGAACAACGGCGCGGCCACCAATGGCAACGGCGAACGGTTCAGCCTCGCCGTGACCGACTTGGTCCACGAAGGTCAGAACCTGGTGGTACAGGTGATCAAGGACCCCATCGGCACCAAAGGGGCGCGCCTGACCACGCATGTGACCTTGCCTTCGCGCTTTCTAGTGTTTCTGGCCGATTCCGATGTAGCGGGGGTCTCGGTCAAGATCGACGGCGAACGCGAACGCCAGCGCCTGAAGGAGATGGTCAACGCCTTCCGCGCCGAATTCGGCGGCGGCTATATCGTCCGCACCGCGGCGGAGGGCGCCGAATCCTGGGCCTTGCGGGCCGACATGCAGTTCCTGCGGCGCTTGTGGAGCTCGATTCAGGAGCGCATCCACGAAGTGGCCGGCGTGGCCACCCTGTACGAAGACCTGCCCCTGGTGCTGCGGGTGTTGCGCGATTTCATCGGCGACGGCGTCGAAAAGGTCCGCATCGACTCGCGCGAAACCTGCCAACGCATGTTGGAGTTCGCCGAAAAATTCGTGCCGGAGATGGTGCCGCGCCTGGAACATTATCCCGGCGAGCGGCCGATCTTCGAGTTGTATGGCATTGAGGACGAGATCCAGCGGGCGCTGGGCAAGAAGGTGCCGCTGAAATCCGGCGGCTATCTGGTGGTGGACCAGACCGAGGCCATGACCACGATCGACGTCAACACCGGCGCTTACGTCGGCCATCGCAATCTGGAAGAGACCATCTTCAAGACCAATCTGGAAGCGGCGGCGGCCATCGCCCGCCAGCTGCGGCTGCGCAATCTGGGCGGGATCATCATCCTCGATTTCATCGACATGGCCAGCGAGGAGCATCGTCAGGCTGTGCTGAAGGCGCTGGAAAAGCATCTGGAGAAGGATCGCGCCAAGAGCCACGTCTCGCAGGTTTCGCCGCTGGGGCTGGTGGAAATGACTCGCAAGCGCACCCGCGAGAGTCTGGAGCAGGTGCTGTGCGAGCCATGCCCGCTGTGCAGCGGCCGGGGTTCGATCAAGACCGCCGAAACGGTCAGCTACGAAATCTTTCGCGAGCTGTTGCGCGAGACACGCCAGTATGCGCCGCGCCAATTCGTGGTGCTGGCCGCGCCGGAAGTGGTGGATGTCATGCTCGACGAAGAATCGGCCAGCGTGGCGCAGCTGGAAGCCTTCATCGGCATTCCGATCAAGTTTCAGGCGGAAGCCCTGTATTCCCGCGAGCAGTATGACGTGGTGTTGATGTGAGTCGACGGTTTTGGGGCGCGACCCGCACCACCCTGCGCTGGGTCCGCCGCCTGCTTTTGGCCGTGCTGTTGCCGTTGCTGTTGTTGGCCGCCCTGGGCCAATGGTGGTGGTTGCCCCGCCTGAACGATTATCGCGACGCTCTGGCGGCAGTCTTGCAGGAGCATCTGCGAGCGCCGGTGCGGATCGATGCGGTGACCGGTTTCCGCGACGGTTGGCGGCTGGGTCTGCGCCTGCGCGGGGTCCGCTTGGCCGACCCGCGCAGCGGCGTGCAACTGGTCAGCTTCTCCCAGGCCGCCGTCACCCTGAATCTGTGGCGTTCGCTGCGGGAGTGGCGGCCGGTGTTCACCCGCATCCGGCTGGAAGGGGTGCATCTGACCCTGGAGCAGGGCGCAGACGGCATTCCACGGCTGCGCGCCGACAGCGAGCCGGCCGAACCTCCGCCGGCCCTGACCGATGTCGCCCGCTGGCTGTTCGAGGTGCATCATCTCGATCTGGTCGGTGACCGCCTGACCGTGCGCCGCCCCGACGGCGAAACGCTGCAAATTCGCCATCCCTATTTTCAGGTGCGCGATACTGACTCCGGCCAGCGGATCGCCTTTACCGCCGAGTTGCCGGCCGAGCTTGGCGATCATATTCAACTGCGTCTGGAGCGTGCGGCGGTCGACGCCGATACCTGGGGCGGGCGCTTCGAGTTCAACGCCGATCGTTTGAACCTGGCCGGCTGGCCGTTGCCGCTGCCTTTCGCCGCGGGCCAGGCCGGGGTGAAACTGCAGGGCGAATGGCGCGACTGGCGGATGCAGCGCCTGGAAGGGCGGGTATCCTGGCAGAAGGCGGCGGCGCAGCGGGACGTACGCAATCTGTTGCTGGAGCCTTGGTTGGCGCAGGCCCCGGACGGCGGCGTGCGCTTCGACGGGCAGCGCGGGGACGACGGCTGGCAATGGCAGGGTCAAGCCTGGCTGGCCGACGGCAAGGGCCGAACGCAGGCCCAGCCGCGCTTCACCCTGGCGCAGGTCGGCGAGCGCTGGCAGGGTGACCTGCACGATCTGCGGGTCCAGGATCTGGCGGCTTGGGCGTTGCCCTGGCTGACGGAGCCGGCGCAGCGCTGGCTGGCGGGTCTCGATCCGCGCGGAACTTTACCGGACGTCGCTTTCGGAGTCGAACCCGCCACCGGCGCTTATACGGTGACCGCGCAATTGCGCGATGGAGCGGGTCAGTCGGTGCATGGTCTGCCAGAGTTCGACCACATCGATGGGACTCTGGAAATCGCGCCCGATCATGGCCACATCGAATTGGACAGCCGCGCGGTGCAGGTCGATACCCATGGCATCCTGCGCGCGCCCATCACCCTCGATACCCTGGCCGGGGTCGTCCATTGGCAGCGCACTGCCGATGCGCTTCACCTGGAAAGCACCGGTTTGGACCTGCATAACGCCGATTTGACCGCGCAGTTCCAGGGCCAGGTCGATATTCCCGATCATGGCCTGCCGGTGCTGGATTTGCAGGGGAAATACTACGGTGTTCGCGGCGATCAAGCGCAGCGCTATTTGCCAGTCGCGGTGATTCCCCCTGCCGGAGTTGCCTGGCTCGATCGGGCGCTGGTCGGCGGTCGGGTGATCTCGGGAGACATGGTCCTGCGTGGTCCGCCGGCCGCGTTTCCGTTCGACCGGGACGAGGGCCTGTTCGAGACCCGGTTCCAGATCGAGAACGGGATTTTGGACTACGCGCCCGGCTGGCCTCGACTGGAGCGGGTGCGGGCCAAGGTGCGCTTTCGCAACCGGGGCTTGCGCATCGAGGGCGAAGGAGGCCGGGTGGGGGACGCCGACATCCAGAGCGCGACGGTGTGGATCGACGATCTTGCCCATCCGCTGGTGCGGGTCAAGGGTCGGGCCAAGGGTCCCAGCGCCAGCATGTGGCAGGCGTTGCAGGAGAGCCCGGTCGGTCATGAACTGGGCGAGCTGCCCGATCTGCGCTTCACCGGGGCCAATATGCTCGATCTGGATCTGAGTATCCCGACCGACGACCAGCCGAGCCGCATTCGGGGGCGAGTGGGGCTACTGGACGGGGGGCTGGGCCTGTCGGGTTTGAACCTCGAGCTGAGCCGTCTGCGCGGCGAGGTTCGCTTTGGCGAGGCTGGGCTGGAAGGCCGGGATATCCAGGCTACCCTGCGCGGCGAACCGGTCCGGCTCGATCTGGAGCTGGCCGGCGCGGCGGGTCGGCGCGAGCTGCGGGCGCGCCTGCGCGGACGCCTGAGTTTGCGGGCGCTGATCGGCGAGCCGGCAGCCTTGCTGGGAGCCTATCTCAGCGGCAAAAGCGTCTGGGATATCGTGCTGGCGATCCCGACCGGGCAGCGGGAACGGCGCAGCGAATCCCTATCGCCGACGCTGGAATTGAGTTCGGATCTGCGCGGCGTCGCGGTGCGGTTGCCGGAGCCGCTGGGCAAGAGCGCCGATCAGGCCCGCCCGCTGAAATTGGCCCTACGTCCCGATCGCGACAGCCTGGATCTGCGACTGGAATATGGCGCGGACACGCAGGCCGCCCTGGCGCTGAGCGGATTCCCCGCCCGCTACCAGCTCGAACGCGGCGAAGTGCGCATCGGGGCGGGCGCGGCGCAATTGCCCGATGCGCCCGGATTGGCGGTCATCGTCGATGTGCCACGTTGGCAACCGACCCTGCCGCCGGCCGCATCGGCGGAAGCGCCGGGGGCGGCCATCGCCGCGCCGTCCCCATCGGCCGCCGCCTTCTGGGCCGCGTTGCGCCATGTCGAAGCCCACATCGGCGAGTGGGTGGTGGCGGGGCAGTCGTTCCCGAAGGTGACCCTGCAGGCCACCCATGAGGATAACGGGTTGCGCATCGATCTGATGGGCGAGACCCTGCAGGGGCGAGTGACCGTGCCGGATCAACCGACGCCGGATCGGCCGGTCAATGCCGCGCTGCAGCGGCTGGCGCTTCGCTACGCTGCAGCCAGCGATCCCGACGAGACGCGCGCCGCCGGCCTGAGCGACGCCAAGTTGCGGCAGTTGCCGCCGCTGGTGGTGACCGTGGCCGATCTGCGCCTGAACGACAAGGCCATGGGTCGGTTACGTCTGATCACCGAGCCGCAGTCCGGCGGTCAGCGCTTGAAAGATTTCGAATTGAACTCCGAGCAGCTGCGGGTCGAGGCCAGCGGCGAATGGCGACAAACCGGCAACGGTACGGTATCCCGCCTACAGGCTACCGGCCAGACCCAGTCGCTGGGCGATACTCTGGCCGCTTTCGGCTACGATGAACTGGGCATCGCTCGTGGCCGGACCCAGGCGGAACTGACGGTCGAATGGGCGGGAACGCCGGCCGATTTCGCCCTGGATCGGTTGGCGGGCCGTTTGAAATTCCAGGTGGGACCCGGTCAGCTGCTGGATATCGATCCGGGTATGGGACGGGTGGTCGGCCTGTTCAACGTGCAGAATCTGCTGCGCCGTCTCACCCTCGATTTCAGCGACCTGTTCCAGCCCGGCATGGGTTTCGACCGGATCAGCGGGGTGTTCGATTTCCGGCGCGGCCAAGCCTTCACCGACGACCTGACCATTGACGCGCCCGCCGCCCAGATCCTGATCCAGGGGCGGACCGGCCTGAAGGCGCGCGACTACGATCAGGAGATCACGGTGACGCCGCATCTGGGCGGCGCTTTGCCGGTGGCGGGGGCGCTGGCCGGCGGACCGGCGGTGGGCGCGGCCGTGTTCCTGGCGGAACGGATATTGCAAAAAGGCATCGAACACGTGACCCGCTATCATTACCGCCTGACCGGTTCCTGGGATGCTCCCGAACTGACGGCGCAGCGTGACCCACCGCCCGCGAATCCGAGTCCGGGTTTCGCGGGTGACCACTGAGCGAGGTACCGTTTCATGTCGATCATGGCCGCTATTCAGATGGTGTCCGGCCCCAGCGTCGCCGACAATCTGGCCGTCGCCGCCGAGTTGTTGGCGCAGGCCGCCGACCAAGGCGCGCAGCTGGCAGTGTTGCCGGAGAATTTCGCCCTGATGGATCGCCAGGAAGAGGGCAAGCTGGCCGTCAGCGAGGCGGAGGGCGATGGGCCGATCCAGGCGTTCCTGGCCGAACAGGCCGATCGCCATCGGCTGTGGCTGGTTGGCGGCACCATTCCCTTGCGGGTGGCCGGCGATGAGCGCCGGGTCTATGCCGCCTGCCTGTTGTACGACGATCACGGCCGGCCGGTCGCCCGTTACGACAAGGTCCATCTGTTCGATGTGCAGGTGGTCGGCAGCGCGGAACGCTATGCCGAATCGGCCACCATTGCGCCAGGCCGTCGTTATGTCGTCGCCGATACCCCGTTGGGGCGGCTGGGTCTGGCGGTGTGCTACGACCTGCGCTTTCCCGAGCAATTCCGCACCATGGTGGGGCATGGCATGGAGATTCTGGCCCTACCGGCCGCCTTCACCGCCACCACCGGCGCCGCTCACTGGGACGTATTGTTGCGGGCGCGCGCCATCGAGAATCAGTGTTATGTGATCGCGGCCGCGCAGGGCGGCCGGCACGCCAACGGTCGGGAGACCTATGGCGACAGCCTGATCGCCGATCCCTGGGGTGGGGTGTTGCAGCGCCTGCCGCAGGGTCCGGGCGTGGTGCTGGCCGAATGGAATCGCGAGCACCTGGAGAACGTGCGGCGACAGTTTCCCGCCCTGACGCACCGAGTTGACTGCGAGATTGGAGAATGATGACCATCGATACCCTGGACCTTGCCCGCCAGCAATTGCTGACTCCCGCCGGCCTCGGCGAGGATGACTTGAACCGGACCCTGGCCTGTTTGCTGGGCCATGCCATCGACAGCGGCGATCTGTATTTTCAGGCGCGCCGGGCCGAGTCCTGGTCGCTGGAGGACCAGCAGGTCAAGAGCGCCAGCCACGCCATCCAGCAAGGGGTCGGGGTGCGGGCGGTCAGCGGTGAAAAGACCGGTTTTGCCTATTCCGACGAGATCCAGATGCCAGCCCTGTTGGAAGCGGCCACCGCCGCTCGCGCCATCGCCCGGCACGGTGGCGATGGTCCGTTGCAGTCTTGGCGGCCGATCCAGCGCCCGGCTCTATATCCGCCGCTCGATCCGCTGCTCACCCTGTCGGCCGAGGCCAAATTGCGCCTGCTGGAAGCGGTGGACGCCGAAGCGCGCCGTCAGGATGCCCGCGTCAATCAGGTCATGGTCAGCCTGGCCGCGGCTCAGGACACCATTCTGGTGGCCAGCAGCGACGGCACTCTGGCCGGCGATGTGCGGCCACTGGTGCGCTTGAGCGTGACGGTCATCGTCGAGCAGAACGGTCGGCGTGAGCAGGGCAGCGCTGGCGGCGGTGGTCGGGTTGGCTACGACTGGTTCCTGGCCGAAGAGCGCGCCGTGGGCTATGCGCGGGAAGCGGTGCGCCTGGCTCTGGTCAATTTGGACGCGGTTCCAGCGCCTGCTGGCGCTATGACGGTGGTGCTGGGGCCGGGCTGGCCGGGCATCTTGTTGCACGAGGCCATCGGCCATGGTCTGGAAGGCGATTTCAATCGCAAGGGCACCTCGGCGTTCGCCGGCCGGGTTGGCGAACGGGTGGCATCGCCGCTGTGCACGGTGGTGGACGACGGCACCCTAGCCGAGCGGCGCGGCTCGCTGAACATCGATGATGAAGGCACGCCGACCCAGTGCACCACCCTGATCGAGGGCGGCGTGCTCAAGGGCTATCTGCAAGACAAGCTCAATGCCCGGTTGATGAACACCGCGCCGACTGGTAACGGCCGCCGCGAATCCTACGCCCATCTACCGCTGCCCCGGATGACCAACACCTACATGTTGCCCGGCGCGCACGATCCGGGCGAGATCATCGCCTCGGTGGAGCGCGGCCTGTACGCGGTCAATTTCGGCGGCGGCCAGGTCGATATCACCTCCGGCAAGTTCGTGTTCTCGGCCAGCGAAGCCTATCTGATCGAAAACGGTCGGATCACCCGCCCGGTCCGCGGTGCCACCCTGATCGGCAACGGCCCGGACGTGTTGACCAAGGTGTCGATGGTCGGCAACGATCTACAGCTCGACGCTGGGGTCGGCACCTGTGGCAAGGATGGGCAGAGCGTGCCGGTGGGAGTCGGCCAGCCGACGCTGAAGATCGAAACCCTGACCGTGGGAGGGACCCAAGCTTGAACGTACCCGCCGCTTCTTCCGCCGCTACCTCGCCATTGCCCATGACCGAATCGCTCGAACGCTCCGCTACTATGCCGTTGCCGGCGCGGGAACAATTGGAAACCTTGGTGGCCGATATTCTGGCCGAGGCCCGCGCTCAGGGCGCCAGCGCTGCCGAAGCTGCCGTCAGTTTCGGCAGCGCGCTGTCGGTTGCGGTCCGGCTGGGCGAGGTCGAGACTCTGGAGCATCACCGCCGCCGTGGACTGGCGGTCACGGTCTATTTCGGCCAGAGCCGGGGATCGGCCAGCACCGCCGACTGGCGCCAGGCGGCGATCCGCGACACCGTGGCCAGCGCTTGCGCCATCGCCCGCCATACCGCTGCCGATCCTTACGCCGGTCTGGCTGACCCCGAGCGGCTGGCGCGGGAGATTCCCGATCTCGATCTGTACCATCCCTGGGCGTTATCGGCCGAGGAGGCGATCGAGCTGGCCCGCGAGTGCGAGGCGGCGGCGCTGGCGATGGACCCGCGCATTCGCAATTCCGAGGGCGGCGGTGTCGCGACCCACGCTGGTTTTGGCTTGTACGGCAATTCGCACGGTTTTTGCGGCGGCTATCCGACCACTCGGCATTCGCTGAGCTGTTCGGTGATTGCCCAGGACAACGGCGAGATGCAGCGCAATCACTGGTATTCGGTGGCGCGCGACCGCGTGGGCCTGGAAGCGCCGATTGCGGTCGGGCAGAAGGCGGCGCAGCGCAGCTTGCGGCGGTTGGGCAGTCGCCGGTTGGGGACTCGTCAGGTGCCGGTATTGTTTGCGCCGGAGCTGGCGCGTGGTTTGATCGGCCATTTCATTGCGGCCATTCGCGGCGGTGCGTTGTATCGCAAGGCGTCGTTTTTACTGGATCGTTTGGGTACGCCGGTGTTTCCGGAGTTCGTCACGATCCGCGAGCGGCCCCACTTGCTGGGGGCGTTGGCCAGTGCGCCGTTCGATAGCGAGGGGG
>JAKPAG010000112.1 GCA_029779535.1 Pseudomonadota bacterium | reverse complement strand
CGAGCGGAGCCTGTCCGACGCGGAACTGATCACCACGACAATTGCCTGCATCGATTCTGGCTACGTCCAGAAGATGGCTTTGGTGCGCGAAGTCTCCCGGCGATCGGGTGTCAGTAGGCGGATCGCAACGCAAGTTGTCGAGCGATATACCGGCGACGATCCCAACGTTCACCGCTGGACGTTTGTTGTGCGGGATCGTGGCGCGAAGGTCTTTCGCGTCCTCACCGGCGAGGACTGACCTCAGGTTCGCAGGTTTTCAGGTTGCCAGCTTCCCACCCCTCCCGTGCTCGGCTGGCCGGTGGGCGGCTGGTCCTGGACGAGCTCTGCGAGTGCCCCGCGCTGCCATTCTCAGAACCACGCAGCGCCGGGGCGACCCTCGCCGCACCTCCACCCCCACACCGCGCGTGGACGCTCTGCGCGCTCAGCCATTTATCGCAACTTCAACAAGGAAATCATCATGCCCAAGGCCAAACTCGATCACGCTTACGTTCTCACTGCATGGTGCGAACCAGATGCAAATAGGACCATTCACTGGGACACACACCTACCGGGCCACACGCTTGAAATGCGGCCCAACGGAACGGGAACCTACATATTCAGATACACCAACCAACAAGGCCGCCAGAGACAAGTACGGGTTGGCGCATGGGGGCTGATCACTCCCGAGCAAGCGCGCAAGAAGGCTGCCAAGCTGCGAGCGGAAGTTGAGCTCGGTGGTGATCCTGCTGCGAAGAAACAGGAAGTGCGCGGTGTTCCCCTCTACGGCACACTGGCAGAGCAGCATCTGGCTTTCGCCAAGAGCTATCTACGCAATCCCAAGAACGTCGAGCGGGTGCTCGATTGCCACATTCTCCCGCGCTGGGCCAAAACCAGAGTGGACGAGATGAACTCGCGAGACATTGCGATCTGGCTTGCCAGCCTGCGGGATCGCTACGCGCCAGCCACAGTCGAGAAGATCAGGATCACACTGAACCGATCGTTCGAACTGGCCCTGAAATGGGAGACGCCGGGGGTAATCAAGAACCCTGTTCGGCACATCCCAAGGCCCAAGTACAATAACGCTCGGGAGCGCTACCTGACCGAGCAGGAGGCAGCCCGCTTGCAACAGGCAACCGCCCGATCATCGAACCCGCAACTAAAGAACATTGTTGGGCTGTTGCTACTGACCGGAGCCCGAAAAACCGAGCTCCTGCAGGCGAAATGGGAACACGTCGATATCGAACGGCGGTCCTGGCATATCCCGACCAGTAAGACCGGAAAGCCCCGCAGAGTGCCGCTCAGCCAGGCAGCCATGGACATCCTCAACGGCTTGCCCCGGTGGGACAAGTGTCCTTGGTTGATCCCTAACCCTGAAACCCGACTGCCCTACACCGACATCAAGCGGGCTTGGGACACAGCGCGGGACGAAGCGGGTCTGCCCGCCCTCAGGCTACATGATTTGAGGCATTCGGCTGCTTCATTCATGATCGAAGCCGGGATCGACCTCTACGCGGTCGGGCGTATTCTGGGCCATGCCGACCACCAGAGTACCCAACGGTACGCGCATTGCTCACCGGGACTCTTGATGCAGGCGGTCGAGGCTGGCGCGGCCAAGATCAACCTGAACTGGTCCTCTGCACCCTAACCTAACACCACCCCGGATTCGGACAGCTCAGGCTGTTCGGGTCCGGGGATTTTTCCATCCCTATTTTTTGTGCGGCTGGTCCTTTGCAAATGCCTTCGGGTGCATCCGGGCGGCTCGCGCTCAATGGTTTTTCAGGTGGTCAGTTTGTCCCTTGCCATTGAGCTAACGCCCCTTCAGTAGGCAAAAATCAAGTCTGAACCACTGGCGCGCTTGGGTTCTGCTTGGGTATAGATATTTTCATGGGCCGGTTTGGGTCGAATTGCGAAGAAAACGATCGCTTTTCCGCCATTTATCGGTCGTTTTCGTAATGATGGGGTCAGGTGTTCGAATCACCTAAGCGGCACCACCTTCCCGTTTCCGGTCTGCGATTCACCAGCTTTTCCAGCTTCAGCCCTTTTCAAGCGCGGCGATGATGTGCTGGGCGAGGCGGTGGGCGGTGGGCGACAGGCCGGGGGCCTCGATCAAGGCGATTTCCGTATCGTATAGCGGCGGCAGGCCGGGATCATCGCTGATCGGCGTGAGATAGGGCGGGACCATCTCGCGCGGGAGTACGGTGATGCCCAGCCCCGCGTTCACCGCCGACTGGCTGCCAGCCAGGCTGGTCGAGGTATAGGCCACCCGCCACTTGCGGCCGATCGCCTCCAGCGCGTCGATCGCGCGCTTGCGATAGACGCAGGGTTCCGGCGAGACCACCAGTGGCACTGTTTCGAGATCCGAGGCGGCGAGCCGGTCGCGCGCCACCCAGACCAGCGGCTCGCGCCAGACGCGCACGCCTTCGAGCCGGGCGGAAGGTTCGCGCTTGACCAGGACCAGGTCGAACGCGCCGGCGTGGAACCGGTCCAGCAGGTTGAGCGTGAGATCGCAGGTCACTTCCAGTTCGACCAGCGGGTGGGCCTTGGCAAAGGCGGACAGGACCGCCGGCAGGTGCGCCGTGGCAAAATCTTCGGGGACGCCGATCCGCACCCGCCCGGTCATGTCGGGTTCGAACAACTGCGCGATGGCCGCGTCGTTGAGCCGCAGCAGTTGCCGCGCGGGACCGAGCAGGCGCTCTCCTTCCGCAGTCAGGCCCAGGGAACGGGGCGTGCGGGCGAATACGGCGCGGCCAAGTTGGTCTTCAAGCCGCTTGATCTGCAGGCTGATCGTGGACTGGGTCCGGCCCAGCCGGTGGCCGGCGCGGGTAAAGCTGCCGGTATCCGCGATCGTCACGAAGCAGCGGAGCAGATCGAGATCGAGGGTCCTGGTGCCGGGCATGGCCTGTTGTCGCCCCATATCATTTCAAATGTCAATGTCTGATATTTTATAAACTCGTTTTGGAAATGATGAGCCGCCCGCCAGAGAGCCCGCCGAAAGGGGGTTCCCATGCAGCTTGCGTCCAATCCAACATTCCGAGGGCAAGGCCTGACGATCAGCGCCGCGCTGTGGTGCGGCCTGGCGGCGGCGGCCGTGCTGGGGCTGGCCATGCCTGCCCTTGCCGCAGAAGCGGGGCTGGCGCTGGCCATGGCCTTGCTGACCTTGTTCGTCGCGGCGATCGTCGCGACTTTTTCCCTACGCTACATGCGCGCCGACGACAGCCCGGCGCGGTTCTTTGCGGCGCTGGGCGGGCTGGTGGTGACCGTGCTGGCCACGCTATTCACCGGCAACCTGGTGGTGCTGGGCGCGGCCTGGTGCGCAAGCGGCTGGCTGCTGGCCGGATTGATCGGGCACAGTGCGGACTGGAGCGAGGCCCGGGCCGCCGCCCGGCGCGCCCGACTGGCCTTCCTGATCGGCGATACGGCGCTGCTGGCGGCGCTGGGCATCCTCGGCTGGAATGCAGCGTCAGTGGAACTGGATGCCGCGCTGGCCGCCGCCACGATTCTGCCGCCGCTGGCTGCTCATGCCGTAGCCGCGCTGCTGGTCGTCGCGGCGGCGGCGCGCTGCGCCCTGCCGCCCTTCTCTGGCTGGCTGCTGTCGTCGATAACCGCGCCGACGCCAGTTTCGGCGCTGATGCACGCCGGACTGGTGAACGCGGGCGGGTTCCTGCTGATCCGCTTCGCCCCGGTGCTCGAAACTGCGCCGCTGGCCCGCGCGCTGGCCGTGATCCTGGGCCTGTGCGGCGCGATCTATGGCATCGGCATCATGCTGGTCCGGCCCGACGTGAAGCGTTCGCTGGCCGGGTCCACGGTTTCGCAGATGGGCTTCATGATCATGAGCTGTGGCCTGGGCGCCTATGGTGCGGCGCTGTGGCACATCATCGCGCACGGCCTGTTCAAGGCCTGGCTGTTCCTGGGCTCGGGCTCTGCCATCGGCATCAAGGCGGACAAGGCGCCTGCGCCGCTGTCCGGCCAGGCGGTGCTGGCAATCGCCGCCGGAACGCTGGGCACGGCGCTGTCGATCTTCGTGTTCGGCACGGCGGACGGCTCGATGGTGCCATTGCTGCTGGGCCTGGCGACAGCAGCGGCGACGCTGGTGGCGGCGCTGGGCGGTCGGCTTCCGCTGCGCAAGAAGCTGGTAATGCTGGTAGCGCTGGCCGGCCTGATCGTCTGCCACGGTGCCGGGCTGGCCCTGGCCGAGGCGGCGGTTGGCCGGAACGGCGCCCCGCTGGTGCCGGACTGGGCCTTGCTGGCACTGCTGGCCGCGTTCCTGGGCGGCTGGACCTGGCAGCAGCTTCGCTTGGCAAGCGGGCGCGGCCTGCCCCTGCGGCTTTATGTCCCCCTGATCAATGCGGGCGCCCTGCCGCCCGCCGGCCACGGAGAACGGCAATGAACATGATGGCATCGATTACCGCAGTCGAACCGGTCCTGACCCGGACCGAAGTGGCCGGACTGGTAGCGCTGGCCGCCCGCACTGTCCCGCCGCTCTGGCCGCTGGAAAGCGCGATCGCGGTCAACCCCCTGGCCGGGTTCGAGGACCTGCCGTTCGACGAGGCGGTTGCACTGGCCGCCCGGCGGTTCGGCGCGCGCGGCAGCCTGCCGCTGGCGCAGTGGCGCAAGCTGCTGGCCGATGGCCGGATCGACGAGCGGGCGCTGCGCGATGCGGCGATCCGGCACCTGGGCGGATTGAATGCCGCCTTCGCCCTGATCGGTCCCGATGCCAGCCGGCTCGACCTGCTGCTGGCGCGGCTGCTGGATTTGCCGGTCGAGGGGGACGAAGCGCCGCCGACCGCCCTGACGCGCGACGGCGCCTTCGTTGCCAAGTGGTGCGCCGCATTCCTTGACCAGGGCCAGGCCGCCTGCCCGATGCCGCACCGCGAACTGGGACTGTACCGCGCCGTCCTGGCCGCGATTGCCCATGACGGCGAATACCGCGCGCTGACCGGCCAGGCCGGGCAGCAATTGCTGCTGAGCGTGCCGCGCGACCCGCTGGAAGCGATCGCAGAAGGGCTGATGGCGCTGGGCGTTCCGGCGGGCAAGGAAGACGCAAAGCTGGCCGAACTGGTCGCGCGGCTGCCGGGCTGGGCCGGGCACATCCGCTGGCGCAGCGAACAGGCCGATCCCGAAATCGCGCAAGACGCGCCCGCCGGCATGGCGGATCTGCTGGCGCTGTGGCTGCTGCTGGACCGGGCAGGCGCGGTGGTTCGCCCGGCTGAGCGCGAGCAAGGCGGCGATGTGGCCGCCCGGCTCGCGGCGCATTTCGGCCTCGACCTGGCCAGCCTGGACCAGCGCGGCAAGGACTTGCTGTCCGAAATCGCCGGGATCGACCAGACCGCGCTGGGCGGCCTATTCCAGGTCGCTGCGGAATGGACCTACCGCAACGCCCTGGCCCCGCAGCTCCAGGCCTTGGCCATGTCGCCGCCCTCGTCCGAGACGCCGAATGCGCAACTGGTGTTCTGCATCGACGTGCGCTCGGAACCGTTCCGGCGGGCGCTTGAAGCAGAGGGGCGCTACGAGACCTACGGCTATGCCGGGTTCTTCGGCCTGCCGATCGCCCTGCACCGGCTTGGCGATGCGCGGCGCACCCGGCTGCTGCCGGTGCTCCTTTCACCACAGCATGACGTGACCGAGGCCCCCATCCCGGGGCGCGAGCACGAGGCGGCGGCCTTGGCGGCCAGCCAGGCCCAGGCAGGCCAGGCCGCCGCGCTGCTGGCTGCCGGCAAGCAGGGCACCGCCACCGCTTTCGCCACGGCAGAGGCGAGCGGGCCGCTGGCCGGACTGCTGATGGCGGCGCGCACCCTGGCGCCCGGACTGGTCGGGCGGATCAAGGCCGCACTGGCTCCCGCACGGCACGATGCGGTGGCCCCGGCGCTTTCCTGCCGGCATGGCCATCCCGAACAACCGGTGTTCACGCTTGAGGAGAAGATCGGCTTCGCGCAGGCGCTGTTCAAGCTGACGGGGCTGGGCGCGGGAACCGCGCGGCTGGTGGCGCTGGTCGGCCACGGCGGCAGCGCGGTCAACAATCCCTATGCCGCCGCGCTCGATTGCGGGGCCTGCGGCGGCCATGCGGGCGGATCGAACGCGCGGATCCTGGCCGCCATCCTGAACGAGGCGGAGGTTCGCGCCGGACTGGCCGCGCGCGGCATCGCACTGCCCGCGGAAAGCTGGGTCATCGCGGCCGAACACAATACCACCACGGACGAAGTGACGATCTTCGACCAGGCCCTGATCCCCGCTAGCCACCAGGCCGACCTGGCCGCGCTGCACGCCAGCCTGGCCCGGGCGGGGGCAGCCAACCGCCAGCGGCGCGCGGCCCTGCTTGGGCGCAGCGCGGGCGACCTGGTGCTGGGCGCCCAGCACTGGGGCGAAGTGCGGCCCGAATGGGGGCTGGCCGGCAACGCATGCTTCATCGTCGGCCCGCGCGCGCTGACCCGCGAGATCGACCTGGAAGGCCGGGCCTTCCTGCACAGCTATGACTGGCAGGGCGACGCCGATGGCACCGCCCTGACCACCATCCTGACCGCGCCGATGGTCGTCGCGCAGTGGATCAACTGCCAGTACCTGTTTTCGACCATCGACAACCACCGCTACGGTTCGGGCGACAAGGTGACCCAGAACGTCGTGGGCGGGATCGGCGTGGTCCAGGGCAACGGCGGCGACCTGAAGGTCGGGCTGCCGCGCCAGTCGCTGTTCGCCGACGATGGCACGCCCTTTCACGTGCCGCAGCGCCTGCTGACCTTGGTTCTGGCCCCGTTCGACCGGGTCCAGCGGGTGGTCGAATCGAACGACATCCTTGGCCGCCTGTTCGGCAAGGGCTGGGTCACGCTGGTCGTGATCGACCCGCAGACCGGCGAGACGCTGCGCTGGCGGCGCGATGATGAACTGAACGGGGCCAAGGTCCCTGCAACCCACAACCCGGAGTTTTGATGATGACCGACACCCCCTTTGGCGACCTGCGCCTGCACCGCCTGAAGAAGATCGAGATCGTGCTGCTGGCCGAGGACCTTGGCCTGGTCGAGGATCTGCTGAAAGCCGCCGGAGTGGGCGGCTGGACGATGATCCGCGATGTCGCAGGCATGGGCCACAGCGGCTTTCACCAGGGCAAGACCATTTTCAACGACCAGAGCGGCCTGGTCATGTTCGTCGGCGTGGCCGAGGAAAAGGTCATCGTCGACGTGGCCCGCGGCCTTGCTCGCCTGTTCGAGAAGCGCCCGGGCGTGACCTTCCTGTCCGACGTGGAAGTGATGCGATCAGACTATTTCGCCAAGGCGGCGGCCTGAACCAGGCGCGCCGCCCGGCGCGTTACAGCCCCGCTTCGATCGCGATGCGGATCGCTTCGGCCACCGTGCGCACGCCCAGCCCGCGCAGCATGGCGGCACGGTGCATCTTGATGGTCCGTTCGGTCAGGCCAAGGTCGAAGGCGATCTGCTTGTTGAGCCGCCCCTTGGCCAGCGCTTCGAGGATCTGGCGCTGGCGGCGGCTGAGCGCTTCGATCCGGGCGCGCGCCTGTTCGTGGCGGCTGGCCCCGGCATCGTCGATCGCCATCTGCGAGCCAAGGAAATAGCGCAGGTCCCCGCGCTCGTCGAACAACGGCGCGATCATCACCGCGTTGCGGAACGGCGTGCCGTCCTTGCGGTAGTTGATCAGTTCGACCATCACCGGGCGGCGCTGCGCCACTGCCTCGCGCAGCATCGCGGTCTGTTCGGGTTCGGTGCGCTCGCCGCGCAGGAAGCGGCAGTTGCGGCCCACGATCTCGCCCTCGTCATAGCCGGTCAGCTGGCGGAACGCCTCGTTGCAGGCGATGATCGGATTATCGGGCTGGCGCGGGTCGGAAACCACGGCTGCGACATTGCTGTTGGCGATCAGGTCTTGCGGCGACATTTCCATTTAATTCATTTCCTGACCGACTGTCCGTAAGGCCATATCGCAGAGCCCCGCGCGAAAGCCTAGATGGAACAAGCCGGCCGCCGCACCGCCCATCCCCCTCCCGGCGGCGGCTGGCAAACCTTTCAGCGCAGGAACCGCCCCATGAATATCATCCACGGCCAGTTGCTGGCGGAGCAGCGCAGCGACAAGCTGCCGGTTCCCGACCACGTCCAGGAAGCGATCCGCACTCTGCTGCGCTGGGCGGGCGACAATCCCGAACGCGAAGGCCTGCTGGATACTCCGGCCCGCGTCGGCCGGGCGTGGAAGGAATATTGCGCGGGCTATGACGAGGACCCGGCGGTCCACCTGCAGCGCACTTTCGAGGAAGTCGCGGGCTATGACGAAGTCGTGCTGCTGCGCGACATTCCGTTCCATTCGCACTGCGAACACCATCTCGCGCCGATCGTCGGCACCGCCTCGATCGCCTATCTGCCGACGGACCGGGTGGTGGGCATTTCCAAGCTGGCGCGGGTGCTGCACGGCTATGCCCGCCGGCTCCAGATCCAGGAACGGCTGACCGCCGAAATCGCCCAGTGCATCTGGGACAACCTGCGCCCGCAAGGCGTGGCCGTGGTGATCAAGGCGCAGCACGGCTGCATGACCGGGCGCGGCGTGCGCACCCACGGCGTCGATATGGTGACCAGCAAGGTCCTGGGCTGCTTCCGCGACAATGCCAGCAGCCGCAAGGAAGTGCTGTCGCTGATGGGCCACAACTGAGGCAGGAGCCGCAAAGGCCATGAAGGTCGGGATCGTCGGCGCCGGCATTGCCGGGCTGGCCTGTGCCGAGCGGCTGCGCCGCGACGGCATCGCCAGCGTATTGCTCGACAAGGGCAAGCGCCCGGGCGGGCGGCTGTCCACCCTGCGGCTGGATGACCTGGCCTGGGATTTCGGCGCGCAATACCTCAATCCAGGCGACGGCGCCTTTGCCGCCGAAGTGCGGCGCTGGCGCGAACGCGGCTGGGTTGCGCCCTGGCCCGCCGGGCCGCAGGGCGCGCTGGTCGGGATGCCGGCCATGGCCAGCCTGATCGAAGCCCAGTGCGAGGAGCACGACGTGCGCTTCGGCGCGACGGTGCAGCGGATCGAAAGCGACGGGCTGGCCTGGCACGTCAGCGGTCCGGGCCTTTGCGAAGGTCCGTTTGCCGCGCTGGTCGTCGCCATTCCGGCGGAGCAGGCCGCGCCGCTGCTGTCGCTGCACGATTTGTCGATGGCCCGCGAGGCGGCCAGCGCGCAGTCACAGCCGTGCTGGACCGTGATGGCCGCCTTTGCCGAGCCGCTGGCCGGGCTGCCCGCCTTCCTGCGCGATGCCGGGGCGGTTGCCTGGGCGGCGCGCAATAATTCCAAGCCCGGCCGGGGCGCGGCCGAATGCTGGGTAATCCAGGCCGGCGCGCAATGGTCGCGCCAGCATCTGGAAGCCCCGCGCGAAGAGGTGGCCGACCTGCTGCTGGACCAGTTCGCGGGGGCCTGCGGCCGCGATGTGCCCGCGCCAACCTTTCTGAAAGCGCACCGCTGGCGCTTCGCGCTTCCTTATGGTGAGCGCGGTGCGGTGCTGTGGAACCCGGCGCTGCGCCTGGGGGCCTGCGGCGACTGGTGCCTGCCCCCGCAGATCGAGGGCGCGTGGCGCTCGGGCGCGGAACTGGGCGAACGGATCGCCGCCGCGCTGTTGCCGCTGCGGGTCGGTGGCGCCGTTGGGTGAAGTGCCCAGTGGCAGCGCGATGGTGTTCGGCGCGGGCGGCGCGATCGGCCGCGCGCTGACCGCTCGGCTGCTGGCGGGCGGACGCTTCGCCGAAGTCCACGCCGGACAGCGCCGCGCGGACATGGCCAGCCTGCCCGGTGCCATCCCCTTCGCGTTCGAGTTGACTGACGAAGCTTCGATAGTCGCTGCGGCCGGGCAGGTGTCCGCGCCGCTCCGCCTGGTCATCGTCGCCACGGGCCTGCTGCACGATCAGCAGCGCGGCATCGTGCCGGAAAAAAGCCTGCGCGCGCTGGATGCCGGGGTGATGGCGCAGGTTCTGGCCGCCAACACCATCGGCCCGGCGCTGATCGCCAAGCACTGCCTGCCCCGGTTCCCGCGCGGCGAACGCGCCGTGTTTGCGGTGCTGTCGGCGCGGGTTGGCTCGATCGGCGACAACCGGCTGGGCGGGTGGCATTCCTACCGGGCAAGCAAGGCCGCGCTCAACATGCTGGTGCGCAATTTCGCCATCGAACTGGCCCGCAGTCATCCCAGGGCGATTGTGGCCGCACTGCATCCCGGCACGGTCGACAGCCGCCTGTCCGCCCCGTTCCAGCGCGGTGTTACGCCGCGCAAGCTGTTCAGCCCCGACCAGGCCGCCGGGCACCTGCTCGCGGTGCTGGAAGGGCTGACCCCGGCAGACAGCGGCGGGCAGTTTGCCTGGGACGGCGCGCGGATCGCGGACTGAGCGAGGCCCGCCATGCCCAGGATGCGCCGCAAGGCCGATCTGCCGAGCAAGCCGTGCCTGGCCTGCGGGCGTCCGTTTGCCTGGCGGCGCAAGTGGGCGCGCGACTGGGACCAGGTGAAGTATTGTTCCGACCGCTGCCGGTCAGGCAAGGCCGGCCAGAAACCGCTCGGAATCGCGCCGTAGCTGGTCCTGCCGGTCAGGCGCGAACCGCTCCCACGTCCGCACCGCCTGGGCCATGCGCGGATTGCGCGCCAGCCGCTCGCGGTGGCGCGCCACGAAGTGCCAGTAGAGCAGGTTGAACGGACAGGCACGCGGCCCGGCCTTGGCCTTCACGTCATAGGTGCAGGTCCGGCAATAGTCGCTCATCCGGTCGATATAGGCGCCGCTGGCGGCATAGGGCTTGCTGGCCAGCAGCCCGCCATCGGCAAACTGGCTCATCCCGACGGTGTTGGGCAGCTCGACCCATTCGTAGGCATCGGCATAGACCGCCAGGTACCATTCGTGCAGCGCATGGGGGTCGATACCGGCAAGCAGCGCGAAATTGCCGGTCACCATCAGCCGCTGGATGTGGTGGGCATAGGCTTCGTCGCGGGTCTGGGTGATGCAGGCGCGCAGGCAGGCAAGGTCCGTCTCGCCGCTCCAGTAGAATTCAGGCAGCGGGCGGTGGGCGTCCAGCGCATTGACCCGGTCATAGCCCGGCATCCGCCACCAGTAGATCCCGCGCACGAATTCGCGCCAGCCAATGATCTGGCGGATGAACCCTTCCGCGCTGTTGAGCGCTGCCCGCCCGGCGCGCCATTCCGCCTCGACCGCGCGGCACATCGCCAGCGGATCGAGCAGCCCGGCGTTGAGATAGGTGGAAACGACCGCGTGGAACAGGAACGGCTGCCCCGCCAGCATCGCGTCCTGGTAAGTGCCGAACCGGGGCAAGGCGTGGCGCAGGAAGTGGGCAAAGGCGGCCTCCGCATCGGTCCGCGTGACAGCGAACCAGAACGGCTCGAGCGTGCCGAACCGGTCCGGAAAGCGCGCCGCGACCATGTCGAGCACTTCGCGGGTGATCGCATCGGGGGCAAAGCGCGGCGGGCTTGGCATGGCGAGATCGGGATCGGCCCGGCTGCGGTTCTCGGCATCGAAATTCCACCGCCCGCCAGCGGGTTCGCCGCCGTCCATCAGCAGCCCGGTCTTGCGCCGCATCAGGCGGTAGAAATGCTCCATCCTGAGGCCCTTGCGCCCTTCGGCCCAGGCGGCAAAGCCATGCCGGTCCGCCAGGAAGCGGTCGTCGGGCAGGATTTCCAGCCCCGGCCAGCCGCGCATCGCCTGGAGCAGGCGCCATTCGCCCGGTTCGGTCGCCACGGCCCGCTCGTGCCCATGGCGCGCCATCGCCCGGCGCAGTTCGCCGCCCAGGGTGCCGGTGTTGGCGGGGTCGTCCAGCCGGACATAGTCCACCTGCCAACCCGCCTCGCGCAGGTCCTGCGCGAAATGGCGCATGGCGGAAAACACGAAGGCCAGCTTCTTTCGGTGATGCGGGACATAGTCCGCCTCGGCCATGACTTCGGCCATCAGCACCCGATCGGCCGCGCGGTTCGCGCCGCGTAGCGCCGCAAGCTGCGGGCTGAGCTGGTCGCCCAGGATCAGGATGGTGCGCCCGGTCATCCCCGCTGGCTAGGCCAGGCCCGGCCACCTGGCAGCCTGTCCGCGGGGGAAGGCCGCGCAGCCCCTTCCTAGGGTCAGGCCCCATAAACCGCACCTTCGAGGTTTGAGTCAAAATGGCCTGTCGCGAGGAGGGAAGGCGCAGGAATATGTCGATATTTCAATACTTCTCGACGTGGCGAGAGGCCATTTTGGCCAAATCCCTCGGGACGGCAGAATGGCTTCCATCTCGAACGAAAATTCCCTTGGAAAGGCAACCAGCCTTCCCGGCGGGAATTTCCGTTCGATATGTTCGCCATTCTGCCGCCTCGAAGGTGCGGTTTATGGGGCCTGACCCTAGGGAGCATTGACGGCCAGCCGATTTACCGATGTTTTAGAGGTTTGCACTAGGCATCTGCCCATGCAACCCCGGCAGGAAACCAGGTCCCCGATCCTGTGGCGCGTACAAGTGCGCGCGGAAAGCGGGCTGCGCAGCTTTGGCCACATGATCGACCTGTCGGCCGGCGGCTGCTGCATCGAGGTCGCGGACAAGCCCCCGCGCATCAGATCGCGCATCCTGGTCCGCCCGGACGGGCTGGATGGCTTTGCTGCCCAGGTGCAATGGGTCCGGGGCCGGCAGTTCGGCGCGGCATTCGACCGGCCGATCTACGGCCCGGTGCTGGACCACTTCGTCCGCAAGCACGCAGCCCTGGCGCCCTACGTCTCGCTCGACACCCTGGGCTGAGCGCGCTTGCGCCCGCGCCGCGCGGCGCGGTAGAGTGATCGGCGATGACCGCCGCCGAAACCGCCCTGCTCGAACATTTCGAAACCCCCGCGCTGGTCGTGCGACAGGGCCAGGTCAGCTTTGCCAACCAGGCGGCGCGCGACCTGCTGGGCGCGCACGTAGTCGGGCAGGACGCCCGCATCGCGATCCGTGATCCGCAGGTGGTGGCGCTGATCAATTCGCCGCACGGCGGCAGCGCGATCGTCGAAGGGCTGTCGGTGCGTTCCAGCCGCTGGAAGGTATCGTGCCACGCACTGCCCGGCGGCGCGCGGCTGGTGGTGCTGGAGGACTTGTCGGTGCGGGTCAGCGTGGCCCGCGCCCATGCCGATTTCGTCGCCAATGCCAGCCACGAACTGCGCACGCCGCTCGCCGCGATCCTGGGCTATGTCGAAACGCTGGAAGACCCCAAGGCCGGGGCGGACGAGGCGACCCGCAGCCGCTTCCTGGGGATCATCCGCCACGAGGCGAAGCGGATGCAGGCGCTGATCGAGGACCTGATGTCGCTCAGCCGGATCGAGGCGGTGAAGCACGATGCGCCGACCGAACCGGTCGATCTGCTGGCCCTGGCGCGCGAGGCAGTGGGCGAAGTGGCAAGCCGGGCCGAAGTGACCCTGACCACCAATTGCCAGGCTGCCCTGGTTGCCGGCGACCGCGGCCAGCTGGCGCAGGTGCTGCGGAACCTGATCGACAATGCGATCAAGTATGGCAAGGCGGGCGGCACCGTGACCCTGACTCTGGAGGCCACTCCGGCGGGCCGGGTGGCGGTGGGCGTGCATGACGAAGGCCAGGGCATCGCCCCCGAACACCTGCCGCGCCTGACCGAACGGTTCTACCGCGCCGATACCAGCCACAGCCGCGCCACCGGCGGCACCGGGCTGGGCCTGGCCATCGTCAAGCACATCGTGGAACGGCACCGCGGCCGATTCGATATTGCCAGCCAGCCCGGCAAGGGCACCACGGCATCGTTCATACTGCCGCTGATTCCGGCCTGAACCCGCGCATTTGCGGGCGCTGGCGGCAATGTCATCAAACTGTCACGCAACCTTCATATCCGGCCTCTCGACACACCCTGACCAAGAGGTTGCCATGCCTTCGTTCCGTTCGATCAGTCTCGTTGCCCTGTCCTCGCTGGCGCTGGCCGCCTGTGGTTCGGGCGGTTCCTCCGGTTCGCGCGATTTCGTGCGCGCGGTGGGGTCCTCCACCGTCTATCCGTTTGCCACCGCGGTGGCCGAAGCCACGGCCAAGGCCGCCGGGATCAAGTCGCCGGTGATCGAATCGACCGGCACCGGCGCGGGCATGAAGCTGTTCTGCGCAGGGCTTGGCGCCCAGCACCCCGACATCGAAAATGCCTCGCGCCGCATGAAGAAGAGCGAGTACGAGGAATGCGCCAAGAACGGCGTCAAGGACATCATCGAAATCCAGGTCGGGCTTGACGGGATTGCCTTTGCCGAAGGCACCAATGGCCCGAACATGAAGCTGACCCCGCTTGACGTCTACAAGGCGCTGGCGGCCAATCCGTTCGGCAAGCCGAACACCGCCAAGACCTGGGCCGACGTCAACCCGTCGCTCCCGGCCGAACCGATCCTCGTTTACGGTCCGCCCTCGACTTCGGGTACCCGCGACGCGCTGGCCGAACTGATCCTGACCAAGGGCTGCGAAACCGACCCGGCGATGAAGGCCTTGAAGGAAAAGGACAAGGACGCCCACAAGAAGATCTGCACCGGTGTGCGCGAAGATGGCGCCTATGTCGATGCCGGCGAGAACGACAACCTGATCGTCCAGAAGATTTCCGACAATCCCAAGGCGATCGGCGTGTTCGGATTCTCCTACCTCGAAGAAAACACGACCAGGCTGAAGGGCATTCCGATGGCCGGCGTGATGCCGACCTACCAGTCGATCGTCGACTTCAGCTATCCCGGCGCGCGTCCGCTTTACATCTACGTGAAGCAGGGCCACCTCAACGCGATCAAGGGGCTGAAGGACTATGTCGGGCAGTGGGCTGCGGCCTGGGGTCCGGACGGTTACCTGAAGGCCAAGGGCATGGTCATCGCGCCGGACGATGTCCGCGCGAAGAACGCCGAAGTGGCGGCCAAGTTCACCCTGATGGACCCGTCGACCCTGAAGTGATGCAGCGAAAGAACCCTGCGTGATTTCCCAGATCGTTCTTCTGGTCGTGCTTGGCCTGGGGGTGACCGGCTGGTTTGCCGGTCGCGCCCGGGCCAAGGCGCTTTATTCGGGGCGCGGCTCGCTTGCCGCCGTGCCCAGCTATCATGGCTGGCACCTGGCGCTGTGGGCGCTGGTCCCGGCGCTGGTGGTCTGGGCGGTATGGGCCGGGATTGCCCCCGGCCTGGTGCGCGCGTCGGTGCTGGCCGATCCGGCCGCCGCCAGCCTGCCCGCCTTCGACATGGAACGCGACGCGATCCTGGCCGAGGCCCAGGCCCTGGCCCGCGATCCCTTTGCCGGGGCGTTCAACCCCCAGGCAGAGCAACTCGCCCCCGTGTTCGGCGCCATCCAGACCCGCTTCGGCCTGATCGGCGCGGCGCTGGTGCTGCTGGTCGGCTTTGCCGGCGCGGCCTGGGGCTATACCCGCGTGCGCAGCGATTTTCCGGCCCGCACCAGGGTGGAACGCGCCACCCTGCTGGGGCTGCTGCTGGCCTCGCTGGTGGCGATCCTGACCACGGCGGGGATCATCGTTTCGCTGCTGTATGAAACCGGGCTGTTCTTTACCCACGTTTCCCCGATCGACTTCCTGACCGGGACCCACTGGGCCCCGCGGATCGGCACCGATGCCGAACTGGGTAAGGATTTCGGCGCCGTGCCATTGTTCTGGGGCACGCTGTTCATCGGCGCGATCATCGCCATGATCGTGGCGATCCCGCTGGGCCTGATGAGCGCGGTATTCCTGACCCAGTATGCCACGCCGACGCTGCGCAAGTGGCTGAAGCCCATGCTGGAGATCCTGGCCGGCATCCCGACCGTGGTCTATGGCTATTTCGCCGCGCTGACCGTGGCCCCGCAGGTGCGCGATTTCGCCGCCTGGCTGGGCATGGCCAACCCGTCGACCGAAAGCGCGCTGGCCGCCGGCATGGTGATGGGGGTGATGATCATCCCGTTCGTCTCCTCGATGGCGGACGACAGCATTGCCGCCGTGCCGCAGGCGATGCGCGACGGCAGCCTGGCGATGGGCGCAACCAAGAGCGAGACGATCAAGAAGGTGCTGCTGCCCGCCGCCCTGCCCGGCATTGTTGCGGGCGTGATGCTGGCGATCAGCCGCGCGATCGGCGAAACCATGATCGTGGTCATGGCCGCCGGCGCCGCGGCGCGCCTGTCCGCCAATCCGTTCGACAGCATGACCACGGTCACCTTCCAGATCGTCCAGCTGCTGACCGGCGACCAGGAATTCGACAGCGCCAAGACCCTGTCGGCCTTTGCCCTGGGGCTGGTCCTGTTCGTCGTCACCCTGGCGCTCAACGTGGTCGCGCTGCGCGTGGTCAAGAAATACCGGGAAGCCTATGACTAGCGCCCTACCCCATTCGCAGTGGCAGGACCCTGCCATGCAGCGGCGACTGAAGCGCCGCCATGCCGCCGAAGCCCGCTTTCGCATCATTGGCCTGGTCGCCATCGGCGTCAGCCTGGCGTTCCTGGCCTACCTGCTGTTCACCATGCTTCGGCGGGGGCTGGGCGGGCTGGACTGGTCGTTCCTGACCGGTTCGGATTCGACCGAGGCCAGCGTGGCCGGGATCTGGGGCGCGGCCAAAGGCTCGGTCCTGACCATGGGCGTCACGCTTGCGCTGTCGTTCCCGCTGGGCGTGCTGGCGGCGGTCTATCTTGAGGAATTCGCGCCCAAGGGGCGGCGCTGGGTGGAATGGGTCGAAGTGTCGATCAACAACCTGGCCGCCGTCCCATCGATCATCTTCGGCCTGCTGGGCCTGGCGGTGTTCATCAACACGCTGCACATGCCCCGTTCCAGCCCGCTGGTCGGCGGCATGACCCTGGCGCTGATGACCATGCCGGTGATCGTGATTTCCGGGCGCACCGCGCTGAAGGCCGTGCCCCCGTCGATCCGCGATGCCGCGCTGGCGGTGGGCGCCAGCCCGGTCCAGGCGGTGTTCCACCACGTCCTGCCGCTGGCCCTGCCCGGCATCCTCACCGGCACGATCATCGGCATGGCCCGTGCGCTGGGTGAAACCGCGCCGCTGCTGATGATCGGGATGCGCGCCTTCGTCGCCACCCCGCCGGGCGGGATCACCGATCCGGCCAGCGTCATGCCGATGCAGATCTTCCTGTGGTCGGACGAAATCGACCAGGCCTTTGTCCAGAACACCTCGGCGGCGATCATCGTGCTGCTGGCGCTGCTGCTGGCCATGAACGGCCTGGCCATCTACCTTCGCAACAAGTTCGAGACTCGCTGGTAACCCCATGACCAACCCGCAACTCAAGATCGAGGCCCGCGCCGTCAACGTCTTTTACGGCGAAAAGCAGGCCATCAACGATGTCTCGATCGACATCTCCACCGGGGCGGTCACCGCCTTCATCGGCCCGTCGGGCTGCGGCAAGAGCACGTTCCTGCGCACGCTCAACCGCATGAACGACACCATCGCCGGCTGCCGCGTGACCGGCGAGATCCGGCTGGACGGCGAACACATCTACGGCAGCGGCATGGACGTGGTCGAACTGCGCGCGCGGGTCGGCATGGTGTTCCAGAAGCCCAACCCGTTCCCCAAGTCGATCTACGAAAACGTCGCCTATGGTCCGCGCATCCACGGCCTGGCCGGGGACAAGGCCGAACTGGACGCCATCGTCGAGAAATCGCTGCGCCGCGCCGGCCTGTGGGACGAGGTCAAGGACCGCCTGTCGGACGCCGGCACCGCGCTGTCGGGCGGGCAGCAGCAGCGCCTGTGCATCGCCCGCGCCATCGCCGTCAGCCCCGAAGTGATCCTGATGGACGAGCCGTGCTCGGCGCTCGACCCGATCGCCACCGCGCGGATCGAGGAACTGATCGACGAGTTGAAGGACCGCTACGCCATCGTCATCGTCACCCATTCGATGCAGCAGGCCGCCCGCGTGTCGCAGCGCACCGCCTTCTTCCACCTCGGGACCATGGTCGAATACGGCGAAACCTCGCAGATCTTCACCAATCCGCGCGAAGAGCGCACCAAGGATTACATCACTGGCCGCTACGGCTGAGGAACGGACACATGGCCGAACATACCGTCAAGGCATTCGACAACGAGATTTCCCAGCTGCGCGGGCTGATCGCCGAAATGGGCGGCCTGGCCGAAGTGGCGATCAAGGACGCGATGGACGCGCTGGTCAAGCGCGACGAGACCAAGGCTCATGCCGTGGTCGCCGCCGACGCCCGGCTCGACGCGCTCGAGGCCGAGGTTGACCGGCTGGCCGTGCGGATCATCGCGCTGCGCGCGCCGATGGCCGACGACCTGCGCGACGTGATCGCCGCGCTGAAGATTTCCGGCGTGGTCGAGCGTATCGGCGACTATGCCAAGAACATCGCCAAGCGCGTCGGCCATATCGAACGGATGAAGAAGTTCGAACCGCTGATCCTGATCCCGGCCATGGCCGAAATCGCCCAGGGCATGGTCCGCGACGTGCTCAACGCCTATGGCGCGCGCGATGCGGAGCTGGCGATCGAAGTGATCGAGCGCGACGAGAAGCTGGACAACTTCTACGACAGCATCTTCCGCAACCTGGTGGCCCACATGATGGAAAACCCGGCGACCATTTCCAGCGCGGCGCAATTGCTGTTCATCACCCGCAACATCGAACGGATCGGCGATCACGCCACCAATGTCGCGGAAATGGTCTATTTCGCCGCCACCGGGATGTACCACGCCGGGCGCGAAAGCCCGGTCGAAGGGGACGAGGTCGACTGATGGCACTGTCCGTCCTCATCGTCGAGGATGACGTGGCCCTTTCGGGCCTGCTCGAATGGCACCTCAAGTCCGAAGGCTATGACGTGCGCGTCACGCCGGACGGCGAGGAAGCCCTGCTGATGGTCCGCGAAAGCCAGCCCGACCTGATCGTGCTGGACTGGATGGTCGAAAGCCTGTCGGGGATCGAAGTCTGCCGCCAGCTGCGCCGGGCCAAGGAGACGGCCCGCCTGCCGATCCTGATGCTGACCGCGCGCGGCGAGGAGGAAGACCGCATCCGCGGCCTCAAGACCGGGGCCGACGATTACGTCACCAAGCCGTTTTCCCCGCGCGAGCTGCTCGCCCGGATCGAGGCGCTGCTGCGCCGCAGCCGCCCCGCGCTGGAAGACGGCGTGCTGCGCGTGGCCGACCTGGAACTGGACCCGGTGGCCCACCGCGTCCGCCGGGGGGGCGAGGCGGTGAAGCTGGGGCCGACCGAGTTTCGACTGCTGCGCCATTTCATGGAACGTCCCGGCCGGGTCCATTCGCGCGCCCAGCTGATCGACGCGGTCTGGGGGATGGACAGCGACATCGACGAACGCACGGTCGATGTCCACGTCCGCCGCCTGCGCCAGGCGGTCGACCGCCCCGGCACGGACAGCGTGATACGCACCGTCCGGGCGGCCGGCTATGCGATCGAATTTTCGGAATGACCGCTTTCCGTCATTGAAAAGTCAGGTCCGAACGGCAATGGCCCGCACCATCATGCGCCGTACCCTTGCCTCGCTGGCCCTGCCTGCAATCGCCCTGCTACCCGCCGCCGTCCATGCCGAGGACGCTCCGCAGGAAATCGTCGTCACCGGGCGCGGGCTTGACCGCAGCCAGAGCGATCCGGTCTATGCCGCCGTCACCATCGACAGCGCCCGCGCCGCCGCTTCGGCCTCCGGGCGGCTGGAAGACGTGCTGTCATCGGTCGCAGGCTTCCAGCAGTTCCGCCGTTCGGACAGCCGTTCGGCCAACCCTTCGGCGCAAGGGGTGACCTTTCGCGGGCTGGGCGGCAACGCCTCCAGCCGCACCCTGCTGCTGCTTGACGGCGTGCCCCAGGCCGATCCGTTCTTCGGCTTCATTCCCTTTTCGGCGATCACCCCGGAACGGCTGCGCGCCGCCCAGGTGACGCGCGGCGGCGGTTCCGGTGCCTTCGGAGCGGGGGCCGTGGCCGGCACGATCGAATTGCAGAGCGCCGGGCCGGATGACCTTGCCTTCCTCGAAGCGCGCGCCCTGGTCAACGATCGCGGCGAGACCGAGCTTGGCGCCACGCTCGCCCCGAACCTGGGCGGCGGCTTTGCCGTGCTGTCGGGCCGGTGGGACCGGGGCCAGGGGTTCTGGACCACCCCGCCCGCCCAGCGCGTGCCCGCCAGCGTTCGCGCCGGCTATGACAGCTGGTCCGCCGCGCTGCGCGGCGTGGCCCCGATCACCCCCGACATCGAATTGCAGGCCCGCGTGCAGGCCTATGACGACCGGCGCGAACTGCGCTTTGCCGGGGCGCGCAACACGTCCAGCGGACAGGACGCCAGTCTGCGCCTGGTCGGCAAGGGTGCCTGGCAGTTCGACGCCCTGGCCTATGTCCAGGTGCGCAATTTCTCCAGCCTGGTGATCTCCTCGACCTCGTTCCGCAAGAGCCTTGACCAGTATCGCACCCCGGCCACCGGCCTTGGGGCCAAGCTGGAACTGCGCCCCCCGGTGGGCAGCGGGCACGAGCTGCGGCTGGGCGCGGACTGGCGGCTGGGCACCGGCCGCACCCAGGAAACCGCCTATAACGCGGGCACCGGCGCGGTTACCGTGCGCCGCCGCGCAGGCGGGCGCAACAGCGACCTTGGCCTTTACCTGGAAGACACCCTGACGCTTGGCACGCTGGAGGTGACCGGCGGGCTGCGCGCCGACCGCTGGACGGTGAGCCGCGGTTCCTACGCCGAAACCAATGCCGCCGGCACGCCGACGCTGACCAACCTGTTCGCGGATCGCAGCGGCTGGGAAGCCAGCTGGCGCGGCGGCGCGCGCTGGCAGCTGGCGCCGGTGGTGGCGCTGCGCGGCGCGGCCTATACCGGGCTGCGCCAGCCAACGCTGAACGAGCTGTACCGCCCCTTCGCCGTCTTCCCCGTCACCACCCGCGCCAATGCGGCGCTGCGCAACGAGGACCTGCTGGGCTATGAAGCGGGGATCGACCTGAACCTGGGTGGCGACATCCGTATCGGCGCCACCCTGTTCGACAACAAGGTGCGCCATGCCATCGCCAATGTCACCATCGGCACCAACCTGCGCGAACGCCGCAACGTCGATGCGATCCGCTCGCGCGGGGCGGAACTCGACCTGGCGGTGCCGCTCGGCGCGCTGCGCTTCGATGGCTCGCTCGCGCTGATCGACGCCAAGGTGCGCGCCAGCGGCGCGTCCGCCGCGCTCGATGGCAAGCGCCCGGCGCAAGTCCCCAGGATTGCCGCCAGCGCCACCCTGGCCTGGACGCCCGCGCCGGGCTGGCTGGTGGCCGGCACGCTGCGCCACACCGGCGTGCAGTTCGAGGATGACCTGCAGACCGACCGCCTGCCCGCCGCAACCACGTTTGACGCCGTGGTCAGGATTCCGCTGGGCAAGCGCCTGACCGTGGTGCTGCGCGGCGAAAACCTGACCGACGAGACGGTGGTCACCCGCAACCAGGGCGGCTCGATCGACTATGGCACCCCGCGCACGCTGTGGGCAGGGGTGAGTGTCGCCATCGGGCGATAACGGGCCGGTGTTGCGTCCGGGGCAACGGACAGTTACTTCGGTTTCAAACCCGAACCGGAGTATCAGCATGGCCACCCAATCCAGCGCGCCCACCAGCCATCACGGCGGCCGCCACGTCGATTGCAGCGAGGAAGAATGGCAGGCCCGCCAGCAGCTGGCCGCGTGCTACCGGGTGTTCGATCACCTCGGCTGGTCGGAATCGATCTACAACCACATCTCGGTCAAGGTCCCGGGCGAGGATAACGCCTTCCTGATCAACCCCTATGGCCTGCTCTATTCCGAAGTCTGCGCCAGCAACCTGGTCAAGATCGACATCGACGGCAACACGCTGGATGGCAGCCCCTATCCGGTGAACAAGGCCGGGTTCGTCCAGCACAGCTATTTCCACCGCCACCTGCCCTGGGCGCACGCCATCGTCCACACCCACACCACCGCGACCATGGCGGTGTGCAGCCTGGAAGGCGGGCTGCAGCCGGTGAATTTCTATGCCTGCAACTTTGCCGGGCGGCTGGCCTATCATGAATTCGAAGGCATCACCGTGCGCGCCGAGGAAGGCGAGCGGCTGCTGAAGAACCTGGGCGACAAGCGCATCCTGATGCTGAAGAACCACGGCCCGGTGATCCTGGGCCGGTCGATCCCGGAAATCTTCATCCTGCACTGGTCGCTGCAACGCGCCTGCGAGATCCAGCTGGCGACCATGGCCGCCGGCCAGCCGGTGGTGATCCCGGACGAAGTGGTCGCCGTCCACCAGCGCGACCTGCACGAGGCGAACGTGCCCGGCCATGTCCCCGGCGGCGCCGATTTCGCGGCCTGGGTGCGGCGGATCGACAAGATCGACCGGTCCTGGCGCGACTGAACCAGGCCGGCGCATGACCCGCCTGACCGTCAACGAACGGCCCGTCGAATTCAAGATGGACCCGCAGACCCCGCTGCTGTGGGCGCTGCGCGATGCCGCCAACCTGACCGGCACCAAATATGGCTGCGGGGTGGGCGATTGCGGCGCCTGCATGGTCATGGTCGATGGTGCGGCGCTGCGCAGCTGCCTGATCACGCTGGCCGAAGCCGAAGGCCGCGTGGTCACCACGATCGAAGGGCTGTCGCCCGACCGCTCGCACCCGGTGCAGCAGGCGATGGTTGCCGAACAGGCGATCCAGTGCGGGTTCTGCACGCCCGGCATCGTCATGTCGGCCGCCGCGCTGCTCGCCCGCAATGCCGATCCGACGCCGGAAGACATCAAGGCCGCCGTGCCCAACCTGTGCCGCTGCGGGGTCTATCCCCGGCTGGTCCGCGCCATCCAGCGCGCCGGGCGGGTGGCGCGGCGGCTGGAAACGATCAGCGCCGCGCCCGCGCCCGGGCTGACGCCCGAAGACGCCGCGCGCGCCGTGCCGGCGATGAAGCCCGCGCCATAGCGCCGCAAGCAACAGGGGGAGAGACAGGAAAATGATCGAACAACCGCTGACCCTGCCCTGCGGGGCCGTGCTGCCCAACCGCCTGTCGAAAGCGGCGATGACCGAAGGGCTGGCCGACCCGCGCGGCGTGCCGACGGCCGAGCTGGAACGGCTCTACCGCGTCTGGGGCGCGGGCGGCGCGGGCATGCTGCTGAGCGGCAACGTCCACGTCGACGGCGATCACCTGGAACGGCCCGGCAATGTCATCATCGACCGGCCCGCCGATGGCGAAATGCTCGATGCGCTGCTCCGCTGGACCGGTGCGGCCAAGGCGGGAGGCGCGCAGTTCTGGGCGCAGATCAGCCACGCCGGTCGCCAGACGATGAAGCCGGTCAACGCCCATCCCAAGGCGCCCTCGGCGGTCAAGCTGGGTCTGCCCGGCGGCCAGTTCGGCCAGCCCGTGGCCCTGACCGGGGCCGAGATTGACGAGCTGATCCGCCGATTTGCCCAGGCCGCCGCGGTCTGCGCCGAAGGCGGGTTCGACGGCGCGCAGATCCACGCCGCGCACGGCTACCTGATTTCCCAGTTCCTCAGCCCGCGTGCCAACCAGCGCACCGATCAGTGGGGCGGCAGCCTGGAAAACCGCGCCCGGTTCCTGCTCGAAGTGGTCAAGGCCACCCGTGCCGCCGTGCCCGCCGGGTTCGCCGTGTCGGTCAAGCTCAACAGCGCCGATTTCCAGCGCGGCGGCTTTGCCTTCGAAGACAGCCTGCAAGTGGCGCGCTGGCTGGAAGCGGCCGGGGTGGACCTGATCGAGATTTCCGGCGGCACCTATGAACAGCCGCGCCTGCTCGGGCTGGAAGGGATGGAGCCGGTCGAACAGCCGGGCGTCGCCGCCTCGACCATCGCGCGCGAGGCCTATTTCGTCGATTTCGCCCTGGCGATGAAGGACACGCTGAAAGTGCCGCTGATGGTCACCGGCGGCTTCCGCAGTCGCGCCGCGATGGAGGAAGCCCTGGCCAGGGGCGCAGCCGACGTGATCGGCCTGGGCCGGCCGCTCTGCGCCCAGCCCGATGGCGCCGCCCGGCTGCTGGCCGGCGCGGCGGAACTGCCGCGCGCCGAACAGGGCCTGGCGCTGTTCCCCCCGGCGCTGTCGTTCCTCACCCGGATCAAGGCGCTGCGCGCGATCGACAGCTTCGCCGCGCAGTTCTGGTTCTACAGCCAGATCTACGCGCTGGGCCGCAGCGGCCAGACCGATCCCGGCAAGAGCGTGTTCGCCGCCATGCTGGAAGTGGAACGCACCCAGAAAGCCTGGCTCAAGGCGCGGCGCGGTTAGGGCTCATTCCCGGCTGGCGAAATCAGCGAACACGTCCTTCCAGTCGGGATGCCAGCGCGACAGCGCCGGCCGGCCCTCGGTGATGTCCTGAGCGTTCCACAGCACCCGGCGGCGATCGACTTCCCAGCTGGTTTCGTTGTCCAGGCACCACAGGTAGAAATCGCCCCGGGCGATTCCGTCCAGCATGGTCTGGGCGACCTGGTCGGGCGTCCAGGCAGCGGGCGGCTTCTCCTTGAAGTGCCGGGTCGTCATTCCGGTATAGGTGAAGCCCGGGATCAGCAGGTGGGCAGTGATCCGGTCGCCCACCCGTTCGCGCAGGGTGTGCGCCAGTCCTTCGGTGACCGACTTCACCCCCGACTTGGCCACGTTGTACGCGGTGTTGCCCGGCGGCTGGGTGATGCCCTGCTTCGATCCGGTGTTGATCACCAATCCCGGCCGGTCGCTGGTAATCATGCCGGGCAGGAACTGTTGCAGGCCGTGGATCACACCGTGCAGGTTGACCGCCAGCAGCCGGTCCCAGCCCGCCGGATCGGCCAGGATGTCCCCGCCGCCGCCAATCGCGGCGTTGTTCATCAGCACCGCGACCGGGCCAAGCTCACCCTCGACCCGGGCGGCCAGCGCGGCGACCGAGGCGCGGCTGGCCACGTCGGTTTCGACCAGCAGCGCCTTGCCGCCCAGCGCGTCGCCCGCCACGGCGAGCTGCGCGGCGTCGCAATCGGCCAGGGCCACGCGCAGCCCCAGGTCCACCAGCCGCCGGGCGACGGCAAGCCCAATCCCGTTGGCCCCGCCGGTGATCACCGCGACCTGCCCCGGGGCAATGGCGGAATGCACGCTCATGGCGCCACCCGCCCGCGCGCCATCACCCAGTCGACCTTTTCCAGCACCCGGACATCGGCCAGCGGGTTGCCGCTGACCGCGATCAGGTCGGCGCTGTAGCCAGGGGCGATCCTGCCGATTTCTCCCTCCATGCCCAGGGCCAGCGCGGCATTGGTGGTGGCGGTCGCCAGCGCCTCGCGGTTGGTCAGCCCGGCCTTGACCATCAGGCCGAATTCCCCGGCGTTGCGGCCATGTTCGAACACCCCGGCATCGGTGCCGAAGGCGATCGGCACGCCCAGCGCTTTCGAGCGGGTAACCTGCCGCCCGGCGGTTTCGATTGCCTGCCGGGCCTTGACCTCAACAGTGGGTGTGTAAATGCCCTTGCCCAGCCGTGCCCGCACGCCTTCCAGCGCCATCAGCGTCGGGACCATCCAGGTGCCCCTGGCCTTCATCACCTTCAGCGCCGCCTCATCGGCGAAAGTGCCATGTTCGATCGTGTCGATCCCGGCCGCCGCCGCCGCTTCGATCCCGCGTGCGCCGTGGGCATGGGCCATGACCTTGAGCCCGAGCGAATGGGCCGTATCGGCAATCGACTTCATTTCCCCGTCGGTGAAGTGCGCGCCAAGGCCCCGGCCCTGCTGCGACAGGACCCCGCCGGTCGCGGTGATCTTGATCACGTCGGCGCCGGCGCGGCTCGCCTTGCGGACCTTTTCCGCGCATTCGACCGCGCCGGTGCAGGTGTAGCCCTGGTCGAGCACGGCGTGGACGTCCTCGCGAAAGCCGGTGGTATCGCCGTGCCCGCCAACGATCGCCAGCGCCGGACCGGCAGCCACGATGCGCGGCCCCGGGATCACCCCTTCGGCCGTCCCGCGCCGCAGCGAGAAGGCGACATACTGGCCCGATCCTGCCTCGCGCACGGTGGTGAACCCGGCACGCAGCGTGGCCAGCGCGTTACGGGTGCCCACGACCACACCCCATTCGTCAGGCTCGACCGCTTCGTTGCGGAAATCGCCGCCCGGATCGCTCGACAGGTGGACGTGCAGGTCGATCAGGCCGGGCAATAGGGTCTTGCCCGACAGGTCGATCACCGTGGCCCCGTCCGGCGCGGGCGGCGCGCCATCAACCACCGACTGGATCTTGCCATCGACCACGGTGATCGTGGCCGGACCGCCCGGTTCGCCGCCGGCGTCGCGCAGCACACTGCCCGCGCGGATCACCACGGTTTCGGCCCAGGCCGGCGCGGCCATGGCCAGCGCGGCGGCGGCAAGCAGCCAGCGATGCGTCATCGATCGATCTCCCTGTTTTCGGTTCAGCTCGAGGATAGTGCAGGCAGGGATGAATGCAACGCTTGCCGGGCGGCGCGTTGATGGCGCATGGACCGGCCATGCCCGCGATCTATCGCCTTGATGCCAATGCCGCGCAGATCGCCGCCCGGTTCGCCGCGCAGGGCGGGCAGGATCCCTGGGCGGGCGGCCACATCGCCCCGGGAGCCTTCGCGCCGGTGATCACCGCCGGGCGCGAATTCGTGGCCGGGCCGCGCCGGGCCGGTCAGCCGCGCCGCATGGTCCCGCGCCAGTTGGGCGTACCGCCGCCGCCATCGGCGGGGGAGCGCGGCAACGCGGTGTTCACCGTGCGCAATCCCGACAGCCCGTTCTGGATCGGCAACCTGCGCAACAGCGAATTCCGCTGCCTGGTTCCGGCGACCGCGCTGCTGGAATGGGGCAAGGACAGGGACAGTGCTGGCAAGCGC
Source organism: Pseudomonadota bacterium (assembly GCA_029779535.1). GTDB lineage: Bacteria > Pseudomonadota > Alphaproteobacteria > Sphingomonadales > Sphingomonadaceae > Novosphingobium. Next base: position 134,092 of record JAKPAG010000112.1, on the reverse strand, counting down.
CGCCAGCACTGGTTCGCATGCGCCGATCAGGCGCTGTTCGCGCTGGCCGGGGTGTGGAAGGACAGCGAGGTGCCCAGTTTCGCCCTGCTGATGACCGAGCCGAACGCGCTGTACCGCCAGGCCGGACGCGCGGCGATGCCGGTGGTGCTGCCGCCCGATCCGCGCGCCTGGCACCTGTGGCTGCACGGCGAATGGGCGCGGGCAAGGGACTTGCTCGCGCCCTATCCGTCCTCTGCGATGATCGAACGCTAGCGGCGGGCCGTCAGGCCGGTTCGGCCACCTTGGCCCGCGCCTTGCTGCGCTGGCCGTCATAGAGGAATTCGTCCCCGCTGAGGTCGATGTTGGGGATTTCGTTGCGTTCGGCCCAGTAATCCTGGTTGTGGCGCCATTCGGGCTTGTCGCCGCGCTTGGGCATCAGCTTGAGCCCGCGCATCAGGTAGCCGGGGTTAAAGTTTTCAGCCTCGATCCAGTCGGACAGCGGCATGTCCTTGTCCTCGTCGCGCAGCGCCACGTCGATCCGCTTGGCGCCGATCTTGTCCATGTGGTTGAGCAGGTTGCAGACGAAGTCGCCCATCATGTCGACGCGCAGGGTCCAGCTGGCGCGGAAGTAGCCCATCACCCAGCACATGTTGGGCACGCCGGTGAACATCATCCCGCGGTAGTTGACCGTTTCGTGCCAATCGACCGGCCGACCATCGACGCTGAACGGGATGCCGCCCATCATCAGCAGGTTGAAGCCGGTGGCCGCGACGATGATGTCCGCCTCGATTTCCTCACCCGAGCCGGTGCGCACGCCCTTTTCGGTGAAGGTTTCAAGCGTGTCGGTCACCACGGTCAGCTTGCCCGCCACGGCGGCCCGGAAGATATCGCCTTCCGGGCAGAACGCCAGGCGCTGCTGCCAGGGGCGATACTTCGGCGTGAAGTGCGGCTCGAACGGGAAATCCTCGACCCCGGTGAAAGCGCGGATCAGGGCCTTGAGGTCCTCGAACACGGCGTCCGGTTCCTCGATCGCGCGCCGGGTCAGCACGTCCTGGTCGTGCATGATCTGGGCGCGCACAACGCGGTGGATGGTCGGCTCGTCGATCCCGATCTCGCGCAGGCGGTCGGCCAACTCGTTCTTGTTCTCCGAGCAGTAGAAGTAGGTCGGCGAACGCTGCAGCATGGTGACATGCGCCGCTTCCTTGGCAAATTCGGGGATCACGGTGGCAGCGGTCGCGCCCGAGCCGATCACCAGCACCCGCTTGCCCTTGTAATCGGTCTTGGGATCCCACAGCTGGGCGTGGATTAGCTGGCCCTTGTACTTGTCCATCCCCGGCCATTCCGGGATGTAGGGCTTTTCATGATCGTAATAACCCTGGCACATCCACAGGAAGTTGCAGGTGTAAGTGACCTTCTGCCCGCCCTTGGCGGTCGCCTCAACGGTCCACAGGTTGGTCTTGCTGTCCCAGTTGCAGGCGGTGATCCGGGTGCCATAGCGGATGTGCTGGTCGATCCCGTTTTCGGTGATCACCTCGCCCATGTAATCCAGGATCGCCTGGGCCGAGGCGATCGGCGTGCCGACCCACGGCTTGAACCGATAGCCAAAGGTGTAAAGGTCGGAGTCCGAGCGCACGCCCGGATACTTGTGGGTTTCCCAGGTGCCCCCGAAGGTGTCCTTCATTTCGAGGATGACATAGCTCTTGCCCGGGCACTGTTCCTGCAGGTGATAGGCCGAGCCGATGCCCGAAATGCCTGCGCCGACGATCAGGACGTCGACATGGGTTGCCTGTGCCTCAACTGCTGCGGTTGCCATCCTCACTCTCCATCATATGCCCGGCGCATTTCGCCATTGCATTCAGTTTCGACTCGAAACGCGAGTGCAGCATTGACCGGGATCAAGGTCAAATCAAGCCCGATTTAGGGTGCGCACCCTAACACAACTGTCAGGCCGCGCCCTGCCAAAGGCGGATCGCTTCGACCGGCCAGGTCAGCATCAGGATGTTGAGCGCCAGGTTGTCGCGGATCATCGCCAGGGTGAACAATTCGAACGCAAGGGCCAGCGCCACGCTACCCTTCCACGGCAGGCGACTGGCGATCCAGAAGCCCAGCGTCATGCAGCCGATGTCCGCCAGCGAGTTGATCACGCTGTCGCCTTCGTAGCCGTAGCTGACCGTGACCGCGCGGTAGCGCTCGATGATCAGCGGGCTGTTCTCCAGCAGTTCCCAGAACCCTTCGAAGGCCACCGCGATCGGCAGCGCCCAGCGCTGCAACCGGCCGCCCAGCAGTGCCCAGCGCTGCCACAGCAGCCAGGCGAAGAAATAGAACAGCAGTCCGTGAATCACGTGGCTGAAGCTGTACCAGTCAAGCAGGTGCTGGCTGTTCTCGGCGCTTTCCACCACGCCCCACCACAGCTTGACCGTGCCGCAGGTACAGATCGGCACCCGCCCCATGACCAGCAGCACCGCGCCAGTGGCCAGCGCGATCAGCAGCGCCAGCACGGCGCCGGCGCGGGTAGGCATCAGTCGGCTGGTCATGGCTCCTCCTTTGGCGGCGCACTATCGCCCGCGCCCAGGGCGCGCTGCATGTAGAGTGTGTCGAGCCATCGTCCGTGCTTGCGCCCGATGCTGCGCAGCCGCCCGGCTTCGACAAAGCCGCAGGCGGCATGCAGCGCGGCGGACGCAGGCTCCGCCCCGCCGATCACCGCGATCATCTGCCGAAACCCGCAGGCTTCGGCCGCACCAAGTAGCGCGATGAGCAATGCCTTGCCCACCCCCTGCCCGCGCGCATCGTCACGAATGTAGATGCTGTCCTCGCAGCAGAAGCGATAGGCCGCGCGGTCGCGGAACTGGCTGGCATAGGCATAGCCCAGCACCGCCCCATCGCCCCCGCGCGCCACCAGCCACGGCCAGCCCGCATCGCACACCCGCGCCAGGCGCCGGGCTATTTCGGCGGCATCGGGCGGCTCGGTTTCATAGCTGGCGTTGCCGTGCAGCACGTGGTGGGCATAGATCGCGCAAAGCGCCGGGGCATCGGCCGGTCGGGCGGGTTCGATCTGCATCGCGGCGGGCAGCATGGCCCAGCCCACCGGCCATTGCAACGCCCTTGCCAGCCCCCCGCCCGCTCTGCCAAGTGACTGGCATGAAAGCGGCATTGGCGCCGCCCAATGCGAGTGTTCTGCCGATGCGCGTGCTGCCGGTCCTGCCTGTTGTCCTGATGCTGGCCGCCGTGCCGCACGCTGCTCTGGCCGCCGTCGCCGCGCCCGTCCCGGCGCAGCCCAACGCCAGCCCCGACGCGCCCTATTTCGCCGTGCTCGACGCGATCGAAAGCGGGCTTGACCAGGAAGCCGCGTTCCGCATCGTCGCGGCGACCATCGCGACCGAGCTGGCCCGCTCCAGCCCCGAAATGATCGAGGCCGAAGCAAACTATCCCGGCCTGTCCGAGGCGCTGACCCAGTCGATCCTGCCCACCCTGCGCCAGCACAGCCAGGAAGTGCAGGCCAAGTACCGCCCCCAGCTGGCGGCGGCGCTGAAGCAGCAGTTCACCCCGCAGCAGGCACAGGACGTGGCGGTGTTCTACCGCTCGCCGATCGGCCGCAAGCTGATGCACCAGGTCGAGCAGAATTATGACGGCCGGGCCACGGTCACCGCCGCCATGCGTGAAAAGGACGTGGCTCTCGCCGATGTCCAGGCCGACAACCGCGTGATGATCTCGCGCTCGCTGCGCGAATTGACCCAGGCCGATCTGGCCGAACTTGGCCGCCTGGCCAAGGCCAAGCCGCACCTGCTGAAGCTGAACGCCGCCGCCCAGGCCATGGCCCCGATCCGGGTGCGCATGGAAAACGAGCCGATGCGCCCCGAAATCGAAGCCCAGATGCTGGCCGATATGGAAAGTGCGGCGAAGGAGTTCGTCGCCCATGCCCGGGCGGCCGAGGGCCTGCCGCCTGCCCCGGAACCCGAGGTCGATCCCGCCCCGGTGCTCGACACAGCAGGCAAACCCTTGCCCCGCACCTGAATTTTCCCGAGCGTCCCGGGAAAGTTGCAGCGGCGCGCCGACGCGCCTAAACCCGCCGCAATGATCGCGCCGATCCCTGTCCACTGCCACATCGCGGAGCTGCCTGCATGACTGCGGTCCCCGCACTGAACCCGCGCCGCGCCTGCGTGATCGGGGCGGGCTTTGGCGGCCTGGCCCTGGCGATCCGCCTGCAAGCCAGCGGCGTCGAGACCGTGCTGGTCGAAGCGCGTGAAAAGGTCGGCGGGAGGGCCTATGCCTGGCAGCGCGACGGCTTTACCTTCGATGCCGGCCCCACCCTGATCACCGATCCCGCCGCGCTGAGCGAGCTGTGGTCGCTGTCCGGCCACGACATGGCCGATGACATCACGCTGACGCCCACCGCGCCGTTCTGGCGGCTCAACTGGCCAGATGGCACCCAGTTCGACCTGACCGGCGATGAAGCCAGCCTGACCCGCGAAGTGGCCAAGGCCGCCCCGGGCGACCTTGGCGGACTGGACGATTTCCTGCGCTACAGCGCGGGCGCCCTGAGCGAAGGCTATCGCCGGCTGGGCAACGTGCCCTTCCCGGACCTGGCCACCGCGGCCAAGGCATTGCCCGCATTGCTGCGCCAGCAAACCTGGCGCAGCCTGTGGTCGATCACCGCCGCGCAGGTGAAGGACGAACACCTGCGCCAGGCGCTGACCTTCCAGGCGTTGCTGATCGGGGCCAATCCGCAGACCACCAGCGCGATCCAGGCGCTCGCGGTCAAGCTGGAACAGGACACCGGGGTCTGGTGGCCCATCGGCGGCGCGGGCCAGCTGGCCGAGGCGATGGCCCGCCACTTCGTCCGGCTGGGCGGCACGGTTCGGCTGCACGACCCGGTGGTCCACGTCCACACCCTGGGCAACCGCGCGACCGAGGTCGAAACGCAGAGCGGGTGGAAGGAGCGCTTCGACGCTGTCGCCAGCAATGCCGACATCATGCACACCTACCGCGAGCTGCTGGCCGGCACCCAGCGCGGCGCGGAAATGGCGCGCAGCCTGGCACGCAAGCGCTACAGCCCCGGCATGTTCCTAGTCCACTTCGGGCTGGAAGGCAGCTGGCCGGGCATCCCGCACCACATGGCGCTGTTCGGCCCGCGCTATATCGGGCTGCTGGATGACGTGTTCGAACACGGGGTGCTGCCGCAGGACCAGCTGATCCTGCTGGATCATCCCACCGTCACCGATCCGTCGATGGCCCCCCCGGGCAAGAGCACTTTCCGCGCGATGGTTCCGGTCGCCCACCTCGGCAAGCTGCCGATTGACTGGGACACGGTTGGCCCGATGCTGGAAAAGCGCGTAATCGACGAGGTTGGCCGGCGGCTGATCCCCGACATCCACGACCGCATCGTGACCAAGTTCCACTATGCCCCGCGCGATTTCGCGCTGGATTTCAACGCCTACCTGGGTAGCGCCTTCAGCCTTGAGCCGGTGCTGAGCCAGACCGCCTGGCTGCGCCCGCGCAACCGCGATGCGAAGATTGCCAATTTCTATCTCGTTGGCGCCGGGGCGCACCCCGGGGCGGGGGTTCCCGCCGTGCTGGGCAGCGCCCACGCCACCGCCAAACTGATGCTGGAGGACCTGAAGTGAGCATTGCCCGACGGTCACGCTGGCTGCCCGCTGCCCTCGCAGTGCTTGCCGCACCAAGCATGGCGAAGCCGGTGTTTATTGCCGAAACTCCCGGCAAGACCCGGTTTTTCATCGACGATGCCTCGTTGAGCGACCTGCCGCAGCCCGGCGGCTCGATCCGCCAGGCCACGGTCCTGAGCCGGAACGCCCCCGATCCCCAGCTGAAGACGGGGCAGGTTGCTGCGGAAGGCATCATGCAATTCAACTGCGTCGCGCAATCATGGCGCCAATGGTCAACCACCTCGGTCCGCAAGGACGGCTCCCGTCAGGTCCTGGTGACACCATCGCCCACCCGCTCCTTCACTGCCACGCGCGAGGGCAGTTTCGAGCGCAAGCTGCTGCAAGCCGCCTGCGCAATGCGAAAGGTTCCCTGATGAAACGCCTTGCCGTCTATTGCGGTTCCGCCACCCCCGCCGATCCGCGCTACATGGCGCTGGCGGACGAGGTTGGGCGCACCCTTGCCCGGCGCGGGATCGGCGTGGTCTATGGCGGCGGCAAGCTGGGGCTGATGGGCGCGGTCGCCAGCGGCGCGCTGGCTGAAGGCGGCGAAGTGATCGGGGTGATCCCCAAGGCGCTGTGCAATGCCGAAGTGGCCAACCACGACTGCACCGAACTGGTGGTGGTGGAAGACATGCACGAACGCAAGGCGGCCTTCACCCGGCTGTCCGACGGGTTCGTCACCATACCCGGCGGGGTCGGCACGATGGACGAGTTGTGGGAGGCGGTCAGCTGGGCGCAGCTGGGCTATCACGCCAAGCCGGTCGGCCTGCTCAACGCCTTCGGCTTCTACGATCACCTGATCGCGTTCAACCACCACATGATCGAAGTCGGCTTCATCCGCCCGGCGCACCAGGGGATCATCATTGCCGAACCCGAGCTGGACCTGCTGCTGACCCGCATGGCAGCGCACGAACCGCACACGCCGATCTTCGCGATGAAGACGGGGGAACTGTAGAGGATTTTGGCCGGCTGACGCCGGTGCGGGAAGGCCATCCGGCCTGCCCTTGCAACACCGGCCCGCTCCCCCGGCCGGGCCAAGCTGATCGCCCAGGCGATCAGCGCACCAAACACAAACGCATCACACCCGGATCAGCGTTCCCGCCCCGCGCGAGGTGAAGATTTCCAGCAGCATCGCGTGCGGCACCCGGCCATCGAGCACCACGGCCGCTTCGCACCCGGCTTCGACCGCGTGGACGCAGGTTTCGAGCTTGGGGATCATGCCGCCGCTGATCGTGCCGTCCTGTTGCAGCCGGGCAATGTCTGCCGGGCGCAGGTCGGTCAGCAGGTTCTTGTCCTTGTCGAGCACGCCGGTCACGTCGGTGAGCAGGAACAGCCGCGCCGCGCCCAGCGCCGCAGCGATGGCGCCTGCCATGGTATCGGCGTTGATGTTGTAGGTTTCGCCGTCCGCGCCGACCGCGATTGGCGCGATCACCGGGATCATCCCGGCATCGGAAATGGTCTTGATCACCGAGGTGTCGACCCGGTCAGGCTCGCCGACAAAGCCCAGGTCGACCACCTGTTCGATCTGCGAATCCGGGTCGCGAGTGGTGCGTTCCACCTTCTTCGCGGTGACAAGGCCGCCGTCCTTGCCGGAAATGCCCAGCGCCTTGCCGCCGGCTCCGGCGATCCAGCGGACGATTTCCTTGTTGATAGCGCCCGACAGGACCATTTCGGCCACTTCCGCCGTGGCCTTGTCGGTCACCCGCAGGCCATCGACGAAGCGGCTTTCAACGCCCAGCTTCTTCAGCATGTTGCCGATCTGCGGGCCGCCGCCGTGGACCACAACCGGGTTGATCCCGACCGCCTTCAGCAGCACCACGTCCTCGGCAAAGTCATGCGCGAGGTCGGGATCGCCCATCGCGTGGCCGCCGTACTTCACCACGAAGGTGCGCCCGGCATAGCGCTGAAGATAGGGCAGGGCCTCGACCAGCGTTTCGGCCTTGGCAAGCATGGCGGGATCGTGCGCGTCAGTCATGGCCGCGCGCATAGGCCCCCCTGCCCCCAATTTGAAGCGAATTCAGAGTCGCCTTGCGTCTGTCGGCGGGCGCAGCGCCGGCCCATGCCCCGTCTTGGCTGCGCCAAAACGGAAATCAGGGCCGGTCCAGCCGCTGCCCCAGCTTGACGAACAGCACGATCAGCGGCGGGACCATGATGGTCGACAGGACCAGCTTGGAAATGATCTGCCCTTCCATGATCTGGCCCAGCGGCAGGTCCTGGCCATAGAAGCTGATCGTGATGAACAGCACCGTATCAACCACCTGGCTGAGCAGGCTGGCCAGCCAGGCGCGCAGCACCAGCGCCTTGCCCTGCCCTCCGGCGATCCGCGAAAACAGGTAGACGTTAAGCGTCTGCGAGGTGCCATAGCTGATCAGCCCGGCAAACTGCATCCGCACCCCCTGGCCCAGCAGACGGGCGAAGGCGTCCTGATCCTGCCAGAACGAGGCGGGCGGAACCACGCGGATCACCAGGGTCAGCATGATCATCGACACGATCAGCGGAACAAAGCCATAGCGCACCAGCTGGTTGGCCATCTGCTGCCCGAACAGTTCGGCCACCGCGCTGGAAATGATCACCAGGAACAGGAAGGCAAAGATCCCGCTTTCCACCGCCAGGTCGCCCAGCAGCGGCCAGTGGCCCAGCGAGGCAAGCTTGGTGCCCATCACCCCGGCAAGCACGCACAGCCCACCGTAGAGCAGCGAAAAGGCGAACAGCGAGCGCGGGATCACGGGGGTCTGGTTCTGCATTGCAAAGGCTTAGCGAGGGATAGGCGGCGCGGCAACCTTCGCCAGCCGCGTCAAGGAATTGACCCGGCGCGCAAAGGCGTTACCAACACGCGCAACATCTTTTCGGGGGCAACGGCCTAAATGCAGATCGTCAACAGTGTGCTGGGCATGGCGCTGATCCTGGTGCTGGCCTTCCTGCTTTCGTCCGACCGCAAGGCGATCCGGCCCCGTGTGGTGGGCGCGGCCTTTGCGCTGCAGGCGGGCTTTGCCGCGCTCGTGCTCTATGTGCCGTGGGGCAACATGCTGCTACAGACCATCGCTGCCGGGGTATCCGCCCTGCTTGGCTTTGCCCACGCCGGGACCGCATTCATCTTCGGCCCGCTGGCCAAGCCCGAAATCGGCGGCAACAGCTTTGCCATTTCGGCGCTGCCGGTGATCATCTTCTTCGCCGCGCTGATCTCGATCCTCTATTACCTGGGGATCATGCAGCTGGTGATCCGCTGGATCGGCGGCGGGCTGGAAAAGATCACCGGGATCACCAAGGTCGAAAGCCTGTCGGCCGCGTCGAACATCTTCGTCGGCCAGTCGGAAAGCCCGCTGGTGATCCGCCCCTACCTTGCCGCGCTGACCCCCAGCCAGCTATTCTGCCTGATGAGCGTGGGCATGGCCGGGGTCGCCGGCACGATCCTGGCCGCCTATGCCAGCATGGGCATCCGCATCGACTACCTGGTCGCCGCCGCCTTCATGTCGGCTCCGGGCGGGATCCTGATGGCCAAGATCATCATGCCCGATCCCAAGGACCAGCCGCTGGCCGAACCGGACGACGTGCCGGTAGTCTCGCTGGAGGAGGAGCGCCCCGCCAACCTGATCATGGCCGCCTCGCAAGGCGCGCAGACCGGGGTCAAGCTGGCGGTCGCGGTCGGCGCGATGGTGCTCGCGTTCGTTGCCCTGGTGGCGTTGGCCAATGGCATGCTGGGCGCGATCGGCGGCTGGGTAGGCAAGCCCGATCTGTCGTTCCAGATGATCCTTGGCTATGTCTTTGCCCCGGTGTTCCTGCTGCTGGGCGCGCCGGACTGGGCCGAAGCGATGCGCGCGGGCGGCTTTTTTGGCTCCAAACTGGTGCTGAACGAATTCGTCGCCTTCATTGACCTCGGCGCGGCCACGGACCTGTCGGCCAAGACCGCGGGGATCGTCACCTTTGCGCTGTGCGGCTTCGCCAACTTCAGCTCGATCGCGATCCAGATGGCGGTGACCGGGGGACTTGCCCCCAACCAGCGCCCGGTGATCGCACGGCTGGGGCTGAAGGCCCTGGCCGCCGGCGCCCTGTCCAACCTGATGAGCGCGGCGCTGGCCGGACTGTTCCTTTCGCTCTGATCCGGATCAAAACCGCGGGTTTGCCCGGATAGGCCGGCGGCCAGTTCTGGCCAAGGCAGGGGCCATGCCCCTGCCGCTCCCCCTGCTGTCCGCCGTGCTGTTCGCGCTGTGCGGGCCCGGTCCGCGCACCACTTGCGTGGTCGATGGCGACACCTTCTGGCTGCAAGGCGAGAAGGTGCGCCTGGCTGACATCAACGCGCCCGAGACCCACTCCGCCGGCTGCTCCGCCGAGCAGGCCCGCGGCGAGGCTGCAACACGGCGGCTGATCGCGCTGCTCAACCAGGGGGCGTTCGAACTGGTCACCGAGGGGCGCAAGCGCGACCGCTATGGCCGCCAGCTCCGCGTGGCCAGCCGCCGGGGCAAGAGCCTGGGGGCGCAGCTCGTGGCCGAGGGGCTGGCCGAACCCTGGCGCGGCCGCCGCTCGGACTGGTGCGCCCTGCTTGCACAGGGCACCGCCCCGCGTTAGCCCCCGGGCCATGCCCTGGCCCCGCCGCAAATCCAGCTATGGCCGCGTCCTGCCGACCCATCGCTGGCAGGGCCTGACCCGTGGCCAGCGGTTCCGGCGGGCGCTGAAGCCTTGGCTTTACACCGCCGCGCTGGTGCTGGCCTGCGCCTTGCTGGCGCGGCTCTGGCCCAGCCCCGCCCCGCCGCAAAGCGTGGAACTGGTCAGCGCCCCGTTCACCCGCTGCGGGCCGGGCGCGGCTGAAAACTGCGTGATCGATGGCGACACGATCCACATCGGGACGCGGCGCATTCGCGTCCAGGGGATCGACGCCCCCGAACTGCACCCGCCGCGCTGCCCGCAAGAACAGGAGCTGGGCGAGCGGGCGGCAGAACGGTTGCTGGCGCTGATCCAGCAGGGACCGTTCACCCTGACCGGCACCGACCCGGTGGCGCGCGATGAATACGGGCGCGAGCTGCGCGTGCTGTCGCGCACCCGGCCCGATGGCTCGGTCCAGTCCTTTGCCGATGACATGGTGGCCAGCGCCGCGGCGCGCCGTTACGAGCGCGGGGCTAGACAACCGTGGTGCTGATTCGCGCCCGGACGACAAGGAGAGAGAGATGCTGCTGATCAACGGCTGGCTGAAGCTGGCAACGGGCGAATTCGACAAGGTCCAGGCCGATGCCGTCGCCATGCTCAAGGCAACCAACGAAGAAGCGGGCTGCCTGCACTATTCCTTCGCCCGCGATGTCGAGGATCCGGACCTGATCCGCATTGCCGAACGCTGGGAAAGCGAAGCGGCGCTGGCCGCCCATTCCGCCAGCGCGCACATGGCCGCGTTCCAGAAAGCGCTGGGCAGCGTGAAGCTGGAAGGCGCGGACCTATGGCTCTATTCGGCCGAGGCGGTGAAGAAGCTGATGTAATCCGGCTGCAGGGGAGGATCAGATACCCGCGTACCACTGGTAATCGCGGTGATCCTCCCAATAGCCACCCTTGCCGCCGAACAGGCCGGCAAGGCTGGCCACCAGCTCAATCCGCATGACGAACTTGGCGTGCTTGTATCCCAGCTGCCGTTCGACCCGCAGGCGCAGCGGCGCGCCATAGCGTTCGGGCAGCGGCGCATCGTTCATCCGCCAGGCCAGGATCGTCTGCGGGTGGAAGGCGTCGATCAGGTCGATCGATTCGTAATAAGGCCGCCCCCCGATCCGGTCGGCGCAGTGAAACACCGCATAGCGCGCGGCGGGCAGCAATCCCGCCATGGCCAGCACCTGGCCCAGCTGTGGCCCCTGCCACTTGCCAATCGCGCTCCACCCTTCGACGCAATCGTGCCGGGTGATCTGGGTGCGTTGCGGCATGGCGCGCAAGGCCGACAAGGGCAGGTCCAGCGCCCGGTGCACCAGCCCGTCCACCCGCAAGGCCCAGCTGGCAAAGCCGCTGGCCAGGTGCGCGCGATAGACCGCATCGGCCACGCTGGTGCTGCCATTGGCGCGGAACGTGGACGACAGGTCGCTTTCGGCAAATTCGCGCGCCAGGGCATCGCCCATCAGCAGCCGCTGGGCGCGGTGATTGAGCGCGGTGGCCCCGTGCAGTGTCTCGCGCCAGCCCGCGCTCTCGTTCAGCCGGTCGCACCCGCCCAGCAGCAGGCCGCCCGCCCCGGCAGCGCCCAGGCCCAGCAGGCGGCGGCGGGTCAGATCATGCTCGCTCATCCCGGCTCCTTCGGCAGGCGATACCACCCGGTCAGCATTGCACGCAGGCCATTGACCGGCCCGGCCAGCAGCACCATCCCCAGATGCACCGCGGAAAAGGCCACCAGCCCCCCGGCCGCCAGGAAATGCAGCGAGCGCGCCGTGGCCCGTCCGCCCAGCACCACGGTCAGCCGCAGCGCCGCGTCGAGCGCGGGCGACATGGCCATGCCGGTCACGATCACCAGCGGGATCAGCCCCGCCAGCACTGCCGCATAGGCCAGCTTCTGCAGCGGGTTGTAACGCAGCGCCGCAGCGCCGCGCGGGAAGCGCAGCGCCAGATGATCGCGCAGGTCCTGCCACAGGTGCGCCGGGGCCAGGTCGGCCCGGCGCGGCAACACTTCGCGCATCAGCCGGCCGCGCCGCAGGTTCCAGCCCAGGTACAGCGCCCAGGCCAGGGCCAGCAGCCAGGCGAAGAAGAAGTGCCACAACCGCGCATCAGCGAGGTTGTAGGCGGAGGGAATGGTGATCCAGCCGGGAAAGGGCAGGCCATCATCGCCCCACAGGTCAAGCCAGGCCTGACCGGCTTCCGATCCCGCCTCGCCCCAGTAGAGCCGGGGGTGGGCGTTGAAGATCATCAGGCCGCTCATGAACAGGACCGCCATGGCCAGCAGGTTCAGCCAGTGCCACGCCCTGGTCGGCCAGCCATGCCGCCGCACCAGATCGCCGCCTCGTGGTCCAGCCTGCTCCATGCCAGGCAGACTAGGCCGAAGCGCGGGCCGACGCCAAGTCCCCATTCGACCGACGACTTGCCCCGCCCTTGCGCCGCGCGGGCGGCTCCCCTACCCCGGCGGGCAAGGGGAGAGCGCTCGTGTCATCCGGTTCAGGTTCGTTCCATCGCGATCATCCCGCCGCGCCCTTCGCGGCGGTCACGCTGGGCATTGCGCTGTTCAGCGTGATGGACGCGCTGATGAAGAACGCCTCGATCGCGGCGGGGGCCTACAATGCCATGCTGCTGCGTTCGGTGTTCGGCACTGCGCTGATGTTCCCGCTGTGGAAGTGGCGCGGCGGCCAGTGGCCCGACCGCCCGGCGATGAAGCTGCACGCGCTGCGCGGCCTAGTCAGCGGGGCCATGGCGACCAGCTTCTTCTGGGGGCTGGTGCGCCTGCCCATGGCCGAAGGGATCGCCCTGTCGTTCATCGCCCCGCTGATCGCGCTTTACCTGGCGGCGGTCCTGCTGGGCGAAGAGGTGGGCAAGCGGGCGATCGCCGCGTCGTTACTGGGGCTGGGCGGGGTGCTGGTGATCGCCGCCGGGCGGCTGGGCGAAGGCCAGTTCAGCCGCGATGCCGCCTGGGGGATCGGCTCGATCCTGCTTTCGGCGGTGCTCTATGCCTTCAACCTGATCCTCCAGCGCAAGCAGGCGCAGATGGCCGGCCCGATCGAGGTGGCGCTGTTCCAGACGGTATTCGTCGCGCTGTTCCTGGGACTGGCCGCGCCGTGGCTGGCCGCCGTGCCGGGCACCCGCGCGCTGGTCGACATCTTCGGCGGGGCGGTGCTGGCGATGATCTCGCTGATGGTGATCAGCTGGGGCTATGGCCGGGCCGAAGCCCAGGCGCTGCTGCCGATCGAATATACCGCCTTCGTCTGGGCCGCGCTCATGGGCTGGTGGATGTTCGCGGAACCGGTGACCGTGGCAACCCTGCTGGGCGTGGTGTTGATCGTGATCGGCTGCTGGATCGCCGCACCCCGGGTGCATATCGAGGAAACCGCTTTGTAACAGGTGCGCTGATCGCCTCCGCGATCAACTTGCAACGCCAGCCCGCTCCCCCGGCCCAACCACCCACAGGGTACCTTTAACGGGTGGTTGGGCCGGGGGAGCGGGCCGGCGTCGCAAGGAAGGGCCGGATGGCCCTTCCGCACTGGCGTGAGCCGGAAAGAGATTCCCCAGCCACTTGACGCAGGGCGGATTCGCGCGCATCGGCGGCGCCGACGAACCGGCCCTGCTGCGGTGGTACTGCGCAGGTTCCCCCAGGGCCGTTCCACATCAGGAGATCACGCAGCATGACCCAGGTCGGACAGGACACTCTCGGCACGCGCAGCACGCTGACCGTCGGCGGGCAGGACTATGCCTATTACTCGCTGAGCAAGGCCGCCGCCAAGTTTGGCGACATCAGCCGCCTGCCTTTCAGCATGAAGGTCCTGCTGGAAAACCTGCTGCGGTTTGAAGACGGCGGCTTCACCGTTTCGACCGACGACGTGAAGGCCGTGGTCGACTGGCAGAAGAACCCCACCGAAAGCGGCAACGAAATCCAGTACCGCCCGGCGCGCGTGCTGCTGCAGGATTTCACCGGCGTGCCTTGCGTGGTCGACCTGGCCGCGATGCGCGATGCCATTGCCAAGCTGGGCGGCGACACCAGCAAGATCAACCCGCTTGTCCCCGTCAACCTCGTCATCGACCACTCGGTGATGGTTGACGAATTTGGCCACCCCAAGGCGTTCGAAGAGAACGTCGAAATCGAATACCAGCGCAACATGGAGCGCTATGACTTCCTCAAGTGGGGCTCCAAGTCGCTCAACAACTTCTACGCCGTGCCCCCGGGCACCGGCATCTGCCACCAGGTGAACCTGGAAAACATCGCGCAGACGGTGTGGACCAGCAAGGACCAGAACGGCGTCACCGTCGCCTATCCCGACACCTGCGTCGGGACTGACAGCCACACCACCATGGTCAACGGCCTGGGCGTGCTGGGCTGGGGGGTCGGCGGGATCGAAGCCGAAGCCGCGATGCTCGGCCAGCCGGTCTCGATGCTCATTCCCGAAGTGGTCGGCTTCAAGCTGACCGGCACCCTGAAGGAAGGCGTCACCGCGACCGACCTGGTGCTGACCTGCACCAATATGCTGCGCAAGCACGGCGTGGTTGGCCGCTTCGTCGAATACTATGGCCCGGGCCTCGCTGGCCTGACCCTGGCTGACCGCGCGACGCTGGCCAACATGGCCCCCGAATACGGCGCGACCTGCGGCTTCTTCGGGATCGACGACAAGACGCTGGACTACATGCGCCTGACCGGCCGCGACGAAGCGCAGATCGCGCTGGTCGAAGCCTATGCTAAGGAGCAGGGCTTCTGGATCGACCCGTCGGTCGAACCGATCTTCTCCTCGACCCTCGAACTCGACCTCGGCACCGTGGTGCCGAGCCTCGCCGGTCCGAAGCGTCCGCAGGACCGCGTTTCGCTGCCCGACGTGGACGACGTGTTCGCCAAGGACATGGCCGAAACCTACAAGAAGTCGAACCAGCGCGTTCCGGTCGAAGGCAAGGACTTCACCGTTGGCGATGGCGACGTGATGATTGCCGCGATCACCAGCTGCACCAACACCAGCAACCCGGGCGTGCTGGTCGCCGCCGGCCTCGTCGCCAAGAAGGCTGACGAGTTGGGCCTCAAGCCCAAGCCCTGGGTCAAGACCAGCCTCGCCCCCGGCTCGCAGGTGGTTACCGACTATCTCGAAAAGGCCGGGCTGCAGAAGCACCTCGACAATGTCGGGTTCAACCTGGTCGGCTATGGCTGCACCACCTGCATCGGCAACTCGGGCCCGCTGGCCGAACCGATCAGCAAGGCGATCAACGAAAACGGCCTGGTTGCCGCCGCAGTGATCTCGGGCAACCGCAACTTCGAAGGCCGCGTTTCGCCCGACGTGCGCGCCAACTTCCTCGCCAGCCCGCCGCTGGTCGTCGCCTATGCGCTGAAGGGCACCGTGATCGAAGATTTCGTCACCACCCCGATCGGCAAGGGCAAGGACGGGCAGGACGTGTTCCTCAAGGACATCTGGCCGAGCAACCAGGAAGTCGCCAGCACGATGGCCACCTGCATGGACCGCGCGATGTTCCAGGCCCGCTATGCCGACGTCTACAAGGGCGACAAGCACTGGCAGGCGATCAACGTCACCGGCAGCGAAACCTATTCGTGGCGCGCGGGCAGCACCTATGTCGCCAACCCGCCCTACTTCGAAGGCATGACCATGACCCCGGCGCCGGTCACCGACATCGTCGAGGCCAAGCCGCTGCTGATCCTGGGCGATTCGATCACCACCGACCACATCAGCCCGGCCGGCAACATCAAGGCCGACAGCCCGGCTGGCCAGTGGCTGATGGAACACCAGGTCGCCAAGGCCGACTTCAACTCCTCCGGCGCGCGCCGCGGCCACCACGAAGTGATGATGCGCGGCACCTTTGCCAACATCCGCATCCGCAACGAAATGGTCCCCGGCGTCGAAGGCGGCATGAGCCGCTATGGCGACGAGGTGCTGCCGGTTTATGACGTGGCGATGAAGCACAAGGCCGCCGGCACGCCGATGGTCGTCGTCGCGGGCAAGGAATACGGCACCGGCTCGTCGCGCGACTGGGCGGCCAAGGGCACCAACCTCCTGGGCGTGCGCGCGGTGATCGTCGAAAGCTTCGAACGCATCCACCGTTCGAACCTGGTCGGCATGGGCGTGCTGCCGCTGCAGTTCAAGGACGGCGAAACCCGCGAAACGCTGGGCCTGACTGGGGACGATTCCTTCACCATCAAGGGCGTTGCCAGCCTCAAGCCGCGCCAGGACGTGGAAGTCGAAGTCACCCGCAAGGATGGCTCGAAGTTCACCTTCACCGCGCTGTGCCGGATCGATACCGCCAACGAGATCGAATATTTCAACAACGGCGGCATCCTGCACTACGTGCTGCGCAAGCTGGCGGCCTGATCGTCCGCGCCTTTGCGCCACAAGGGGCGCCGTCCAGACCGGACGGCGCCCTTTTTGTTGGTGCGGATCGCGGCCTGAAGGATCGGGCCTGCGCGCCGCGCCCAAACGAAAAGGGCGGCCACACGGACCGCCCTTCCCCCAAGTATCGGTGTTGACTGTCAGGCCCGCGAAGCCCGCTTGCCCAGCCGGCGGCGACCCACCAGGGCCGCTGCCGCCGCGCCGAACAGCAGCAGCATCGGCGGGGCCGGCACATCGGTGCCACCCGAAGTCGAAGTCGAAGTGGACGTCGACGACGAGGTCGAGGACGAAGTCGAGGAACTGGTCGAGCTCGAGGTCGAGGACGACGAGGTGACATTGCCCGAACTGCTGGTGCTCGAGCTGGTCGACACGTTACCCGAGGACGAAGTCGAGGTGGACGTCGAAACGTTGCCCGAAGTCGACGACGAGGAGGTGACGTTGCCCGACGACGAGCTGGTCGAGGTGACGTTGCCCGAGCTGGTCGAGCTGGAGCTCGTGATCCCGCCCGACGAGCTGGACGTAGTCGAGGTGCTGGTAACGCCGCCGGTCGAGGTCGAGACACCGCCGGTGGAGGTCGAAACCCCGCCCGTCGAGGTGGAAACGCCGCCGGTGGACGTAGTCGACGAACTGGTGATCCCGCCCGTGGAGGTGGTGCTGGTCAGCCCGCCGGTCGAGGTCGAGGAACCGCCGCTCGAGCTGGACGTCGAGGTCGAGCCACCCGAAGTGGTGGTCGAAACCACCACCGAACCGCCACTGCTGCTGCCGCCGCCGAAGAAGCCGCCAAAGAAGCCGCCGCCAAAGCCGAACCCGCCCGAACCGCCGATCACGGTCACTTCGCCGCCGCCGCCAGCCGGGGCCGGCATCGGCGGAAGCTGCGGCAGGGGCATGGCCATCGCCATCTGGGGCGCTTCGGGCGCGGCGCAGCTGTAGCTGCGGGTCACGACGCGGCGGATGCGCTTCATCTTGCGCGGTTCGGCCGCAGCCTGGCGCCGCACGATCTTGCGCTTGGCCTTGGTGCTGTTCGCCGCGCTGCCCTTGGCATGCTTGACGTATTGCACCTGCTGCGCCGGCGCTTCGGCGACATGCACCGCCCCACCCCCGATCACAGCACCGCCCGCTGCGAAAGCGGACAATTTCACCAGTGCCATCCGAACCGACATAAGCTCTGCTCTCTTTAGCTCTACAAGGAGCGAACCAGCTGCATCGGTTGCAGCTTCCACACCCCCGTAGAGCCAAAAACGCAGAGGAAAGTTAAAGCGGCAATCACGTTAACCGTGTTTTTGTGGTCCCGGATCGGGATTCTGCCTGCGGTCCGCACACGGCACGGCCATCTGTCCCATTATGGAACCGAATGGCCGGCAAATGCCAATGATCCCAAGGGTAAAGGGTTAATCCGCAGCGGTATCGTCGCCCTCGAACAGCCCTTGCTGGCTGCCGCCCGGCGGGGTGATTCCCAGGTGCTTCCACCCCCGTTCGTTCAGGCAGCGCCCGCGTGCGGTGCGCGCCACCAGACCCAGCTGGATCAGGTAGGGTTCGATCACTTCCTCGATCGTGTCGCGCGGTTCCGACAGACCCGCGGCCAGCGTTTCCACCCCCACCGGGCCGCCCTTGTAGATATCGGCGATCATGTGGAGATAGCGCCGGTCCTGCGCGTCGAGCCCCAGTGCGTCGACTTCCAGCCGGGTCAGCGAATCGTCCGCCAGCACGCGGTCGATCGTGCCCTGCCCCGCGACATGGGCGAAATCGCGCACCCGCCGCAGCAGCCGCCCGGCCACGCGCGGGGTGCCGCGCGCGCGCCGCGCAATTTCCCGCGCGCCGTCGCTTTCGATGCCGATGCCCAGCAGCCCGGCGCCGCGCGCGACCACCCGTTCCAGTTCATCGACGGTATAGAAGTTTAGCCGCACCGGGATCCCGAACCGGTCGCGCAAGGGCGTGGTCAGCAGCCCCTGCCGCGTCGTCGCGCCAACCAGGGTAAACGGCGGCAGATCGATCCGCACCGAGCGCGCCGAAGGCCCCTCGCCGATGATGAGGTCGAGCGCGCGGTCTTCCATCGCCGGATAGAGCACTTCCTCGACCTGGGGGTTGAGGCGGTGGATCTCGTCGATGAACAGGACGTCGCCTTCTTCCAGATTGGTCAGCAGCGCGGCCAGATCGCCCGACTTGGCGATGACCGGGCCGGAAGTGGCCCTGAACCCCACCCCCAGCTCGCGCGCGATGATCTGCGCCAGCGTGGTCTTGCCCAGCCCCGGCGGGCCGAAGAACAGCACATGATCCATCGCCTCGCCGCGCGACTTGGCGCTTTCGATGAACACCCGCAGGTTGTCCTTCGCCGCCGCCTGACCAACGAATTCGGCCAGCGTCTTGGGCCGCAGCGCTGCATCGGCATCTTCGACCGTGCGTTGGGGGGTGAGGAGGGGGTTATCGGTCATAGCCTATCCCGCCGCCCGCTTCAGACCCACCCGGATCAGCGCATCCAGGCTTGCCCCGTCGCCCAGTTCGTCCATTGCCCGCGCCACCGCTTCGGTGGCGACATTGGGCTTGAAACCGAGGTTCTGGAGCGCCGAGACGGCATCCTGGCTGGCCGAGCCCTGCGGCGCGGCGGCGATGGCAGCGCCCCCGGCGCTGGGCAGGGCGCCGGCCTTGTCCTTGAGTTCGTTGACAATGCGGGCCGCCAGCTTCGGTCCCACGCCCTGCGCGCGGGCGACCATGGCGGTATCGCCGCCGGCACAGGCGCGCCGCAGGTCTTCGACCGAGAGGGCGGAAAGGACGGCCAGCGCCATCTTGGATCCCACGCCCTGGACCCCGGTCAGCAGGCGGAACCAGGCGCGTTCATCGCCGCTGGCGAAGCCGATCAGGCGCATGTCGTTTTCGCTGACCTGCAGCTCGGTGTGGACCGTCACCCGGTCCCCCCGCACGCCCATGGCATCCAGCGTCTTGGCGCTGGCGTGGACGAGATAGCCCACCCCGGCCACGTCGATCACCGCCCAATCGGGGCCAAAATCATCGAGCAGGCCGGTGAGCTTTGCGATCATGGTTTGTTCCTGCCGCAAAACCACCCGGCTGGCAATCCGCCGCGCGAATTATCCGATAGGGACCGGGGCGGTCAAAGCCGCGGCAGGCGAATATCCGCCCCCAGCTTGCAGGCCAGAGCCGCGCCGCCGACCTGCAGCATGGTTTCGCCATCCCGCAGCGAGCCGGCAACGCGGACGAGATCGCCAAAGGTCATCGGCCCATCACGGCGATAGTCGCGCGCGGCGCGGGCCAGCCGGTCGACCTGCCCGGTGGTCAGGTGCCCGCGCAGGAATTCGGAGGCGCAGCTCGCCTGGTTGCGATCCAGCCCATAGCGCATCAGCGCATCGGCGATCTGGTAGCGGCTGGCGACGCAGCCCGACAGGGCAAGCCCGGCCATGGCGGCAAGCGCGGCGGTTTTGGCAACATGCGGCATGAACACCTCCGGTTGAGCCCCCGAAAGCGCGGATGCCTAGCGCAGCGATGCTGAACCCTTGCTTGCAGGACTGCCCAGCAGGTGCGCATGGGCAATCGCCACGGCCAGCGCGTCCGCCGCGTCCGCTCCGGCCAGCTTCACGCCGGGCAGCAGCACTTTCAGCATGGCCTGGACCTGCGCCTTTTCCGCCCCGCCGGTGCCGACGACGGCCTTCTTGATCAAGCTGGGCGCATATTCGGCCACGCCCAGCCCGGCGCGGGCCAGCGCGAGCAGGCAGACGCCGCGCGCCTGCCCCAGCTTGAGCGTGGATTGCGGGTTCTTGTTGACGAACACTTCTTCCACCGCGCCCGTATCGGGGCGGTGACGCAGGATCACGTCGGTCAGTTCCCGGTCGAGCGTGACGAGGCGTTCGGGCAGGCTCTGCCCCGGATCGGTTTTCACCTGCCCGTTGGCGATATGGGTCAGCCGGTTGCCGCTTCTGGCGACCACCCCCCAGCCAGTGCAGCTGAGGGAGGGGTCGAGGCCGATGATGATCAGCCCAGCTTCTCCATCACCGCATCCGAGATCTCGTAGTTGCCCCACACGGTCTGGACGTCGTCGTCATCGTCCAGTGTGTCGACCAGCTTGAGCAGGGTGCGGGCGGTGTCTTCATCGACATCGACCTTGAGGCCGGGGCGCCAGGCCAGCTTGACCCCTTCGGCTTCGCCCAGCACGGCTTCGAGCGCCTTGGCGACTTCGTGCAGCGAATCGACGCTGGTCCAGATCGAGTGGCCGCCTTCTTCGCCCATGTCGCTTTCGACATCTTCGGCGCCGGCTTCGATCGCGGCTTCCAGCACCTTGTCCTCGTCACCGGCCTTCACCGGGTATTCGATCAGCCCCAGCCGGTCGAACCCATGGCTGACCGCGCCGCTGGCACCCAGGTTGCCGCCGTTCTTGGCAAAGGCGGTGCGCACATTGGTGGCGGTGCGGTTGCGATTGTCGGTCAGCGCCTCGACGATCAGGGCAACGCCGCCCGGACCGTAGCCTTCGTAGCGCACTTCCTCGTAATTCTCGCCGTCGCCCTTGCTCGCCTTGTCGATCGCGCGCTGGATGTTGTCCTTGGGCATCGACTGCGCCTTGGCCGCATTGACCGCGGCGCGCAGGCGGGGGTTCATGTCCGGATCGGGCATACCCATCTTCGCCGCGACGGTAATTTCGCGCGACAGCTTGGAAAACTGGGCAGAACGCTTTTTGTCCTGCGCACCCTTGCGGTGCATGATGTTCTTGAATTTGGAATGGCCTGCCATGGGATACGCCGTCAGCTAGGAGTGGATTTGCGCCCGCCCCTAGCCGAGACAGGCCGATCAGACAACCACGGCGGTGCCCGAGCAGGTAACCATCAGCATCGAACCGTTCGAGCCGAGCACTTCATAGTCGAGATCGACCCCGATCACCGCGTTGCCGCCCAGCTTCGCCGCTTCGGCTTCCATTTCGGCAATCGCCTGGCGGCGGGCATCGGCCAGCACGTCCTCATAGGCACCGGAACGCCCGCCGACGATGTCGCGGATGCTGGCGAACAGGTCGCGGAACAGGTTGGCACCAACGATCACCTCGCCGGTGACGATGCCAAGGTACTGCTTGACCGGCTGGCCTTCGATCAGCGCGGTGGTGGTGGAAATCATCGGGGACATTCCTTTCGTAAAGCCATCCTGGCCAAGGAGATAGGAATGCCCCGGTGAAGATCAACCGAGGCCGAGCGCGGCCTTGTAGAGATCAAGGATCGCTTCCATTTCCTTGCGGTCGTCGGGCTTCATCTTCCGCAGGCGGACGATCTGGCGCATGATCTTGGCGTCATAGCCGACCGCCTTGGCTTCGGCGTAGACGTCCTTGATGTCGTCCTGGATGCCCTTCTTTTCTTCTTCGAGGCGTTCAACGCGCTCGATCAGCAGGCGCAGGCGGTCGTCGGTGGCTTCGGCCATCGGGAAAATCTCCAAGCAAGGTGAATCGGTTGGCGGCGCGATAGCGGCCCGTGCGGATTCGGGCAAAACGCGCCCTGTGGAAATCAGTGGCCGGGGGCGTTCCGGGCCATGCTTTCGGCCATGCGCGCCAGCTGTTCGGGCGTGGCCTCGACATGGAACCGCGCCTTCCATTCGGCGCTGGGCATGCCGTGGATCACCTCGCGCGCGCCCTCCTTGTCATAGGGGGCGCCGGCCTCGCGGATCCAGTCGGCCAGGCAATTGCGGCAGAACCCCGACAGCCCCATCAGATCGATGTTCTGGGCATCGTGACGGTGGCGCAGGTGGCGCACCAGGCGGCGGAATGCGGCGGCGGCGACCGCATCGTCCAGCGCGTCGAGGGGATCTCCGGGGATCGCATTCGTATTTTCGGCACAGCTCATGGTGTATCCCTTGGGTTTTCCGGTTCGCTTTGCCATAGCGCGGGGCGGAAGTGAAAGGGTGCAAGAGTGGCAAAGTTCGATCCGCGCGGCCGCAAGGTCAAGATTCTGGCGACCCTGGGTCCCGCCAGCCGCAGCCCGGAAATGATCGAGAAGCTGCTGCGCGCCGGGGCCGATGCGTTCCGCGTCAACATGAGCCACGGCGACCATGAAACCCACGCCGCCACGATCGCCGCGATCCGCGCGGTGGAAAAGGACGTGGGCCGCCCGGTGGCCGTGCTGTGCGACCTGCAGGGTCCCAAGCTGCGCGTCGGCCAGTTCGCTGGCGGCAAGGCGGTGATCCGCCACGGCAGTCACTTCACCTTCGACCGCGATCCTGCGCCGGGCGATGACACGCGCGTCTGCCTGCCCCACCCGGAACTGTTCGGCATCCTGCAGAAGGGCCAGCGCCTGCTGATCGACGATGGCAAGCTGCGGCTGAAGGTGATCCGCGCCGATGCCGATACGATCCTCTGTTCGGCCGAGGTTGGCGGGGTGATTTCCGACCGCAAGGGCGTGAACGTGCCCGATGCCGTGGTGCCGGTGCCCGCGCTGACCGAAAAGGACCGCCGCGACCTCGCATTCGCGCTGGACCAGGGGGCGGACTGGATCGCCCTGTCGTTTGTCCAGCGGCCCGAGGACGTGGCCGAGGCGCGCAAGCTGATGGGCACGTCGCAGACTGCGCTGATGGCCAAGATCGAAAAGCCCGCCGCAATCGGCCGGCTTGAGGAAATCATCGAACTGGCTGACGGCATCATGGTCGCCCGCGGCGACCTCGGCGTCGAACTCAACCCCGAGGAAGTGCCCCCGCTGCAGAAGCGGATCGTCGAGGTGACTCGCCGAAGCGGCAAGCCGGTGGTGGTGGCAACGCAGATGCTCGAATCGATGATTGAAAGCCCCGCCCCGACCCGCGCCGAAGTGTCGGACGTGGCCAATGCGGTCTATGACGGGGCCGATGCGGTGATGCTGTCGGCCGAAACTGCCAGCGGCGCCTGGCCGGTCGAAGCGGTGACGATCATGCACCGGATCGCCGCGCAAGTGGAAAGCGATCCCGGCTACGGCGCGCGGGTCCACTTCACCCAGGTCCGGCCTGATGCCACCACCGCCGATGCGCTGGCCATGGCGTCGGCGTCGATCGCGCAGACGGTCAGCGTTGCGGCGATCGCGGTGTTCACGGGTTCGGGCAGTACCGCCCGGCGCGTCGCGCGCGAGCGGCCCAGCGTGCCGGTGCTGGTGCTGACCCCCAGCCAGCGGATCGCGCGGCGGCTGGCCCTGCTGTGGGGCGCCCATGCCGTCCAGACCAAGGACATCGGCAGCTTCGAGGAGATGATCGCCAAGGGCAAGCGCATGGCGCTGCGCCACGGCTTTGCCGAAGCGGGATCGAAGCTGATCGCACTGGCGGGCGTGCCGTTCGGCACCCCGGGGTCAACCAACCTGCTGCACGTGGTGACGGTCAGCGGCGACGAGCTCAGCCGTCACGCGGAATAAGGATCACCCCCGCGCGCCGAACAGGGCTGAACCGATCCGCACATGGGTCGCGCCCAGCATGATCGCGGTTTCGAAATCGTCCGACATGCCCATCGACCGGCCCGGCAGGCCGTGGTCGCGCGCCAGCTTGTCGAGCAGGGCGAAGAACGGCGCGGCCTCGATGCCGGCGGGCGGCACGCACATCAGCCCGACCACCGGCAGATCGGCGGCGCGAGCCTGGTCGAGCAGCGCGGGCAGCTCTGCAATAGCGCAGCCGCCCTTCTGTTCTTCCGCGCCGATGTTGACCTGAACGAAACACGGCACGCGCCGTCCGGTCTTGTCCATCGCCTTGGCCAGCGCGCTGACCAGCGAAGGGCGATCGACCGAATGGATGCAGTCGAACAGCATGACCGCGTCTTCCGCCTTGTTCGATTGCAGCTGGCCGACCAGGTGCAACGCGATGTCGGGATAGCGTTCGCGCAGCCCGGGCCACTTGGCCTGGGCTTCCTGCACGCGGTTTTCGCCGAACACTCGCTGGCCAGCGGCAAGCAGCGGTTCGATCGCTTCGGCCGGATGGGTCTTGCTGACCGCGACCAGCGTGACATCCCCGGCCTGGCGCCCTGCAATGCTGGCGGCGTGGGCGATACGGGCGCGTGTTTCTTCAAGTGGCTGATGCATGGCGCGCTGCTATAGCGGGGCGATGCAGAACCGCCAGTCCCTGCCGCAGCTGTGGCTGCTGTCCGATGCCCGCAACGATGCCGGGCTGGAACAGGCGCTGCGCCGCCTGCCGCGCGGCAGCGGCTTCGTGCTGCGCCATTACCACCTGCCCCCGGCCGAGCGCCGCGCCCGGTTCCGCGCGCTGGCGCGGATCGCGCGCGCCCGCGGCCACATGGTCGTGCTGTCCGGTTCGGCGGCCGAGGCGCGGCGCTGGGGGGCGGACGGCGCCTATGGCAGCGGGCAGACGCTGGGCGCGGGCGCGGCGCTGCTGCGACTGGTCTCGGTTCATTCGCTGGCTGAGCTGCGCCGCACGCGGCGGGCCGATGCCGTGCTGCTCTCCCCGGTCTTTCCCACCCGCTCGCATCCCGGCGCAGCGGGACTGGGGACGCTGCGGTTCCGCGCCATCGCGGCATGGGCGCCGGTGCCGGTGATCGCGCTGGGCGGCATGGATGCGCGCCGCGCCCGGCATCTTGGCTGGCCGTGCTGGGCGGCCATCGACGGCCTTTCCGCGACGAAGCGACTCGGCTGAATCCCAAGGATTCTTGACGCGGAGTCACCCACGGGCGCATAACGCCGGTCCGGATCAGGGGAGCATCATGGCAACACGGGCAGTCACGGCGGGAACGCGGGGCGCAAAGGTCGATTGGCGCACCACGCTGAAACGCAGCGTGCGGCGCAGCGCGGAAATTGCCGGAGCGCTGATCCTGCTGGCCGGGGCGGTGTTCCTCGCGATTGCGCTGGTCACCTATCACCAGACCGATCCCAGCGCGTCGACCGCTTCGGGCGGCCCGGTGCTCAACTGGATGGGCGCGCCGGGCGCCTGGGCGGCAGAACGCGCGCTGTACCTGTTTGGCCCGGTTTCAGTGCTGCTGCTGCCGCTGCTCTATGTCCTTGCGCGCAAGCTGTGGCGCCTGGTCGAGGAAGACGACGCCGACCTGCCCCATGCCGACCACGCCTGGTGGCGGCCGATCGGCGTGCTGCTGCTGGCCATGGCGCTGCTGGGCACGGTCATGGCGCTGGCCTTTGCCGATGTGACCGGATCGCTGCCGGCGGGAATGGGCGGGATCCTGGGCCTGCTGGGCGCCAAGGGCATTCATTTCCTGGCCGCCCTGCTGCCCGAAGCCGGGCGCGGCTGGGCCACGCTGGCCGCCGCAGTGCTGTGCCTGGCCGGCGGTGCGGTGCTGGCGGGCCGGGTCTTTGCCGTGGACTGGGGCAGCCTGTTCACTCTGCCGACGATCCTGCGCCGCCGCCCCGCGCCGACCGCCGGCGATGACGGGATGATCCCGGTCGCCCGCGAAAAGAAGGTGCGCGAGGATCGCGGGCCCGCGCCGCAGCCCGAAACGGCCGCCGCCCCGCGCCGCGCGCCCGAAATCACCGATCCGACCCGCCCGGCCAAGCCGGCGCAGCTGTCCAATGCCAGCCGCCAGGGCGACCTGTTCGACGCCTACGAGCTGCCCGGGCTCGACCTGCTCAAGGATCCTCCGCCCAGCTCTGCCCAGAAGATCGACAAGCTGGCGCTGGAACGCAACGCCCGCCTGCTCGAAACCGTGCTCGACGATTTCAACGTCAAGGGCGAGATTACCGCCGTGCGCACCGGCCCGGTCGTCACCATGTACGAGCTGGAACCCGCTCCCGGCATCAAGGCCAGCCGCGTGGTCGGCCTGGCCGACGACATCGCCCGCAACATGAGCGCGATTTCCGCGCGCGTTTCATCCATCCCCGGGCGCACTGTGATGGGGATCGAGCTGCCCAATGCCGACCGGCAGATGGTCAGCTTCAAGGAGATGGTCGCCTCCGAAGCCTTCGCCAATCACAAGGGCATGTTGCCGATCATCCTGGGCAAGGACATTGCCGGGCAGCCGGTGGTGGCGGACCTGGCAACCATGCCGCACCTGCTGGTGGCGGGCACCACTGGCTCGGGCAAGTCGGTCGGGCTCAACTGCATTCTGCTCTCGCTGCTCTACCGGCTGACCCCGGCGCAGTGCCGGTTGATCCTGGTCGATCCCAAGGTGCTCGAACTCAAGAGCTATGACGACATTCCGCACCTCCTCTCGCCGGTGGTCACAGAACCCAGCAAGGCCGTGCGCGCGCTGAAGTGGGCGGTCGAGGAAATGGAACGCCGCTACCGGATGATGAGCGAGATTTCGGTCCGCAACCTGGCTGGCTTCAACGAAAAGGTCCGCACCGCCCAAGCCAAGGGCAAGCCGCTGGGTCGCCGTATCCAGGTTGGCTTCGATCCCGAAACCGGCGAGGAACTGTGCGAGGAACAGCAGCTCGATTACCAGGTGCTGCCGCAGATCGTGGTAATCGTCGATGAGCTGGCCGACTTGATGGTCACCGTCGGCAAGGAAGTCGAAGTGCTGATCCAGCGCCTGTCGCAAAAGAGCCGCGCGGCCGGCATCCACCTGATCATGGCCACGCAGCGCCCCTCGGTTGACGTCATCACCGGCGTGATCAAGGCCAACCTGCCGACCCGCATCAGCTTTGCCGTGACCAGCCGGATCGACAGCCGCACGATCCTGGGCGAACAGGGCGCGGAACAGCTGCTGGGCAAGGGCGATATGCTCTACAAGCCCAACACCGACCCGATCCGCCGCGTCCACGGCCCGTTCGTTTCGGACGAGGAAGTCGAAGGAATTGCCGATTACTGGCGCGCGCAGGGCAGCCCGGAATACGTCGATTCGGTCACCGAAGAGCCCGAGGACAGCATGTTCGGCTTCGATGACCTCGACGCCACCGCCAGCGACAGCCCGGAGGAGCGCAAGTACCGACAGGCCTGCCAGATCGTGTTCGAAAGCCAGAAGGCCAGCGCCAGCTGGCTCCAGCGCCAGCTTGGCGTGGGCTACAACACGGCGGCCAAATGGGTCGAGCGGATGGAGGCGGATGGTTTCGTCGGCCCGGCCAACCATGTCGGCCGCCGCGAAATCTACCGCGACAAGGATGGCCAGCCGCTTTAACCTGCCCGGATGGACGTTCAGGACCTCTACCGCCAGCGCCTGACCACTGCCGATGCGGCAGCGGCCATGGTCGACAGCCAAAGCGACGTCGCGATGGGCATGGCCACGGCCGAACCGCCCGCGCTGCTGGCCGCGCTGGCCCGCCGGGCCGAGGCGGGCACGCTGCACGGCCTGCGGCTGTGGTATTTCCATTCGATGGAGCATGCCGCGAAGACGGTGCTGCGCCCCGACCTGCTGGGCCGCATCCGCCCGCACTGCATGTTCATGAGCCGGGTCGAGCGTGAACTGATCGCCCGGCATCCCGATGCGATCGAATTCGTCCCCGTGGCATTCAGCGAAAGTCCGGCGTTGCTGTCGCGCCAGCGCCCGCTGGATGCCTGCGTGACCATGGTTTCACCGATGGACCGGCACGGCTTCTTCACCTTCGGCACCAGCAACGACTACACCTCGGTCGCGGCGCGCAGCGCGCGCAAGCTGATCGTCGAGGTTAACCCGGCGATGCCCCGGGTGATGGGCGAACGGCCGCTGCACGTCTCGGAAGTCGATGCGATCATCGAGCACGCCTCGCCCCTGACCGAAGTCGAGGAGCCCGCGCTCGCCCCCGAAGATGAGGCGATCGCCGAACTGGTCGCCGCGATGATCGACGATGGCGCCTGCCTGCAGATGGGCATCGGCAACCTGCCCAGCGCCGTCTGCGCGCGGCTGCGCAGCCGCAAGGACCTGGGTATCCATACCGAGCTGATGACCCCGGCGCTGGCCGCGCTGATGGACTGGGGGGCGGTGACCAACCGGCGCAAGAAGACTTTCCCCGGGCGCAGCGTGTTCACTTTCGCGCTGGGCAACCGGGCGTTCTATGACTGGCTGGGCGATAATCAGGCCGTTTACAGCCTGCCAGTCGACCTGGTGAACGATCCGCGCCACATCGCCAAGAACGATGGGGTCGTCTCGGTCAACGCCACGCTTCAGGTCCACCTTGGCGGGGCGTGCAATTCCGAATCGATGGGCGGGCGGCAGTATTCGGGCGCCGGCGGACAGCTCGATTTCGTGCGCGGTGCCAATGCCTCGAACGGGGGGATCTCGATCATCGCCTGCCGGTCGACCGCGAAGCAAGGCACCGTGTCGCGGATCGTCGCGCAGCTCGACGGGCCGGTTACCACCCCGCGCAACGACGTGCGTTGGATCGTTACCGAATATGGCGCGGTCAACCTGCACGGCAAGACGATGCAGGAACGCGCCGAAGCGCTGATCGGCATTGCCCACCCGAAGTTCAGGGACGAACTGGCAAGGTCGCTCTAGGCCGGAAGGTCATGCTTAGCGGGGTCAGGTGGCCATCGGGGCGCAGGCGGACGCGGATCATCCCCTGCAGCCTGGGGTCGGCCAGCTTGTCCTGCATGGCGAGCGCCGCGTCCTTGGGCGCATAGAGCCGCCCGCCCAGGCTTTCGGCAGCGCGCCCTTCGCCCCCGACCCGATAGGGGCAAGATGCCAGGGGAGCATCCGGATCATCGGCATAGACCGGCACGGCGCGGACCAGCTCGGGCGGGGTGCCTTCAAGGCACAGCGTGGTCCAGGCGCGCCCGTTATCGGGTTTCGGGCCTGGCCAGTCATACTGGAACTGCACATAGTGCCCACGCAGGATGTCGCGCGGGTCATAGCCTTGCACCGGCACGTCCCATTCGGTGCCCTGGCGGCTTTGCAGCTCGGTCTGCACCCAGACCGCGCCCAGCCCCAGCAGCGGTAACAGCAGCGCCAGCGCGCCTGCCAGCCGGGGGTTCATCAGGCGGTCTCCTTTGGCGGGGCAAAGGTCCGCGCGATCCGCATTGCGCCCCAGGCAATCCCCAGGATCAGCAGTCCGCTGAAAATCAGCCCCGCGCCGCTGGTCAGCAGGTTGTCGTCAAGCTCGAAGCTGAGCACGATCAGGCGCATGGCGATCAGCGCCACGGCGGTCTGGAACACCCCGCGCCAGCCGGCGTGCAGGCTGGCCCCGGCAATCCCTGCCCACAGCGCCATGAACAGCAGCGCCGCCAGCACCGAATTGCCTGACAGCGGATGGCAAATCACCAGCAGCGCGGCGCAAAGCGCCAGGATCCCGCCGGTCGCCTGCCCCGACTTGCCGGGCCGGGCCGCTGCGATCGCCGCGCCGGCCGCAACAGCGAACACCGCGCGCAGCGCCAGCATGCTGAACGTCAGCATCCCGTTGCTGTCATTGTCAAAAGAATCGCCGCCGCTGCCGAGCACGATCAGGCTGGTTGCCCCCACGCCGTAGGCAAAACCAAGCTGTTCCAGCCGCAGCCAGAATGCCGTGCGCTCCGAACGGGTCCGCCACCATGCGGCGAAGGGTGCATAGAGCAGCGGCAGCGCGGTCACCACCGTGACCGCCAGTGGCCCCGGCCCGGCGCGGCGGCCCCAGATTACCCCGCGCAGCGGATCGGCATAGTCCCACGCCGCATAGACCGAGACCACGAACAGCAACAGCGCCGCCAGCCAGCTTTGCCCGCGCAGCAGCAGCAGCGGGCCAAACAGCACCAGCCACAGCGCCAGCGGCTGCCACAGCGGCGAGGTGGTCTGGTAGACCTGCCCGACATGGGCCAGGAAGGTCATGCCCAGCATGCCCAGCACGAACAGCAGCGCTTCCAGCCCCCAGGGCTGGCGCTGTGCCAGATCATCGCCGCTGCGCCACAGGTATCCCGCCGTCAGCGCGATCAGCGCCAGGTGCACGGCCAGCCGGACCTGGCCGGGAATGTCATCCCAGTTGGCCGCGACCACCAGCACCACGCCCAGGCCGATCGCCAGGGCGGCAATCCCGATCACGGCCCATAGCGCCAGGGGGCGGCTGTGCTGCGCCTCCCACGCGCGGATCCGCGCGGCGGTCGGCTCGTCCACCAGTCCGGCTTCAAGCCAGGCCCTGAGCTTGCGTTCGTACATCGCCGTGCAGGCTAACAGGTCACCACCGGGGATGGAAGCTTGCAGCAATTTCGTTTCAATTGTAACGATATGCCCGAAGGAGAGCAGCCATGCGCGTCGGCACCGTCAAGGAAGTGAAGAACCACGAATACCGCGTCGGCCTGACGCCCGAGAGCGTGCGCGAACTGGTCGCCCACGGGCACGAAGTGTGGGTGGAAACCGGCGCGGGCGACGGCATCGGCGCGACCGACGCGGCCTATGCCGCCGCCGGCGGGGTGATCAAGCCGCGCGCCACCGACATCTTTTCCAGCTGCGAAATGGTGGTGAAGGTCAAGGAACCGCAGGCCGCCGAACGCACGCAACTGCGCGAAGGACAGGTGCTCTACACCTACCTGCACCTTGCCCCCGACCCCGAACAGACCGCCGATCTGGTCAAGTCCGGCGTCACCGCGATCGCCTATGAAACGGTGACCGGGCCGGGCGGCACCCTCCCGCTGCTCAAGCCGATGAGCCAGGTCGCGGGCCGCATGTCGATCCAGGCCGGGGCAACCGCGCTGGAAAAGGCGCATGGCGGACGCGGGGTCCTGCTGGGCGGGGTCCCGGGCGTGCTGCCGGGCCGGGTGCTGGTGATCGGCGGCGGCGTGGTCGGCTTCAACGCCGCGCAGATGGCGGTGGGGCTGGGCGCCGACGTGACCATCCTCGACCGCGATCCCGAAGTGCTCGAGCGGCTGGGCACCCATTTCGAAAGCCGCGCCAAGACGCGCTTTTCCAACCGCGCCAACATCGAACAGATGATCTGCGAGGCCGAACTGGTGATCGGCGCGGTGCTGATCCCCGGCGCCGCCGCGCCCAAGCTGGTCACCCGCGACATGCTGAAATGCATGAAGCCGGGCGCGGTGCTGGTCGACGTGGCGATCGACCAGGGCGGCTGCTTTGAAACCAGCCATGCCACCACCCACGCCGAACCGACCTATGTGGTCGATGGCATCGTCCACTACTGCGTTGCCAACATGCCCGGCGCGGTGGCGCGGACCAGCACCTATGCGCTGAACAACGTCACCCTGCCACATGCACTGCGGATTGCCGAACTGGGCTGGAAAGAGGCCCTGCGCGCCAGTCCGCATCTGGCGAACGGGCTCAACGTCTCGGGCGGCAAGGTCACTTACGAAGCCGTCGCGCGCGAGCTGGGCTATGATTACGTGCCGGTGACCGAACTGCTGGGCTAGGCTTCGTCGCCAAACGGGCGGAACGGCGCGGTCACCTCGTCACGGACCCGGGCCAGCCGGCCGGTCGAGCGCTCCAGCATTGCCCAGGTGGTGTTCGAACTGACGATCACCTTGCCGGCCGCATTGCGGAAATCGACCCGCCGGTCGAACCGCGCGCCGGTGGGGGCGGCGGGGATGAACGTGGTCGCCTCCACGCTCTCGCCAAGGCCGATGTTGCCGCGATAGTCGATCTCGTGCCGGGTCACGACCCAGAAATACTGCGCCTGGTGTTCTGGTGTGGCCACGCTGGTCCAGTGGGCAATCGCGATCTGCTGGATCCAGTCGACCCAGACCGCGTTGTTGACGTGGCCCAGCTCGTCGATGTGCTGGGCCTGCGCGGTAAATGTCATGGTGTGGCGGTTGGTCATCCCGCCACACCCAGCTGCCACAGGATGAAGGCGAACTCCTCTGCCGTTTCCCTGAGGCTTTCGAACCGACCCGACTTGCCGCCGTGGCCCGCGCCCATGTTGGTCTTGAGCAGCAGCTCGTTCTGGTCGGTCTTCAATTCGCGCAGCTTCGCGACCCATTTGGCCGGCTCCCAATAGGTCACGCGCGGATCGTTCAACCCGGCGGTGACGAGCAGCGGCGGATAGGCCTGGGCGCGCACCTGATCGTAGGGGCTGTAGCTGTGGATCAGCTCGAACGCCGCCTTGTCCTCGATCGGGTTGCCCCATTCGGGCCATTCACCGGGCGTCAGCGGCAGGCTGGGATCGAGCATGGTCGCCAGCACGTCGACGAAGGGCACGTGCGCCGCCACCGCGCCCCACAGCTGCGGATCCGAATTGATCACCGCGCCCATCAGCTCGCCCCCGGCCGAACCGCCGGCAATGGCGATCCTGCCCGCCTCGGTCAGCCCGCGCGCGATCAGGCCGTGCGCCACATCGACGAAATCGGTAAAGGTGTTGGTCCGCCGTTCCAGCTTGCCGGCCTTGTACCAGGCCCGGCCGAGGTCATCCCCGCCGCGGATATGGGCGATGGCATAGGCAAAGCCCCGGTCGAGCAGGCTGAGCCGCGTGGTCGAAAAGCCCGGTTCGATCGCGATGCCATAGGCCCCGTAGCCATAGAGGTAGAGCGGCCCCGCCCCCGTCCGGTCGCGGCGGTAGACCACCGAGACCGGCACCTTGGTGCCATCGCGCGCGGTAATCTCGAGCCGCTCGGTCGCATAAAGCGCGGCATCGTAGCCCGAGGGGATTTCCTGCACCTTCAGCGTGGTCAGGGTGCGTGCGGCCACGTCATAGTCCATCACGCTGGCCGGGCTGACCATGCTTTCATAGGACAGCCGCAGCGTGCTGACCGCCCATTCGGGATTGTCGCCCAGACCCGCGGTATAGCTTGCCTCGGGGAACACGATCGGCTCGGCCCGCGCCGGATCGTCGTAATAGCGCACCTCGATCTGATCGAGGCCAGCGCGGCGCCCCTCAATCACGTAGAAGTCGCGGAACAACTCGAACCCCGTCAGATAGAACGCATCCGAACCTTCGATCAACGTGGTCCATTCCCCCGGTGTGCTCAGCGGCGCGGTGGCGAGGCGGAAGTTCTCATGGGCATCGTTGGTGTGAATGAACAGCGTGTCCCCGCGCAGGTCGACGTCGTATTCCACCCCGGCCTGGCGCGGCTTGACCAGCAGCGGCGGGCTGAGCGGAGCCTTGGCAGGCACCAGCCGCACTTCGCTCGTCTCGTGGTCCGAGGTGCCGATGATCAGCCACTCCTCGTTGGCCGACAGTGACGCGCCGACGCGGAAGCCGTCGTCATCCTCGTGATACAGCTCGACGTCGCTGGCCAGCGGCTGGCCCAGCCAGTGCAGCCGGGCGTTGTCGGTGCGCCATTGTTCGTTGGCGAGGCTGTAGACCAGCCCCTTGTCCCCCGCGACCCAGACCAGCCCAGACAGCGTGCCGGGGATCTCGTCCGGCAGCACTTCGCCGGTGACCAGGTTCTTGATCCGCACGGTGAAGCGTTCCGAGCCGTTGTCGTCGACCGACCAGGCCAGCATCGTCCCGTCCTGAGAGACCGACAGCGCACCCAGGCGGAAGTATTCGTGCCCATCGGCCAGGGCAACTTCATCGAGAATCAGCTGGTCTGGCCCGCCGGCCACCGGGCGGCGCCACCACTTCTTGTATTCGGCGCCTTCCTCGAACTCGATCCAGTAGAGGTAGTCGCCGTCCTTCTGCGGCACCGACTTGTCGGCTTCCTTGATCCGGGCGCGCATTTCCTTGAACAGGGTGTCGATCAGCCCCTGCTGCGGGGCCATGCGCGCCTCGAACCACGCATTTTCGGCCTGGAGATGGGCCAGCACTTCGGCGTCCTTGACCTCGGGATAGCCGGGATCGCGCAGCCAGGCGTAATCATCGGCAATCTCGATCCCGTGGTGGGTTTCGACGTGCGGCACTTTCTTGGCGACGGGGGGTGTGGTCAGGGTCATGGCGCGGGTCTATGATGCAGCCATTGTCCCTGCAAGCCGGACCGGACCATTCTATGCTGATGAACACCCACGAGGCGCGGCTCGACGCGCTGCGCAAGGAACTGAAAAGCCGCGGGCTCGACGGCTTCGTCGTGCCGATTTCCGACGAACACATGAGCGAATATGTCGGCGACTATGCTCAGCGGCTCGCCTGGCTGACCGGATTTGGCGGATCGGCCGGCACCGCCGCCGT
This sequence comes from Pseudomonadota bacterium, assembly GCA_029779535.1. Lineage (GTDB taxonomy): Bacteria > Pseudomonadota > Alphaproteobacteria > Sphingomonadales > Sphingomonadaceae > Novosphingobium. The sequence goes on along the minus strand of JAKPAG010000112.1, from coordinate 99,664 downwards.
GCTGGCGGATCGCGCCGCGATCTTCGTTGACGGGCGCTACACCCTGCAGGTGCGCGAACAGGTCGATGGCAATTTGTTCGAATACCAGTCGGTCCCGGCCACCTCGGTCGCCGCCTGGCTGGCGCAGCATGCACCCGAAGGGGCGAAGATCGGGTTCGATCCGTGGCTGCATGGCAAGCCCTGGGTCGATGCCTGCAACCAGGCGCTGCGCGGCAAGGGCGCGGGGCTGGAGCCGGTCGAGGGCAACCCGATCGACGCGATCTGGGCTGACCAGCCGCTGCCCTCAGCCGCCCCGGCAATTGTCCATCCAACTGAACTCGCCGGCCAGTCGAGCGAGGCAAAGCGCAGCCAGGTGGCCGAATGGCTGGGCGCGCGCGGGCTGGATGCGGCGGTGGTTTCGGCGCTGGATGGCGTTGCCTGGCTGCTCAACCTGCGCGGCGCGGACGTGGCCCGCACGCCCGTGGCGCTGAGCTTCGTGCTCGCCCACGCCGATGGCACCGCCGACCTGTTCATTGCCGAGGAAAAGGTCACGTCCGAACTGCGCACGCACCTGGGAAACGCGGTGACGATCCGCCCGCGCGAGGCTTTCGTCCCGCAATTGCAGGCACTGGCCGGCAAGAAGGTTGCGGTCGACCCCGAACGCTCGGTCCAGGCGGTGTTTGCCGCGCTGGACGGGGCCGGGGCCGAGGTGGTCGAACTGACCGATCCCACCGTGCTGCCCAAGGCCATCAAGAACCCGGTCGAGCAGGCCGGGCACCGCGCCGCCCAGGCGCGCGACGGGGCGGCGATCGCCCGGTTCCTCCACTGGCTCAGCGTTGAAGCGCCCAAGGGCGGAGAAACCGAGCTATCCGCCGCTGCCCGCCTGCAGGCGCTGCGCGAGGAAACCGGGCTGCTGCGCGACCTGTCATTCGACACGATTTCCGCCGCCGGCCCCAATGCCGCCAGCCCGCATTACCGGGTGAGCGAGGAATCGAACCTGCCGATCCAGCCAGGGTCGATCTACCTGGTCGATTCGGGCGGGCAGTATGCCGATGGCACCACCGACATCACCCGCACCGTGTGGATCGGCCCGGGTGAACCCAGCGCCGAACACAAGGACCGCTTCACCCGCGTCCTGAAGGGCCACATCATGCTGGCGACCGCCGTGTTCCCCAAGGGCACGGTCGGCAGCCAGCTCGACACCCTGGCGCGCCACGCGCTGTGGCAGGCCGGGGTCGATTACGCCCACGGCACCGGCCACGGGGTAGGCAGCTTCCTCTCGGTCCACGAAGGGCCGCAGCGAATTGCCAAGGCCGCCGGCGGACAGGCCGGGACGGGCCAGGAACTGCTGCCGGGGATGATCCTGTCGAACGAACCGGGCTATTACAAGCCGGGCGCATTCGGCATCCGCACGGAAAACCTGATCCTGGTCGAACCGCGCGAGATCGCCGGGATGGAGGGCGAATACTACGGCTTCGAAACGCTGACCTTCGCCCCGATCCACCGCGCGCTGGTTGATTGCAGCCTGCTGACCCGCGATGAAGTGGCCTGGTGGAACCAGTATCACGCCAAGGTCGAACAGGTGCTGGCACCCCAGCTGTCGGGCGAAGCGCTGGCCTGGCTCAAGGCGGCCTGCGCCCCCTTGTAGGACCGTTTTGTTCCTGTATTGTTCTCATTACGAATCGAAAGGAGAACGACCATGATCGGCTATGTCACCGTGGGCACCAATGACCTGCCCCGCGCCGCGCAGTTCTATGATGCGCTGGCCGCGGAAATGGGCACCGGGCGGATGATGGATTTCGACACCTTCATCGCCTGGGGCACACCCGGCGGCGCGGCGGGGATCGCGGCGACCAAGCCGTTCGACGGCCAGCCGGCCACGGTCGGCAACGGGGTGATGGTAGCGCTGGAAGCGCGCGACAAGGAGCAGGTCGACCGGCTCTATGCCATCGCCATGACCCATGGCGGCTCGGACGAGGGCGCGCCCGGGCCGCGCGGCGAAGGGTTCTATGCGGCCTATTTCCGGGATCCGGACGGCAACAAGCTCAACGCCTTCGTGATGGGCTGATCGGCAATGGCGGCGCTGCGGCTGGACGAGCACCAGCTCCACCTTGGGCTGGGGGCTCGGGCGGTGCCGCAGCCCCGCTTCACCGGAGACATGGCGGGCAGCGCCAGCGCGCTGTTCATCACCGCCGGGCTGGGCACGCAGGACCGGCCGCGCTAAACGCCGGATGAACGGCGGTGCCGGCCTGCGACAAATGGCGACAAATTCGTCGTCATGCGGCATAATTGCGTGACAAGCCGTATCTAGAAGGGTGGACAGGAAGCCGCGGGTCCCTCTGGTTCCCCCCCCTCCCCCTCCCTCCAGGGACTCGCGGCTTCGCCTTTTTTCAAGGATGGGAACGCACCAATGAAGAAGCTTGCCCTTGGCCTGACCGCCGCCACCGCCATCGCCCTTGCCGGCGTGGCCGCGCTGGCCCAGCCCGCCCCCGGCCCGATGGATCCGATGGCCGGCAAGACCGTGACCAAGGCCGAGGCCCAGGCCATGGCCGCCGACATGTTCGCGAAGATGGACGTCAATGGTGACGGCAAGCTTGACAAGGCCGATCGCGAAGCGCGCCGCGCCCAGCGCCAGGCCGAACGGTTCGGCCAGCTCGACACCGACAAGAACGGCGCGATCTCGCGCGAGGAATTCGCCGCTGGCCATGCCCGCCGCGGCGACGGCCCGGACGGCAAGGGCCCCGGCCACTGGGGTCATGGCGACAAGGGTGACAAGCACGACATGGGTGGCCGCATGGGCCACGGCGGCGGCATGATGATGCTGCACATGGCCGATGCCAACAAGGACGGCGCGATCAGCAAGGACGAATTCCTGGCGGCTCACGCCAAGCATTTCGACCAGGCCGATGCCAACAAGGACGGGAAGCTGACGCCCGAGGAACGCAAGGCCGCGCACGAAAAGATGCGCGCCATGATGGGCAAGATGCGCGGCGGGCATGACGGCCATGGAGAGCATGACGGCCATGGCAAGCGCGGTGGCATGATGCCGCCGCCGCCGCCGCCGCCGGCCAACTGATCCCGGCACTGACGGAGCCGACGACCCGATGACAGACGCATTGCCGGTTCGCCTGCTGCTGGTCGATGATGAAAAGTCCCTGCGCGAACCCCTGGCCGACTACCTGTCGCGCCAGGGGTTTGACGTGGTGCAGGCCGCCAGCGCCGCCGAGGCGCGCAGTGTGCTGCGCACCGAGCGGCCCGACCTGGCCCTGCTTGACATCATGATGCCCGGCGAGGACGGATTGTCGCTGTGCCGCTACCTGTCGGAAAGCCAGGCCATCCCCACCATCATGCTGACCGCCCGGGGCGAGGCGATGGACCGCATTATCGGGCTGGAAATCGGCGCCGACGATTACGTGGTCAAGCCGTTCGAACCGCGCGAACTGGTCGCGCGGATCCGTTCTGTCCTGCGCCGCGCGGCCAAGGGCGCACCGCCCCCGGCCGAAGACGAAGTGCTGGAATTCGAAGGCTGGCAGCTCGATCCGCTCAAGCGGCGGCTGACCGATCCCGAAGGGGCGATGGTCTCGATCTCCTCGGTCGAGTTCCGCCTGCTGATGGCTTTCCTTGAACATCCCCGCCAGGTGCTGGACCGCGACCGCCTGCTCGACATGGTCCAGGGGCGCGAGGCGCACCTGTTCGACCGCGCGGTCGACAACCAGATCAGCCGCCTGCGCCGCAAGATCGAGGTCGACAGCCGCAATCCCACCCTTATCCAGACCGTCTGGGGCGGTGGCTACATGCTGGCTGCCGACGTCCGCCGCGTTCGGGCGGGCAGCTGATGTCCGCCGCCTTCGCGCGCCTGTGGCCGCGCAGCCTGCAAGGACAATTGCTGGCCGCCGTTGCGCTCGCCCTGCTGGTCGCGCAGGGGATCAGCTCCACCCTGTTGTGGCGCGCCCAGGCCGAACGGCGCGAAGCCGCGCTGGTCCACGCCGCCGCGATCAAGCTGGTCGGCGCCGTGAACAAAGACGAGACCCCCCGCCGCATCGCCGGGCACATCCCGGAAGCCCTGGCCGCCGCTCGTCACACCCGGGTCGAACGCACCGCCACCAGCCCGCTACGCGGCAACGAGCCCCGCGCCGATGAGGCCGAGGAAGAGCTGCGCGAGATCCTGGCCGGACAAGGGATCGACGTGGGGCAGGTCGCCGTGACCCACCGCGATCTGGCCGAAGACCCGACCATGGCCCGGCGCGTTGCGCGCCGTGCCGCCGTGATTGGCCATCGCGGTCCGCCCCCGCCCGATCACCTGCTGGTCGCCGGCGTGGAATTGCGGCCGGCCGGGGGCTGGCTCGTCGTGCGGGTGCCGGTGCCCAAGGTCGAACGCGGGCTGATCGTTACCCTGCTGGGCCAGACCCTGCTGCTCTACGGCCTCTTGCTGGGCACGATCGCCTTCATCGTCGGGCGCATCACCCGTCCGCTGAAAGCGCTGACCGGGCGGCTCGAACGCTTTGCCGAAACCCGCCAGGCCGATGGCCAGCTCCAGCCCGAAGGGCCGGACGACATCCGTCACCTGATCCAGGCGCACAACGCGATGGAAGACCGCATCGCCAGCCTGCTCGATGAAAAGGACGTGATGCTGGGCGCGATCGGGCACGACCTGAAGACCCCGCTGGCCGCGCTGCGCGTGCGGATCGAAAGCGTCGAGGACGATGCCGAGCGCGCCAAGATGGCCGCGACGATCGAGGACATTACCCGCAGCCTGGATGACATCCTCAGCCTTGCACGGGTCGGCCGGCCAAGCGATCCCAAGGAAAGCGCTGATCTGTCCGCGCTGGTCGCCCAGGTGGCCGAGGAATACGAGGACATGGGCGAGCCGGTGACGCTGGAACCGGGGCCGCGCGTGGTCATGCCGCTGCGCGCCACCTGGCTGCGCCGCGCGCTGCGCAACCTGATCGGCAATGCGCTGCGCTATGGCCAGGCGGCACGGGTCAGCCTCGACAAGGACCAGGGCCGCGCAGTGATCCGGGTGGAAGACGACGGCCCCGGCATCCCCGAGGCCGACCTGGCCCGGATGCTGGAACCCTTCACCCGCGGCGATCCATCGCGCAACAGCCTGACCGGCGGCGCGGGGCTGGGGTTGACCCTGGCCCGCGCGATTGCCGAACAGCACGGCGGCAAGCTGGAACTGGCCAACCGCCACGCCGCCAACGGCAGCGTGGCCGGATTAACCGCGACGATTACCCTGCCGCTGTAACCCGGCCGCCGCCTAGCGCAGCAGTCCGCCGAGCAGCCCGCGCGCGAAGCGGCCGAGCAGTTGCCCGCCCAGCGCCGTGCCGATTGCGCCCGCCGCCGCGCTGGCCGCCGAAGCCACCGGCGATCCGGCCGACTTGCGCCCGCTCATCTTGCGGGCGATCATCGTCCCGGCCGATGCCGCCGCAGCGCCGAAGGCGGCCTTGCCGGCCTTTTCCCACATGCTGGGAGTGGCGCGCGGCTGGGCGCGCTGGGCCTGTTCGCCCTGCTGTTCCACCACCTGGGCGGCCTGGGCCGCATCCTGCGCCTTCTGCTGAAGCACTTCGGCGGCGCTTTCACGGTCGACCGCCTGGTCGTACTTGCCATCGAACGGGCTGATCGACTGGATGATCGCGCGCTCCTTGGGCGTGATCGGGCCAAGCCGGCTGCGCGGCGGGGCGATCTTGGTGCGCTGGACCACGGTGGGAGCGCCTTCCTCGTCAAGCGTCGAGACCAGCGCTTCGCCGACCTTCAACTCGGTGATCGCCGTTTCCACATCAAGCTCCTTGTTGATGCGGAAGGTTTCGGCGGCGGCGCGGATCGCCTTCTGGTCGCGCGGGGTGAAGGCCCGCAGCGCGTGCTGCACCCGGTTGCCGAGCTGCCCGGCGATCTTTTCGGGAATGTCGATCGGGTTCTGGGTGACGAAATAGACGCCCACGCCCTTGGACCGGATAAGCCGCACGACCTGCTCGACCTTGTCGAACAGGGCCTGGGGGGCCTCGTCGAACAGCAGGTGGGCTTCGTCGAAGAAGAACACCAGGGTGGGCTTGTCCGGATCGCCTACTTCGGGCAGCGCCTCGAACAGTTCCGACAGCAGCCACAGCAGGAAGGTTGCGTAGAGCTTCGGGCTCTGCATCAGCTTGTCGGCGGCCAACACGTTGATCACGCCCTTGCCGTTTTCATCGGTGCGGATGAAATCGTTGATCTCGAACGCGGGTTCGCCAAAGAACCGGTCCGCGCCCTGGCTGGCAAAGGACAGCAGCTGGCGCTGGATCGTGCCGACGCTGGCCTTGGAAATGTTGCCATAGGTGGTGGCCAGCTCGCCCGCCCGTTCGGCGCAAGCGATCAGCACCTGTTGCAGGTCCTCGAAATCGAGCAGCAGCAGGCCGTTGTCATCTGCCCACTTGAAAGCGATGGACAGCACCCCTTCCTGCGTTTCGTTGAGGCCCATCAGCCGGCTGAGCAGCAGCGGCCCCATTTCCGAAATGGTGGTGCGGATCGGGTGGCCCTGCTCGCCATACAGGTCCCAGAACACCGCCGGGTTGTCCTGGTAGGTGAACGGGTCGATGCCCAGTTCCTTCGCCCGCGCCTCGATCACGTCCGCATGCTTGAACTCATGGCTTCCGGCCATCGAGATGCCGGAAAGGTCGCCCTTCACGTCGGCCAGGAACACCGGCACGCCGCAATCGGAAAACTGTTCGGCCATGCTTTGCAGCGTCACCGTCTTGCCGGTGCCGGTGGCGCCCGCGACCAGGCCATGGCGGTTGGCCCGGCCGAGTTTCAGCGTCTGGCGCTCTCCATTCGAGGCAAGGCCAAGATAGATGTCTTCCATGCGATACTCCAAGCGACTCTGAGTGGTTGGAATAGTGCGGGAAAAGTCCTTGTGCGAGCGGCTTTTTGCAAGCCGCGTCCAACCCCGCTAGAAGCACGCGCGATGACCGGACCCTTCATCCTGCTGGACGATGCTCGCCCCACCGGGGCAAGCGATGCGCGGCTTTACCGGGAACCGGTGGAGGTGGTCGTCGCGCGCCGCCCGGAGGAGGTCGCCCCGGCGCTCGACCGGCTCGATGCATTGCGCGCCGCCGGGCACGAGCTGGCCGGCTACATGGCCTATGAAGCGGGCCTGGCGCTGGAGCCGCGCCTCGCGCCGCTGGCACTTGAGCGCACCGGCGCGGCGGGACCGCTGCTGTGGTTCGGGGCCTTTGCCGGCTACCAGGCCATGCCCAGCGCCGATGTCCCGGCCTGGCTGGCTCAGGAAGGCGGCAACGGCCTTGCGCAGGTCGGCCCGGTCGAACCGCAGGTTTCGCCCGGCGGCTATGCCCGCGCCTTCGCCGCGCTGCAGGACGCGATTGCGGCGGGCGACATCTACCAGGCCAACCTGACCTTCCCGCTGGCCGGATCCTATCGCGGCGATCCGCTGGCGCTCTATGCCGCGATCCGCCCGGCGGCGGGCGCGGGCTATGGCGGAATCGTGTTCGACGGCTCGCACTGGCTGCTCAGTCTCTCGCCCGTGCTGTTCTTTGCGGACAAGGGCGGCGCGGCGATGGTCAAGCCGATGAAGGGCACCCGCCCGCGCGGCCGCGACATGGCAGAGGACCAGGCCCTGGCCGATGAACTCGCCTCCTCGGTCAAGGACCGGGCGGAAAACCTGATGATCGTCGACCTGATGCGCAACGACCTGTCACGCGTGGCCGAAGCCGGCAGCGTCAAGGTGGACAAGCCCTTCGCGGTCGAAAGCTATCCCACCGTGCACCAGATGGTCACCACGGTGCGCGCCCGGTTGCAGCCGGGCAAGGGCGCGGTCGACATACTGCGCGCGCTGTTTCCCTGCGGGTCGATCACCGGCGCGCCCAAGATCCGGGCAATGGAACTGATCCAGGCAGTTGAGCGCGATGCGCGCGGGCCCTATTGCGGCGCGATCGGGCGGATCGACAGCACTGGCGATGCCGCCTTCAATGTGGCAATCCGCACCCTGCGGCTGACCCCTGGCGAGGGCGGGCGCGGCAAGGCGGTGCTGGGTGTGGGCTCGGCCATCGTCGCGGATAGCGAGGCACTGCCCGAGTGGCGCGAGTGTCTGGTCAAAGGGGGTTTCGTGCGTCAATACGCGGCTGGCTGCGATCTGATCGAAACCATGCGCTTTTCGCCCGACGAGGGGATTCCCCTGCTCGAACTGCACCTTGAACGGATCAAGGCGAGCGCGGCGGAACTGGGCTTTGCCTTCGATCGCCACGCGGTGCGCAACGCGATCCAGGCCCTGTGCTTCGAGGCCGACCGGCCCGCCAAGGTGCGCCTGCTGGCTGCGCGCAGCGGTGCCTATACGCTGGAAATCAGCGAGTTGCCGCCGCCGCTGCCCGATCCGGTGCCCTGCGCGGTGATGAGCCTGCCGATCGACAGCGGCGATTGGCGGCTGCGCCACAAGACCACCGATCGCGGCTTCTACGATGTCGGACTGAAGGCGGCGCAAGACGCCGGCGCGGCCGAGGCACTGCTGCTGCGCGACGATGGCCTGTTGACCGAAGGCTGCTTCACCAATCTGTTCGTCGAACGCGATGGCGTGCTGCTGACCCCGCCCGCGCGGCTGGGGCTGCTACCCGGCGTGCTGCGCCGCTCGCTTCTCGAACAGGGCCGCGCGGTCGAAGCCGAACTGACCCTGCGTGACCTGGCCGACGGGTTCCTGATCGGCAACGCGCTGCGCGGCCTGCTGCCGGCGTTCCTTCCCGCATGATCTCTGACAGCCTTGCCCGCATCGCGCCGTCGCGCACCACGGCGATCACCGACCGCGCCATCGAATTGCGCGCTGCCGGGGCCGACATCATCTCGCTTTCAGTGGGCGAGCCGGACTTTGCGACTCCGCCCCACGTCATCGCCGCCGCCAAGGCCGCACTCGATGCGGGCGACACCAGGTATACCGCCGTTTCCGGCACCCAGCGCCTGCGCGAAGCGGCTGCGCTGCACTTCCGCCGCGACCTGGGCATCGAAGTGCCGCCCGCGCAGGTGATCGTTTCCGCCGGGGGCAAGCAGGCGATCTTCCACGCGCTGCTCGCCACGCTCAACCCGGGCGATGAAGTGCTGGTGCCTTCGCCGTGGTGGGTGTCCTACCCCGAAATCGTCCGCTTTGCCGGGGCCGAAGTGATCGACCTGCCGACCACGGCGGCCGGCGGCTTTCGCATCACCGCCGCCCAGCTGGAAGCCGCGATCACCCCGCGCAGCCGCTGGCTGCTGCTCAACAGCCCGGGCAATCCCACCGGTGCGACCTATCCGGCCGAGGAACTGCGCGCGCTGGGCGAAGTGCTTCGCCGCCATCCGCAGGTGATGGTGCTGTCCGATGATATCTATGCCCCGCTGCGCTACACGCCAGGCAGCCACGCCACGCTGGCGATGGAATGCCCGGACCTGGCAGAGCGAATTCTGACCGTTTCGGGCGTGTCGAAAAGCCACGCGATGACCGGCTTTCGCATCGGCGTGGCCGCCGGGCCGCTGTGGCTGATCCAGGCCATGGCGCGGCTGCAATCGCACAGTTCGGGCAACCCGGCCTCGATCAGCCAGGCCGCTGCGGTGGCCGCCTTCGAAGGCCCGCAGGACTTCCTGCTCGACTGGCGCGAGCGTTTCCGCGCCCGCCGCGACATGGTGGTTGCCGCAATCAATGGGGTAGCCGGCCTGTCCTGCCCGGTGCCCGACGGGGCGTTCTATTGCATGGTCGATGCCGCGCCGCTTATGGCCCGCTTCGGCGATGACGAGGCGCTGTGCCTGCACTTGCTGGAACAGGGCGTCGCGGTAGTCGCCGCTTCGGCCTTTGGCGGCCGCGACGGCTTCCGCATCAGTTTTGCCGCAGACGACGCCAAACTGGCCGAAGCGACCCGGCGTATCGCAAAGGCACTGGCATGACGCGCATTCCCATCCTGTTCGAAGACGGCGAAGCCCTGGTGATCGACAAGCCTGCCGGCCTGCCGATCGAGCGCCCCCGCGCGGGCGGGGCCAGCCTGGAAGACCATCTGGAGGAGCTCAAGATGGGGTTCCAGCGCGTGCCCGTGCCGGTCCACCGGATCGATACCGACACATCGGGCTGCCTCCTGCTGGCCCGCAATCCCAAGGCGTTGAAGCGCTTTGCCGCCGCTTTCGAGGCGCGGCAGGTCGAGAAGGTCTACCTTGGCGTGCTGTCGGGCGAAATTGCCGAGGATGCGGGCACGATCGAGTTGTCCCTGGCCAAGATCAGCAGCGCCGAAAAGGGCTGGCGGATGATTGCCGCGAAGAAGGGCAAGCCGGCTATCACCCACTGGCGCAAGCTGGCGAGCCGGAACGGACTGACCCTGGTCGAATTCCGCCCCGAAACCGGCCGCACCCACCAGATCCGCGTCCATGCCCAGCATGGGCTGGGCCATGCACTGTATGGCGATCCGGTTTACGGCGCGGGGACAGCCGAAGCGCCGCACACCATGCTGCACGCCCGCGCGCTGACCATTGCGCGCGAAGGCAAGGCGCCGATCAGCGCCGTGGCGCCGCTGCCCGCCAGTTTCATTGCCCTTGGGTTCGGGGACGATGACCTCGGCGCTTGAGGCGACCGAGCGGGCGCTGGCGCTGGCGAGCGAAAGCTTCATCACCGCGTCGGGACCGGGCGGGCAGAACGTCAATAAGGTGGCAACCGCGGTGCAACTGCGGGTCAACATCTTTGCCTTGCGCCTGCCCGAAGCGGTCTATCACCGCCTGCGCCAGATTGGCGGCAGCCGCATTACGTCCAAAGGCGAACTGCTGCTGATTGCCCAGCGCTTTCGCACCCAGGAGGCCAACCGCGAGGACGCGCGCCAGCGGTTGGCCGAATTGATCGAGGACGCGTTCAACCTGCCCGAGAAGCGCGCCAAGAGCCGGCTTAACCGCGTCGGCAAGACCCAGCGGCTGGCGGGAAAGAAGCTGCGCGGCGCGGTCAAGGCCGGGCGCGGCAAGGTGCGGCTGGACTGATCAGCGCGGCGGCGCGGCGGCGGGCGCCTGCTTGACCGGGGCGGCCTTCTGGCCCCTGGGCAGCGGCGCATCCGGGGCGGGAATGGCATCGGCGGGCAGGCGCTGGTCCTCGATCATCGCCGCCGCCTCGTCCAGCGCCTTGGCCTCGCCCACGCTTACCCCGCCGGGGCCGGGGGCATTGTCCTGCTTGGAACAGGCGGCCAGCGCCAACAGCGCGGCGGCGATCAGGATGGGTCTGCGCATGGCCCCAGCATAACCTTCGGCCCGGGAAAACGAAAGCGGTCGGCGCGAAGGGGTCTCCCCGCTCGCGCCGCCCGCCCTCGGTGAACTGGTTGCCTCAGGGCTTCGCTTCGGGCGCGGCAGCGGCCGCATCGCTCGGCGCGGCGGCGGCATCGGCCCCGGCCGAAGCATCGGCCACGGGCGCGGCGTTGACATCGTTCACGGCTTCTTCCGCAGGCATTTCAACGTTTTCAGCCGAGGCTTCGTCCTTGGCGCTGTCCGACTTGCCGCAGGCGGCCAGGCTCAGCGCAAGGGGGACGGCCAGGGCGGCGAAGGCGATCTTCTTCATGTGCAATCCTTATGCATGGCAGGTGCGGCTTTAGCGACTTGGTCCAGAAAGTAGAGCTTTTGCGCGGCCCTGCCAACCGGATAGGCGCAGTTTGCCCACAAGCAGCCGCAGGCCACTTGCGGTCATATAAAGATTTCTTTATGTGCCCGCCGCAATGAAGATCGATTCCACCCTGCGCGCTCTGGCGGACCCCACCCGCCTCAGGATCATGCGCCTGCTGGCCCATATGGAATTGGCCGTGGGCGAACTGGCGCAGGTGCTGGGGCAAAGCCAGCCGCGCGTCTCGCGCCACGTGCGGATCCTGTGCGACGCGGGGCTGGCCGAACGCCGCAAGGAAGGCAGCTGGGTGTTCCTGCGCAGCGCCGTGGGCGAGCATCGCGCCCCGCCGCTGGGCGCCGCCGCCGCGACCCTGCTGGCCGTGGCCGAACGCGACGATGCAGGCTTTGCCGCGCGCTGCGCCGAGGATCGCCGCCACCTCGCCGCGATCCGCGCCGCCCGCGAAGCCAGCGCCCAGGCTTATTTCGCCCGCCATGCCGCCGAATGGGACACGCTGCGCGGCCTGCACACCCCCGACCAGCAGGTCGAGGCCGCGCTGGGCAAGGCGCTGGGGGGAGACCTCGGCGCGCTGCTCGACGTTGGCACCGGCACGGGCCGCATGGCGCAGCTGTTCGCCTCGCGCAGCGCCCATGTCACCGGGTTCGACAAGAGCCCGGAAATGCTCCGCCTCGCCCGCGCCAGGCTGCAGGACCTGCCGCCCGAACAGGTTGAACTGGTCCAGGGCGATTTCACCGCGCTGCCCTTCGCGCCCGGCGGGTTCGATACGCTGCTGTTCCACCAGGTGCTGCACTATGCCCAGGCGCCCGAACTGGTCCTGGCCGAAGCTGCCCGCGTCACCCGCCCCGGCGGGCGCGTGGCGGTGATCGACTTTGCCGCGCACGACCGCGAGGAACTGCGCACCCAGCACGCCCACGCCCGCCTGGGCTTTTCGGACGAGCAGATGCTGGCGCTGCTGACCGACGCGGGCTTTGCCGCCAGCGCGCCGATCGCGCTGCCGGGCAAGCCGCTGACCGTGAAGATCTGGCTGGGCACCCGCACCGCCGCCTCGCACCGCGCGGGAATTGCCCAGGAGACCGCCGCATGAGCCCCGCCACCACCCTGCGCGGGGTCGAGGACCGCCCGCTGTTCGTCACCATTCCCGGTGACTTCCGCGTCAGCTTCGAATTCTTCCCGCCCAAGACCGAGAAAATGGAAGCCCAGTTGTGGGACGCGGTGCAGGAACTGGCCCCGCTTGATCCCAGCTTCGTCTCGGTCACCTATGGCGCGGGCGGATCGACGCGCGAGCGGACCCACGCCACGGTGTCGCGGATCGTCAGCGAAACCAGCCTGACCGCCGCCGCGCACCTGACCTGCGTGGCCGCCAGCAAGGACGAGATCGCCGATGTTGCCGACCGTTACTGGGAAGCGGGCGTGCGCCATGTCGTCGCGCTGCGCGGCGATCCTCCGCCGGAGAGCGGCGGGCAGTTCCAGCCGCACCCGCAGGGCTACGCCAGCGCCGCCGAACTGGTCGCTGGGCTCAAGGCGCGCCATCCCTTCGAAATATCGGTTGCCGCCTATCCCGAAGTTCACCCCGAGGCGGCCAGCGCCGCGGCCGATCTCGACAATCTCAAGCGCAAGCTCGATGCCGGGGCGACGCGCGCGATCACCCAGTTCTTCTATTCGACCGACGCCTATTTCCGCTTTCTCGACAAGGTGCTGGCCGCCGGAATCACCGCCCCGATCCTGCCGGGCATCATGCCGGTGACCAATTTCGCCGCGATCCGGCGGATGAGCGGCAACACCGAAATCCCCGGCTGGATGGTGAACCTGTTCGAAGGGCTGGACGCGCTGCCGGGCCCGCGCGCGCACATCGCCGCCGCCGTCGCTGCCGACCTGTGCCGCCGCCTTTACCAGGGCGGGGTGCGCGATTTCCACTTCTACACTCTCAACCGCGCCGACCAGACCTATGCGATCTGCCACCTGCTGGGCCTGCGCGCGAACAAGGAACCTGCCGCATGAGCGCGCGTGAACAATTGCTGGCCGAAGCGGCCAAGCGCATCCTGATCAGCGACGGGGCCTGGGGCACCCAGATCCAGACCTTCGGCCTGGCCGAGGCGGACTATGCCGGTGATCTGGGCCTGGCGCGCGAGCAGAAGGGCAACAACGACATCCTGGCGCTGACCCGCCCCGACGTGATCGAGACGATCGCGCGGGCCTATCTCGATGCGGGGTCGGACATACTCTCGACCAACACCTTCTCATCGACCAGCATCAGCCAGGCCGATTACGGCGCCGAGCACCTGGTGCGCGAGCTGAACCTGGCCAATGCCGGGATCGCCCGGCGGCTGGCCGATGAATATGCCGCGAAGGATGGCCGCCCGCGCTTTGTCGCCGGCGCGATCGGGCCGACCAACAAGACCCTGTCGCTCAGCCCCGATGTCAACGACCCCGGCTACCGCGAGATCGACTGGGACTACCTGGTCGCGGTCTATCTCGAACAGGCCGCCGCGCTGGTCGAGGGCGGGGCCGATTTCATCCTGATCGAAACCGTGTTCGACACGCTTAACGCCAAGGCCGCGATCATGGCCGTCAAGCAACTGGAGCGCGAGTTGGGCCGGGACGTGCCGGTGATGCTGTCGATGACGCTGACCGACCTGTCCGGCCGCAACCTGTCGGGCCACACGGTCGAGGCCTTCTGGTATGCCGTGCGCCACGCGCGGCCGGTCACCGTCGGGCTCAATTGCAGCTTCGGCGCGGCGCAGCTGCGCCCGCATGTGCGCGCGCTGAGCCAGATCGCTGACGCGCTGATCATGGTCTATCCCAACGCCGGCCTGCCCAACGAGCTGGGCCAGTACGACGAAATGCCCGAAACCACCGCCGCGCTGGTGCGCGACTGGGCCGAGCACGGCCAGGTCAACGTGCTGGGCGGGTGCTGCGGATCGACGCCCGCGCATATCGCCGAAATGGCCAAGGCGGTGCAGGGCCTGCCCCCGCGCCAGCTGCCCAACCCTACCCCGGTCACACGCCTGGCGGGCCTTGAACCTTTCGTGATGGCGGTTTGATCCGATGACCCAGCAAGTAGCCTCGTTCGTCAACATCGGCGAGCGCACCAACGTTACCGGCAGCGCCGCGTTCAAGAAGCTGATCCTGGCCGGCGATTACGCCAAGGCGGTCGAAGTCGCGCGCCAGCAGGTCGAGAACGGCGCGCAGATCATCGACGTCAACATGGATGAGGGCCTGCTCGACGCAGTCGAGGCAATGACCACCTTCCTCAAGCTGATCGCCGCCGAACCCGACATCGCCCGCGTGCCGGTGATGATCGACAGTTCGAAGTGGGACGTGATCGAGGCGGGCCTGAAGTGCGTCTCGGGCAAGCCGGTGGTCAACTCGATCAGCATGAAGGAAGGCGAGGAAGCCTTCCTCCACCACGCGCGGCTGTGCATGGATTACGGCGCGGCGGTGGTGGTCATGGCCTTTGACGAAAAGGGCCAGGCCGACACGAAGCAGCGCAAGGTCGAAATCTGCGAGCGCGCCTACAAGCTGCTGGTGGGGATCGGCTTCCCGCCCGAAGACATCATCTTCGATCCCAACATCTTCGCCGTGGCGACGGGAATCGAGGAGCACGATCGCTACGCGCTCGACTTCATCGAAGCGGTGGCCGAGATCAAGGCGCGCTGCCCGCACGTCCATTGCAGCGGCGGCCTGTCCAACTTGTCGTTCAGCTTCCGCGGCAACGAGCCGGTGCGCCGGGCGATGCATTCGGTGTTCCTCTACCACGCGATCAAGGCCGGGCTGGACATGGCGATCGTCAACGCCGGGCAGATCGACATCTACGATACGATCGACCCCGCGCTGCGCGACGCCTGCGAAGACGTGATCCTGATGCGCCGCCCGGATGCCACCGAGCGGCTGATCGCCATGGCCGAAAGCTTCAAGGGCACCGACGCGGTGGCCGAAAAGCAGGCCGCCGAATGGCGCGGCTGGGACGTGGTGCGCCGGCTGGAACACGCGCTGGTCAAGGGCATCGACACCTACGTGGTCGAAGATACCGAGGAAGCACGCCTGGCCCACCCCCGCCCGATCGAGGTGATCGAAGGCCCGCTGATGCAGGGCATGAATACCGTGGGCGACCTGTTCGGGGCGGGCAAGATGTTCCTGCCGCAGGTGGTGAAAAGCGCCCGGGTGATGAAGAAGGCCGTGGCCCATCTCATCCCCTTCATCGAGGCGGAAAAGGAAGCCGGGGCCAAGGCCAAGGGCAAGATCGTGATGGCGACCGTGAAAGGCGACGTTCACGACATCGGCAAGAACATCGTCGGCGTGGTCCTGCAGTGCAACGGCTACGAAGTGATCGACCTGGGGGTGATGGTCCCCTGGACCACGATCCTCGAAACCGCGCAGAGGGAAGAGGCGGACATGATCGGCCTGTCCGGCCTGATCACCCCCAGCCTGGATGAAATGGTCACCGTGGCCGAGGAAATGCAGCGCGCCGGCATGACCATGCCGCTGCTGATCGGCGGGGCGACCACCAGCAAGGTCCACACCGCGCTGAAGATCGACCCGGCCTATGACGGGCCGGTGGTCCACGTGCTCGACGCCAGCCGCGCGGTCGGCGTTGCCAGCCAGCTCCTGTCCGACACCCAGTGCGAACCCTTCGTCGCGGCCACCGCGGCGGAATACCAGCACATCCGTGATGTCCGCTCGGGCAAGGATGCCTCGCTGCTGCTCAGCCTGGAAGACGCGCGGGCCAACATGTTCAAGGCCGACCTCAGCGAAAAGGCCCCGCCGCCCGACCAGCCGGGGCTGCACGTGTTCGACAGCTGGGACCTTGCGGATCTGGCCGAATGCTTTGACTGGACCCCGTTCTTCCGAGCCTGGGAACTGCACGGCAACTTCCCGGCGATCCTGGCCGACGAGGTGGTCGGCGAAGCCGCCCGCAACCTCTACAAGGATGCGAAGGCGATGCTCGAGCGGATCATCAGCGAGAAATGGCTGACCGCGCGCGGCGTGGTCGGGCTGTGGCCCTGCGCGCGCGAAGGCGATGACGTGATGGTCTATCTGCCCGAGGAGGAACGCCACGTCCGCCTGCCGTTCCTGCGCCAGCAGATCCGCAAGAGCCGCGACCGCGCCAACTTCTGCCTGGCCGACTTCATCGACCCGGATGGCGACTGGATTGGCGGCTTTGCGGTCGGCATCCACGGGATCGAGCCGCACCTGGAACTTTTCCGCGCCGCTCATGACGACTATTCCGACATCCTGCTGAAAGCCCTGGCCGACCGCTTTGCCGAAGCCTTTGCCGAACGCCTGCACCAGCACATGCGCACCACGCTGTGGGGCTATGCGCCCGGCGAACAGCTGACCAACGAGGCGTTGATCCGCGAGGAATACCGCGGCATCCGCCCCGCGCCCGGCTATCCCGCCTGCCCGGACCACAGTTTGAAGCCGGTGCTGTTCGAGCTGCTCGACGCGACCGCCAACACCGGCATCACCCTGACCGAAAGCCAGGCGATGCTGCCCACGGCGGCGGTGTCCGGCTTCTACTTTGCCCACCCCGACAGCCAGTATTTCGGCGTGGCGCGGATCGGCCGCGACCAGCTGGAAGACTATGCCGCGCGGCGCGGGGTGGACCTGGCAACGGCAGAACGCTGGCTGCGCCCGAACCTGGATTGACCTGTCGGCCGCCAGCGGCAATCCTGCGGCGATGCGCCCGCTAGCCGTCCTGGCCGCCCTGCTCTGCGCCGCCCCTGCCCTGGCCCAACCGGCCAGCGTCGCCGTGCGGTTTGACCGCCACGCGATCCGCCCGGTGCTGGCCGAAGGGCTGGCCGACAAGGGTGCCGGGCGCGCGGTCAGCGCCGATGATCCGGTGCGGATCGCCAGCATTTCCAAGCTGGTCACCGCGCTGGGGGTGCTGCGGATGGTCGATGCGGGCCAGCTGGACCTTGATCGCGACGTGTCGGACTACCTTGGCTGGCGCCTGCGCAATCCGGCTTTCCCGGACAAGCCGATCACCCTGCGGCTGCTGCTGTCACACCAGTCAAGCCTGCTCGACGGCGGCGAACTCTACATCATTGCGCTGGGCACCAGCTTGCGCGAACGGCTGGCCGATCCGCAGGTCTGGGACAATGCCCATGCGCTCGGCAGTGGCTGGTTCCACTACACCAACCTCAACTTCCCCGTGATTGCCAGCGTGATGGAACGCGCCAGCGGGCAGCGGTTTGACCGGCTGATGCAGCGCCTGGTGCTAAGGCCGCTGAAGCTGGACGCCTGCTACAACTGGTCCGGTTGTTCGCCGCGCGCCGTAAAGCGCGCGGTGGTGCTGTACCGTGCCAGCGGCGAAGTGGCGAAGGACGATCTTGGCGGCAAGCTGCCCGATTGCCTGGTGGTGCCCGGACCAGAGGGACAGTGCGACCTGTCCGCCTATCGCCCCGGTGACAACGGCGCGCTGTTTTCGCCGCAAGGCGGACTGCGCATCTCGATGCGGGGCCTGGCGCGGATCGGGCAGGTGCTGGCGCGGCAGGACACCCGGTTCCTTTCGCGGCGCAGCCATGCCGAGCTGACCCGCATGGAGTGGCGTTTCAATGGCGCAAACGGGTTGGGCGAGGACGGCGCGGCCAGCGGGTTCTTCTGCGCCTATGGCCTGGCCGTGCACGCCATCGGCACGGGCGGCGCGCATTGCCGCGACGACGTGTTTGGCGATGGCACGCGGCGCCTTGGCCATTCGGGCGATGCCTATGGCCTGAAAAGCGGGCTGTACTGGGACCCGGTCAGCGGCAAGGGCCTGGCCTGGTTCACCACCGAAGTTGCGCCCGATGCCCCCACGGGGCGGACCGCCTTTACCGCGCGTGAGGAAGAAGTGACCGCGCGCGCCATGCACCCGTGAAGGAGCGACAATGCGCTGGCTCAACGCCCTGGTCCCCGCCCTGCTGGTCCTTGCCGCTCCTGCCGCCCGGGCCCAGGCCGCCGCCAGCGCCGAGGAACAGGCCGCCGCGATCGGCTGGTTCAAGGCGGCTGGCCATGCCTTCGATCCGTCCGCCTATGGCGAGGCCGAGCTGGCGCCGCTCGTGACGCAACTGGGCGGCGCGCGGATCATCGGGATTGGCGAGGCGACCCACGGCGGCCATCAGGACCAGGCCTTCAAGGCCGAACTGATCAAGGCGCTGGTCCGCGCCGGCCAGGTCCAGGTGCTGATGCTCGAAGCCAACCGCGCCGCCGCCGCCGGGTTTGACCGCTATGTCCGCACTGGCGAGGGCGATCCGGCCGCGCTGATCCATTCGCGCTCGTTCTTCGCCACCTGGAAGGACGATGAATTTGCCGGGCTGATCCTGTGGCTGCGCGCCTGGAACATGCAGGCCGCGCGGCCGGTGCGGATCGTGGGGATCGATTGCCAGGACGGCGGGCGCGATGCCCAGGCCGCGCTGGACTTCGTGGGTCGCCACGATCCGCGCGCCGCGCGCCGCCTCAGCGCCGGTCTGGGAAGCCTGGTGCCGGTGCCCGAGGCGCTGCCCGGCCGCTTCCTCGACTGGTTCAGGAGCCGGGACCTGGCCGAGCAGGTCAAGGTAACCGCCGGGGTCGGCGCGCTGGCCGCCTGGTTCGATAGTGCCCCAGCCGCCGCGCGCGGTGATCCCGGCTTTACCGATGCCCGGCAGGCCGCGCGCATGGCGGTGCAGGGCTTTGCGATCTTCAAGGTGTTCCGCCAGGACTTCGACGAAAGCAAGGCCACCGAGGCCGACTTCTCGCTGCGCGACCGCTACATGGCGGACAACGCCGAAGCCCTGCTGGGCGCGGGCGAACATGCCGCGCTGTGGGCGCACGATACCCACGTGACCCATGCCGTGCCCGATAGCTGGAAAGACCTGGGCTTCCTGGCCGTGGGCATGGTGCTGGAAGAACGGCTGGGCGATGGCTATCGCACGGTCGGCTTCACCTGGTCGCGCGGCGCATTCTGGGCCAGCACCATCGCCGATACCAGCCTGGCCAGCATCGGCGGGGCGCAAAGGCCGGTGGTGCAGCAGCTGGTGAACAACCGCCCCGGCGAATACGGCGCGCTGTTCGATGCGACCGGGGCGCAGGCGATGTGGGTCGATTTCACCCGCCGCCCGCGCGGCGAACTGCTCGACCGCTGGGCGGGGCGGCCCTATTGGCGCGGCTGGGCCGGGTGGGGCACCATGCCCGGCACCTGGCAGCAGGCCGATGCGGCGCAGGGCTATCTTCCCGGCGATGCGGCCACCGGGTTTGACGTGCTGGTCTGGTTCCGCGACCTGTCCCCGGCACGGCGCTGGCCCGCCTTGCCCACCGCCAAGAAGTAGCGCCCCCTTCCGCTCTGCGCCCCTTGCCGCTAGGCGCTGGGGGGTGACCGGCGCGGACCTGATCGACCAACTGCATGCCACTTTCGGCTTCACCCAGTTTCGCGGGGTGCAGGAACAGGTGGTGCGCCGCGTGCTGGCGGGGCAATGTACCCTGGCGGTGATGCCGACCGGAGCGGGCAAGAGCCTGACCTACCAGTTGCCGGCGGTGATGCTGCCGGGGACCTGCGTGGTGATCAGCCCGCTGATCGCGCTGATGCACGATCAGTTGCGCAGCGCCACCGCCAACGGCATCCGCGCCGCCACCCTGACCAGCGCCGATACCGACCGGGAGACGACCATCGACCGGTTCCGCGCCGGTGAGCTCGACCTGCTCTACGTCGCCCCCGAACGCGCCAGCCAAGGCCATTTCCGCGAGCTCCTGTCCAAGGCCCCGGTCTGCCTGTTCGCGATCGACGAGGCGCACTGCGTATCGGAATGGGGCCACGATTTCCGCCCCGATTACCGCGCGCTGCGCCCCTTGATGGATGCCTTCCCGGGCGTTCCCCGCCTCGCGCTCACCGCCACCGCCGATGCCCGCACCCGCGCCGACGTACTGGGCCAGCTGGGGATTGGCGAAGACGGGCTGATCGTCGCCGGGTTCGACCGGCCCAACATCCGCTATGCGATCCGCCACCGCGACAACCCGGTGCGCCAGCTGACCAGTCTGATGGCCGAACAGCCCGGCCCCGGCATAGTCTATGCCCCGACCCGCAGGAAGGTGGAGGAGCTGGCCGAAAAGCTGGCCGGGGCCACCGGGCGGCCGGTGCTGCCCTATCACGCCGGCCTGCCGAATGACGTGCGCGCCGCCAACCAGGCCGCGTTCGTCGCCAGCGAGGACATGGTGATGGTCGCCACGGTGGCCTTCGGCATGGGCATCGACAAGCCCGACGTGCGCTTCGTCGCCCATGCCGGAATCCCCAAGTCGATCGAGGGCTACTACCAGGAAACCGGCCGCGCGGGCCGCGATGGCGATCCTTCCGTGGCGCTGATGCTGTGGGCGGCGGACGATTTCGCCCGCGCCCGCGCGCGGCTGGGCGAAGTCGATCCCGAACGGCGCGAGGGCGAGCGCGCGCGGCTCGATGCCATGGCCGCGCTGGTCGAGACGGGCGGGTGCCGCCGCGCCCTGCTGCTGCGCCATTTCGGCGAGGAGCCGCCCCCCACCTGCGGCAATTGCGACAATTGCCTGGATGCGCCCGCGATCCGCGACGCGACCGAACTGGCGCAGAAGTTTCTTTCCGCCGTCTATCGCACCGGGCAAAGCTTTGGCTACGGGCACATCGAAAAGGTGCTGCTGGGGCAAAGCGACGAGCGCGTGCTGCAACGCGGGCACGACCAGCTGAGCGTGTTCGGGATCGTCACCGCCGAGGAGGCGCCGCTGCTGCGCTCGCTTGCCCGCGCGCTCCAGGCGCGCGGCAGCGTGCTGCAGACCGAACATGGCGGGCTGATGCTGGGCCACGATGCCCGCGCGGTGCTGAAAGGCGAAGCGGCGGTGATGCTGGCGGTCCAACCCCCACGCGAGCGCGGCAAGCGTCCCCGCCGCGAACGCGCCGGGGCGGCCAACCCGCTGGGCGATCCGCTGTTCGAAGCGCTGCGCACGCTGCGCCGCGACCTGGCGCTGGAAGCGGGCGTGCCGCCCTATGTCGTGTTCCACGACGCAACCTTGCGCGAAATGGCGGCGCTGCGCCCGGCCAGCATGGCCGCTCTGGGCGAGATCACCGGGGTCGGCGCGCGCAAGCTCGAAGCCTATGGCGAGGCATTCCTGGCGGTGATCCGCAGCAACTGATCAAAAGGGAAACGGGCGGTTCGCAGCGGGGGCGGTGGTCCACCGCCGCCCCGCGCTGCGCGGGTTCGCAGCCGCCCTGCGGCGGGCAATTTCACCGGATGCGCCGGGCCGGGGCATGGTCCCGATTGGGATGGGGGGTGGGTCGGAACCCGGCCCCACTAGCCACGGCAGCATCCGATCCGCCCGAGCAGGCGCCGTTCAAGGGAGGGGGGCATGAACGGCGACTCCGCAGAAATGCGAGCGGCAGGGTGTAATTTAGACTGAATCAATCCAATTTCAACCCCGCGAACCCGCAGATCGCCGGATCAGGCGGAAAGCCGTCGGCGTGGCGCGGCCAGCCGGGCCAGCCGGTCCTTGATCGCCAGCTTCAGCTTCTTGAGCCGCGCCACTTCGAACGGATCGGCCCAGCGCCGCCGCTGCGCGCGGCGCAGGGCATCGTCCAGCTTCTGGTGGCGTTCAAGCAGGCGGAAAATGCGATCGGACATCGTCAGAGTGCTCCCTATCGTAGCGTTGCATACGATCGGATGCTCCGAGCCAGGCCTGGTGGTCGTAGGATGGGGGAAGCAACCCCGGACCATGGCATCGGAAGCATCCGATGCGGTCCGACATCACGTGGCGAACTTCCCACGAAGGAGAGAAGTGCGCCGCGCCAGAGGGGCCCGGTCCCGCTCGATCTGAATATGACGGATTCGTTCGCATTTCAAGTGCAGATTGATGCGCGCCAACATCAGGAGCAGGGCAAGTGCAACTTTTGCCCCTTCGCCTGTCCCCCGGCGGGACGGGGCTGAAAGGCTTGTCCACTCGTTAACCGCGGCCTGCTAAGTCGCGGGACATGAAACGGATTCCCCGACTTCCGCTGGTGGCCCTGGCCCTGGCCGCGCTGGCCCTCCACGCCTCGATGGCCGAAGCCCAGCAGGGCGCGCCCTTCACCATTGCCGAAACCGGGCAGCAGTTCGCGCGGCTGCAGGATGCGGTCAACGCGATCGGCGATCGGTCTGGCACGGTGCGGATCGCGCCGGGCCGTTATGGCGAGTGCGCGGTGCAAGGCGCGGGCGATGTGGCCTACCTGGCCGAGGTGCCGGGCCAGACGGTGTTCGATGGCGGCACCTGCGAAGGCAAGGGCACGCTGGTGCTGCGTGGCCGCAGCGCACGGGTCGAAGGACTGGTCTTCACCAATATCAAGGTGCCCGATTTCAACGGCGCGGGCATCCGGCTGGAAAAGGGCAACCTGGCGGTCAGCCAGGCCTGGTTCCGCGACAGCCAGCAGGGCATCCTGGCGGGCGAGGATACCGCCGCGACCATCACAGTCGACAAGAGCACCTTTACGCGGCTCGGCACCTGCGAAGGGCCGGGTGGCTGCGCCCATTCGATCTACATCGGCAACTACGGCGCGCTGACCGTCACCCGCAGCCGGTTCGAAGCCGGGCGCGGCGGTCATTACGTCAAAAGCCGCGCCGCCCGGATCGGGGTGCTGGGCAACAGCTTCGATGACAGCGCGGGCCGCGCGACCAATTACATGATCGACCTGCCGGGCGGGGCCTCGGGCCAGATCAGCGACAACTGGTTCGTGCAGGGCGCGAACAAGGAAAACTATTCCGCCTTCATCGCCGTTGCCGCCGAAGGGGCGCAGCACAGCTCGGCCGGACTGATGATCCAGGCCAACGATGCACGCTTTGCCCCCGGCGTCAGCCGCGAGAGCACTTTCGTTGCGGTGTGGGGCAGCGATACGGTGCAGATCGGCGCCAACCGGCTTGCCGCCGGACTGAAGCGCACCGACCGCCGGTAAGGCTCAGGTCAGCAGGTGCCCGGTGCGGTCGCGCTTGGTATCGAGATAGCGGGCGTTGTGCGGATTGGGCGGCAGTTGGTGGGGCACGCGCTCGGCCACGGTCACCCCGGTTGCTTCCAGCGCAGCCACCTTGGCCGGGTTGTTGGTCATCAGCCGGATCGCCCCCACTCCCAGCAGGTCCAGCATCCGGGCGGCGACGGGAAAGTCGCGCGCCTCGGTCGGCAGGCCAAGGCGGTTGTTGGCATCAACCGTGTCGAACCCCTGGTCCTGCAGGCGGTAGGCGCGCAGCTTGTTGATCAGGCCGATCCCGCGCCCTTCCTGGCGCAGGTAAAGGAGGACGCCCCAGCCGCCAGTGCGCGCCTCATCCGCCATGGCGCGCAGCGCGGCGTCCAGCTGCGGGCCGCAATCGCATTTCAGGCTGCCCAGGATGTCGCCGGTCAGGCATTCGGAATGAAGCCGGACCAGCGGGGCGCGGTCGCTGCGCTGTTCACCGATGATCAGTGCGACATGTTCGCGCAGGTCATCGGCCGAACGGAACGCGACAATCTCGGCATCCTCGGCCGCCGCCACCGGCAGGCGGGCGCGGGTGGCCACGGTCAGGTGCGTGCTGTCCTGCCAGGCGGCCAGGTCGGCGGCCGCCACTTCGGTGCCTTCGCCGCCCGGTTCGGCATCGACCAGGAAGGCGGGCAGGATCCCGGCCAGCCGGGCCAGTTCCATCGCCGCCACGGCGCTGGCCGGATGGTCGATCGGCTCGGCCAGGAACGGCCCCTTGAGCGGATGCTCAAGGTCCTGGGCGGGATCGGCGAGCGCGCGGGCCAGGGCCAGGTCGAATGGTTCGGCCCCGCGGATCAGCACCGGGGCTTCGGGCACGGCAGCCGCGCGCTGGTTGGCCAGCTTCAGAGTCACCGCGCGCGCGGCGGAAATCAGCATGGTCCGCGCCGCCGCACCGGGGGCAAAGCCGGTTTCGGCCGGAAGCAGGCGGTAAACCCCATCAAGCGTGATCGGCCAGCCGTGCCGCAGCGCATCAATGGCCAGCGCCACCCGCCGCTGGGGGCTGGTCACAGGGCGAACTCCGTGATCAGCGGCACATGGTCACTGCATTGCTCCCACTGGCGCGTTTCCTCGACTACGCAGTGGCTCACCGACTGCGCGGCGAGGTCTGGCGAGGCCCACATGTGATCGAGCCGCCGCCCGCGATCCTTGCCCTGCCAATAGGTGCGATAGGACCACCAGGAATAGTTGCGCTGCGGCGCGGGGATGTGCTTGCGGCCCAGATCGACCCAGCCGTGCGCGTCCTGCAGGCGGCCCAGCGTTTCCACTTCCAGCGGGGTGTGGCTGACCACTTTCAGCAGCGCCTTGTGATCGTAGACGTCGCAATCGAGCGGGGCGATGTTGAAATCGCCGACCAGCAGCGTCGGGCGGTCAAGCTTGTCCGCCCAGTCCGTCATCCGGGCCAGGAAATCGAGCTTCTGGCCGAACTTCGGATTTGCCGCGCGATCGGCAATGTCGCCGCCGGCGGGAATATAGACGTTTTCCAGCACCAGTCCCTGCCCGGGGCCAAGCAGTTCCACCCCGACATGGCGCGCTTCGCCATTGGCTTGCCAGTCATGCCGGCTGAATTCGCGCAAGGGGATGCGGCTGACCGTGGCCACGCCGTGATAGCCCTTTTGCCCATGCACCGCGCGGTAGGTATAACCCAGGTCTTCGAACGCCTGGTGCGGGAACAGGCTTTCCACTGTCTTGATTTCCTGCAGGCACAGCACGTCGGGTGCCTGCTCGGTCAGAAAGCGGGCAACCTGGTCCATCCGCAGGCGGACCGAATTGATGTTCCAGGTAGCGACAGTCAACATGCCAGCGGCTTTAGGTGCGATGCGCGGGGGCGGCAAGGGTTGCGTAACCCGCCCAAGCGCAGCGCAGTACTACCACCATCCCCAACCCCCTCCTCTGAAGAGGAAGGGGCTTTTGGTAGATCCTTCGGCTGGGGTGTTGGCTCTGATTTGCTTCAGGCCGGAGCGAGAATGGCGGACTTCGAGAACCGGCGCGCAGCGGCCTTATCGGCCGTGAGCACCGGAAGCGCAGAAGGCTGCCGTTCGCAGCCCGGCATGGAGCAAATCAGAGCCAATACCAAAAAACCCTCGGACCGGGGGCAATGGTCCGAGGGTTCCTTTGTGCGTTCGTCACGCTTTGACGGAGCGCCCCATCAGGAGGTCAGGGCAACAGGGGGGAAACCCGCCTCAGGCCGCGCCGTCGAGAACATTTCTAGGCCTGTTTGCCTTTCTCGCCCATGAACAATCGTACCGGGATTGTCGCAATTTGTCGCACCCACGGCACAGCCGCCGACGAGCCGACGAATCTCATCGACGAACGGGTTCAGCGCCGCCCGGTCTGGCGCGGGTCGTTGAAGCGGAAGGCGTTGTCGGCAACGGCCAGGCCGTATTCCTGATTCGACAGGCTGATCACCGTGCGGGCGTTCTGCGAATCGAGGCTGGCCCAGCTTGACAGTTCCAGTCCGCCCGGCGCCCCCGGCTTGCGCACGAAGACCAGGGTGATCACGCCATATTCGGGGTGACGCTTGTCGCGCACTTCGATGCTGACCACGTTCGGGCTGGGGGTGGGGACGAGTCGGCCGAATTTCGCCACGTCGCGATTGGGATCGAGCAGCGCGCCCAGCGGGCTGTTCTTGATCGGCCAGCGCTGGACCTGGCGGACGCTGTAATCGACGAAGGTCAGCGCGCTGCCATCCGACACGATCAGGATCGGCACGCCCTTTTCATACTGGAAACGGATCTTGCCGGGACGCTTCAGGGTCAGCACCCCGCGCACCTGCTTGCCGCGCGTGTCGGACTGGACAAAATCGGCGCGCATCGTCGAAATCGCGCGCAGCGCGGTAACGGCGCTGTCCAGATCGGACTGGGCCTGCGCGGCCGCCGGAGCAGCCGTTCCCAGGGCCAGCGGCGCGGAAACGACAAGCGCCGCCGAAACGGCGGCACTTGCAAGCGATCGAAAGGATTTCATCGGGTTCATGCCGCGGCGGTTAGCCACAGGGCCTTGAACTCGCAATGAACCTTACTTGATCTTGGCTTCCTTGAACTCGACGTGCTTGCGCACGACCGGGTCGTACTTCTTGAAGCTCATCTTCTCGGTCGTGTTGCGCGGATTCTTCTTCGTGACGTAGAAGAAGCCGGTGTCGGCGGTCGAGACCAGACGGATCTTGACGGTTGCGGGCTTCGCCATGGCGCTTTCCTGTAACTTTCCGATTCGGCCCGAAAGCCGCTAAAACTCACAGGGCGGCACGCAAGCGCCGCCCCTCAAGGCCCGCGCCATTGCGGCAGCCAGCCATGAAAGTCAAGGGAAAGCAGGGTCAGTCGGGATCATAGGGTTTGATCGGCTTCAGCACGGAAAAGCCTTCAGCCGATGGTTCGCGGCCGAGCGGCGGCAGGTCGAGCGATTCCGGGTCCACGCGGGTATCGGGCAGCCGGTCCAGCAG
Organism: Pseudomonadota bacterium; assembly: GCA_029779535.1. GTDB lineage: Bacteria > Pseudomonadota > Alphaproteobacteria > Sphingomonadales > Sphingomonadaceae > Novosphingobium. The sequence continues at coordinate 72,727 of JAKPAG010000112.1, read as the reverse complement.
ATCGCGAATCAGGGTCAGGCGGCCGCGCCGCTGGTCGTTGAAATCAACCAGCGTCCAGGGGGCGTGGGCGGTGTGGGTGACTTTCAGCATCGCCTCGCGCGCCAGGGTATAGGCATCGTATTTCTCGCGCGCGGCCAGGTCGATCGGCGATAGCTTCCAGCGCTTCAGCGGATCGTCCAGCCGCTCGCGGAAGCGTTCCTCCTGGCGGGCCTGGTCGGTGGTCAGCCAGTACTTGAACAGCAGGATCCCGTCCTCGACCAGCAATTGCTCGAACCGGGGCGCCTGGGACAGGAAGGCATCGACCTCTCCGGGCGTGGCAAAGCCCATCACCTGTTCCACCCCGGCGCGGTTATACCAGCTGCGGTCGAACAGCACGATTTCGCCCGCGGCAGGCAGGTGCTCGACATAACGCTGGAAATACCACTGGGTGCGCTCGCGCTCGCTGGGCTTGGGCAGCGCGACGGTGCGGCACTGGCGCGGGTTGAGCGGGCGGGCCACCGCCTGGATTGCCCCGCCCTTGCCCGCCGTGTCGCGGCCTTCGAACAGCACCAGCACGCGCGCGCCGGTCTTGGCCGCCCAGCGCGCCATGGCCACCAGCTCCTGCTCCAGCGGGACGTAGAGCTTTTCGAACTTCTTGCGCTTGAGTCTTTTCATGCGGGCGAAAATGCGCCGCTCCCCCCGCGCTGGCAAGGCGCAAGGGAGGGCCATGACAGGCATTGCCGTCCCGAATCGATAAAGTTACAAATGCAACCATGTCCGAGACCGATTTCACCCGCCTGCCTGACCTGGGCGCAGACATCTATACCGCGCCGCTGCAACGCCCGCTTGGTGTCGCGGAGGACTGGCTAGAACCCGCTCAGCGCGTTTATACCGCTGCTGAGCACGCGGTTTGGGACGCACTGTTTGTCCGGCAGATGGACGTGCTGCCGGGCCGCGCCGCCAGCGCCTTCATGGCCGGGCTCGACAAGCTGGGCCTGGGGCGCGGCGGCGTGCCCGAATTCGCCCGGCTGAGCGAGCAGCTGGGTGCGCTGACCGGGTGGAGCGTAGTCCCCGTGCCGATGCTGATCCCCGATCACGTGTTCTTCTGGCACCTTGCCAACCGGCGCTTTCCCGCCGGCAATTTCATCCGCACGCGCGAGCAATTCGACTATATCCAGGAACCCGACGTGTTCCACGACGTGTTCGGCCACGTGCCGATGCTGGCGGATCCGACCTATGCGGATTACATGCAGGAATACGGCCGCGCCGGGTGGAAGGCGATGCGCCACAACCGGCTGAAGGCGCTGGGCGCGCTCTACTGGTACACGGTCGAATTCGGGCTGATTCAGGAAGCCGACGGCCTGCGCGCCTATGGCGCCGGGATCCTGTCCGGCCCGACCGAGGCGGTGTTCTGCCTTGAGGCGGAGAGCCCCAACCGGATCATGCTCAACGTCGATCGGGTGATGCGCACCGACTATGTGATCGACGACCTGCAACCCACCTATTTCGTGATCGAGAGCTTTGCGGCACTCTATCACGACACCGTGGACCGCGATTTCGACCGGCTCTACCGCTCGCTCCCGCCGGGGTTCACCTATGCCAACACCGCGGTGATCGATGTGGACGACGTGCTGCACCGGGGCACGCAGGAGTATTTCCTGCGCGGCGGCCGCGGATCGGGGGCGCGGCCGGTCTAGGGTTGCGGGGCGGAATTTCGGGGCCTAGGGGCAGGCCATGCACAGTTACCCCGCGCCAGCGCTCGCCCGAGTCCAGGAAATGGCCGCTGCGGCCGCCGCCGATCCGGCGCGCGCGATCAGCTTTCAGGGCGCGCCGGGGGCCAATTCGCACCGCGCGGCAATGGAGTATGCGCCCGATTGCCTGCCGCTGCCGTGCTTCAGCTTCGAAGACGCGCTGGAGGCGGTCAAGGACGGGCGCGCCGCCCGCGCGATCATCCCGATCGAGAATTCGCAGCACGGCCGCGTGGCCGACATCCATTTCCTGCTGCCCGAAAGCGGGCTGTCGATCGTGGGCGAACACTTCCTGTCGATCCATCACGCCCTGATGGCCAAGGGCGACGGCCCGTTCACCGCCGCCTATTCGCACCCGCAGGCGCTGGGCCAGTCGCGGTTCTTCCTGCGCGAGCGGGGGATCGTGCCGATGGCCTATGCCGACACGGCGGGCGCGGCGGCCTTCGTCGCGGAAATGGACGATCCCAAGGCCTGCGCGATCGCCCCGCGCATCGCAGCCGAGCTTTATGGCCTGAAGGTCATCGCCGACAATGTCGAGGACGCGGCCGACAACACCACCCGCTTCGTCGTGCTGGCCAAGGAGCCGCTTGATCCCGCCACGCTGCGCGGCGTGACGACCATGACCACCTTCGTGTTCGAGGTGAAGAACATTCCCGCCGCGCTGTACAAGGCGCTGGGCGGGTTCGCCACCAACGGGGTCAACATGACCAAGCTGGAAAGCTACCAGAAGGGCGCCAGCTTTGCCGCGACCACCTTCTATGCCGACATCGTCGGCGCGCCGGGTGATCCGGCGGTGGACCGCGCACTGGAAGAACTGGCGTTCCACTGCAAGGAACTGCGCATGCTGGGAACCTATCCGCAGGAACTGGCGCGCGGTTAACCAAAACCGCTGCTTGCTCCGTGGCTTGCGCCATGCCACCACCATGGGCGTGACCACGCAGCCGGTGCCAATCAGGGGGGCTTCAGCCGCAGACCAGGCCGCGCGCGACTGGCAAGCCGTGCGCGGCAACGGCGACATCCAGTTCGAACCGCTGCCCCTGCCTCCCGCGCCCAGGACGCCGGAATGGCTGAAGTGGCTGCAAGACCTGTTCGAGCCGCTGGCGCAGCTGCTCGGCACCAGCTGGTCGGTGCTGCAATGGGTCCTGCTGGCGCTGGCGGTTCTGGCCGTGCTGTGGGCCGCGTGGCGACTGGCCGAACCGCTGCTCGAAGGTCGCCGCAAGCAGGCTTCCTCCGAGCCTGAATGGACCCCGGACCGCGATGCCGCGCTGGCGCTGCTGGAAGATGCCGACCGGCTGGCGCGCGAGGGCCGGTTTGACGAGGCGACCCACCTGCTGCTGCGCCGCAGCGTGGCCCAGATCGCCGAGGCGCGGCCCGACTGGGTCCACCCCGCCAGCACCGCGCGCGAAATCGCCGGCATCGCCCAGTTGCCCGCACCCGCGCGCGAGGCGTTCGGCCTGATTGCAATCCGGGTCGAACGCAGCCTGTTCGCGCTGCGCAGCCTGGACGCGCGCGACTGGCAGGCCGCGCGCGAGGCCTATGCCCGCTTCGCACTGGAGCGCCTGCCGGCATGAGCGCGCGCAGCGAAAGCCCGTTCAGCCCGCGCACTGTGCTGGGCATGGTGGTGGTCGGCGCGGCTGCCTTCCTGGCGTTCCTGTGGTTCGTCGGCGCGGGCATGACCGGCGGCAACACCAACAATGGCCAGGCCACCGTCGGCGGCAAGGGGCTGGTCGGCTATGCCGCCATGGCCGATTACCTTGAACGGCGCGGCTATGCGGTCAGCCGGGTCCAGTCCAAGGCCAATCTCAAGCAGCCGGGCCTGCTGGTGCTGACCCCGCCGCATTTCATCAATGGCAAGGACATCGCCCAGCTGGTCGAGCGCCGCCGCCGCGTGGGACCGACCATGGTGATCCTGCCCAAATGGAGTCCGGTGCCGATCAACCGCTCGGCCAATCCCAAGGCGCGGCAGGGCTGGATCGCACTGGGGCCGCCGATGGCGCCGGCGTGGAACCGGTTCCACGACGACATCGCCATTGTCATCAAGCCGATGCGCGCTGGCGGCAAGACCGCCCGCTGGACCGGCGGCGGCACCACCGGAGAGCTGCCTTCGGCCGAAAACGTCATGTCCGGCAAGGGCGACAATGTGATCCCGCTGGTCATCGGCGATCAGGATGCTCGGATCCTGGCGGGCTACATCGGCGGCGATGGCGGCAAGACCGATGCGCTCGATGCCATTGCCGAGGCCGATTACGAGATAGAGCCGGGCGAGGATGACGGCCTCTACCCGCTGGTCTTCGTGTTCGAGCCGGACCTGCTCAACAACTACGGCTTTGCCGACCAGGCCAATGCCGTGCTGGCCGAACGGCTGGTCCGGGCAAGCCTGGACGGGGCCGAAAAGAAGGTCATGTTCGACCTGACGCTGAACGGCTTTGCCCGCTCGCAGAACCTGCTGACACTGGCCTTCACCCCGCCGTTCCTGGCCGCCACGCTGGCCCTGCTGCTGGCCGCCGTGGTTACCGGCTGGCGCGGCTTCAACCGGTTCGGTCCGCCGCGCCTGGCCACCCGGGCGCTGGCCTTTGGCAAGCGCGCGCTGGTCAGCAATGCGGCCGGGCTGGTGCGGCGCACGCGGCGGCTCTACCTCGTCGCGCCGCCCTATGCCGATGCCGCGCGCGACCGGCTGGCCCGCGCGCTGGCCCTGCCGCAGCGGCTGGACGCGGAAGAAGTCGAAGCCGCGATCGACCGCGCGCTCGCTGCCCGCGCCCCCCAGGCCGAACCCTTTTCCCGGGCGGCGGCGCGGCTGCGCGCCGCCCGCCGCCCGCTTGAACTGCTGCGCGCCGCGCAGGCCCTCCATGCGCTTGAAAGGATACTTAAGCGATGACTGCGATGACCCTCGACCAAGTCGGCGCGCTGGCCGGCGCGATCCGCGCCGAAGTGGGCAAGGCCGTGGTCGGCCAGGCGGAAACCGTCGACGCGCTGCTGATCGCACTCCTGGCGCAGGGCCACGTCCTGCTCGAAGGGCCGCCGGGCACCGCCAAGACGTTCATGGCGCAATGCTTTGCCACCAGCGTGGGGCTGGACTTTGGCCGGATCCAGTTCACCCCCGACCTGATGCCGGGCGACATCCTGGGGTCGAACCTGTTCAACTTCCAGACCAGCCAGTTCACCCTGACCCGCGGGCCGATCTTCTGCGAATTGCTGCTGGCCGACGAAATCAACCGCACCCCGCCCAAGACCCAGGCGGCGCTGCTGGAAGCGATGCAGGAACGGCGTGTCACGCTGGATGGCACCGCCCACCCGCTGCCGGCGAACTTCCTGGTGGTGGCAACGCAAAACCCGATCGAAAGCCAGGGGGTCTATCCCCTGCCCGAAGCCCAGCTGGACCGCTTCCTGTTCAAGCTGCTGGTGCCCTATCCCAGCGCGGCGGAAGAAGCGCGGATCGTGGCCCGCTTTGGCGAGCGCGCCGGGCCGCAGCGCCCGGCCGATTTCGGCATTGGCGCGGTGGCCGGGCCAGAAGTGATCGCGGCGGCGGCGGCAGCGGTCAAGGCTATCACCCTGGCTGACAGCGTGGTCGATTACGTGGTCCGGCTGGTCCGCGCGACCCGCGAAAGCGCCGACCTGGCCTCGGGCGCCAGCCCGCGCGCGGCGGTCTTGCTGGCCAATGCCGCCCGCGCCCGCGCCGCGCTTGACGGTCGCGACTATGTCCTGCCCGACGATGTCAAGGCGCTCGCCGGGGCGGTGCTGCGCCACCGCCTGCTGCTCAGCCCGGCGGCCGAGATCGAGGGCAAGCAGGTCGAGGCGCTGGTCGCCGACCTGGTCGAAGCGACCGAGGCCCCGCGCTGAAACGATGAGCCTGTCCCGCGCCTCGATCGTGCCGACGGGCCGCGCCGCGCTGCTGGTGGCAGCGGCGGCGCCGGCGGCCGTGCTGGTCGCGGCCACGGCGCCTGGCGCCTGGGTCGCCGCGCCGATCATCGCGCTGGCGCTGGTGCTGCTGGTGCTGCTCGACGCGCGGCTGGCGGGCCGGGCCGTGCTGGCCGAACTGACCACCCCGCCCGACGTCGAAGTGGGCGAGGACAGCTGGCTGACGGCCCGCGCCGCCTTTGCCGGCGGGCGTCCGCGCGCGGCGGCCATGGCGCTGGCCACCGATGCGCGGCTGCTGGATGGCGGGCGCGGCGAAATGGCGCTGGCCCCGGGCGCGGACGAAGCCGGGGCATGGGCGGGCCGCCTGGCCTATCGCCCCAGCCGGCGCGGGACGGGCGAAATCGAACGGCTGTGGCTGCGCTGGACCGGGCCGCTGGGACTGGGCGCGCGGCAACTGGTCCAGCCGCTGGGCCAGCAGGTGCGGGTCTGGCCCAACCTGGCGGCGGTGCGTTCCCCCGCGCTCCAGGCGTTCCTGCGCAACGCCGAATTCGGCCTGATCGCGCGGCGGATGCGCGGCGAAGGCTCGGTCTTCGAAGCCCTGGCCGAATTCGAGCCGGGCATGGACAAGCGCCGGATCGACTGGAAATCGAGCGCGCGGCACATGCACCTCTATGCAAAGGAGATGGAGGCCGAGCGCAACAACCAGATCGTCTTCGCCTTCGACTGCGGCCAGGCAATGTGCGAGCCGGTGGGCGGGCTGCCGCGGATCGACCGCGCGGTGTCCGCCGCGCTGACCACCGCCTATGTCGCGCTGAAAGCGGGGGACAAGGCCGCGCTGTTCGGCTTTGCCGCCCGGCCCGAGCTGTTCACGCCCTTCGTCACCGATGCGCGCCAGTTCCGCCGCCTGCAACAGGCCGCCGCCGGGCTGGACTATCACGCGCAGGAACCCAACTTCACCCTGGCCTTGGCGACCCTGGCCGGGCGGCTCCAGCGCCGCAGCCTGGTGGTGGTCTTTTCCGATTTCACCGACCCTACCAGCGCCGAACTGATGATCGAAAGCATCGGCCGGCTGACCAGCCGCCACCTGGTGCTGTTCGTGACCATGGCCGACGAGGAACTGGACGGCATCGCCACGGCCGAACCGGCCGGGATGCAGGAGCTGGCCATGGCGGTCAGCGCCGATGCGCTGCTGCGCCAGCGCGCGCTGGTGCTGTCGCGGCTGCGGCGGCTGGGTGTGGACGTGATCGAGGCGCCGCATGAAATGATCGGCAGCCGGCTGCTCGATGCTTACCTGGCGATCAAGCGCAAGGGCGCGATCGGATGAAGGGGGTACGCTGATGGCGATCTTCGGCCTGTTTGGCGGCAAGGCAGTGACGCAGGACGCCGCGATCGAGGCGGCAGCGCTGCGGTCAGACCGCTTCCGACAAGAGCGCGAGCGCGACTGGCAGCGGCTGGAAGCGATCGTCGCCAAGATGGAGCGCGGCCGCTATCGCAAGCTGTCGGACGATGACGTGCTGGCCCTGCCGGTGCTGTACCGCACGGTCGCCTCAAGCCTGTCGGTGGCGCGCGAGACTTCGCTCGACGCGGCAACGCTGGCCTACCTCGAAGGGCTGGTCCAGCGCGCCTGGTTCCAGGTTTACGGCCCGCGCACCACGCTGTGGGCCTGGCTGCGGCGGTTCTTTGGCGGCGGGTGGAGCGCGGCGGTGCGCGCCATCGCGCCCGAACTGCTGGCGGCGCTGGCGCTGATGGTGATCGGCACCGTGGTTGGCTGGCTGCTCTGCGCGCAGGATCCGGACTGGTACTATTCGCTGGTCCCGGGCGGTTTCCAGGACACCCGCGTGCCCGGTGCCAGCCGCGAAGTGCTGTCTGCCACGCTGTTCGGCAACGCCGGGCAGGACGGCCTGTCGGTCTTCGCCGCATCGCTGTTCAGCCATAACGCCGGCATCGCCATCCTGTGCTTCGCGCTGGGCTTTGCCTTTGGCGTGCCGCCCTTGCTGCTGCTGGTCCAGAACACCGCGACGCTGGGGGCGATGCTGTGGTTGTTCCACGGCCAGGGCTTGATCGTGGACTTTGCCGCCTGGCTATCGATCCACGGCACGACCGAGCTGCTGGCAATCCTGCTGGCGGGAGGGGCGGGGCTGCACGTCGGGCGGTCGATGGCCTTTCCGGGCGAGCGGGCGATCATGCAGGCCGCCGCCGAGGCCGGGCAGCGCGCCGCCGTGGTCATGGCCGGGGTGGTGCTGATGCTGGTGATCGCAGGAATGCTCGAAGGGCTGGGCCGCCAGCTGATCGACCACACGCCCGGCCGGTTCATGGTCGGCGGATCGATGCTGGCCCTGTGGCTGGTCTATTTCTTCGCCTTCCGCCGCGTGCCGCAGGGCAGCGAGGCGCAATGAAGCGCGCCCTGCCCCGCACCGCGGACGACCGCCGCCGGGTGATGATCACGCCCGAAGGGATCGCCCTGCCGGTCACCCTGGCCAGCCGGGGCACGCGGTTCGGCGCGCTGGCGCTGGACCTGGGAATCATCGTGCTGGCCATGGTGCTGACCACGCTGGTGCTGGGCATCAGTGCCAGCCAGATCGCCGATCTGGCCGGGGACAAGCTGGGCAAGGACCTGCCCGGCGCGCAGCACGCGGTGGAATTCCTGGTGATCGTGTGGATCGCGGTGATCTTCCTGTTCCGCCACGGCTATTTCCTGCTGTTCGAACTGGGTCCGCGCGGGGCGACGCCGGGCAAGCGCATCACCGGCATCCGCATTGCCGCGCGCGATGGCGGGCGGCTCAGCCCGGAAATGGTCCTGGCGCGCAACCTGCTGCGCGATATCGAGCTGTTCCTGCCGGTCATGCTGCTGGTCGCGGCGCGCAGCGGCGATGATCTGGGCGCGGCGGGCTGGGCGGCAACCGGGTGGTTCCTGTGCTTTGCCCTGTTCCCCTGCTTCAACCGCGACCGGCTGCGCGCGGGTGACCTGATCGCCGGCACCTGGGTGGTCGAAGCCCCCCGCCGCAAGCTGGAGGCCGCGCTCAGCACAGGGCAGGTCGCGGCCGGCGGACGCAGCCAGGCGACCGGGGCCGAATACCGCTTCGGCGAAGCGGAACTGGCGGTTTACGGCGAATACGAACTGCAGACGCTGGAACGCGTTCTGCGCGAGAACCGCCCCGAAGCGCTGGCCAAGGTCCACGAAGCAATCTGCCGCAAGATCGGCTGGCAGCCCGGCGCAGGCGATGAACGAGCCTTCCTGGAGGCTTACTACACCCAGCTGCGCGCGCGGCTGGAAAGCGGGATGCGCATGGGCCGGCGCAAGGCCGACAAGTTCGGCTGAGGCGCGGCTACTTCCGCTTTGCCGCGTCGTCCTTGAAAATCGCCACTTCGCTGACGCCCCGGCTGTTCGCGCGGGCGCGGTACATGCCGCTGGTGTTGAAGCTGAACACCCCTTCGCCGCGCGGGGTCAGCACGATCACGCCGCCATCGCCACCCAGCTTGCCCACTTCGGCAATCACCTTGTCAGCCGCCGCCTGCCCGCTTTCGCCGCGAAAGCGCAGCCGGGCGCAGATCTCGTGCGCCACCCCGGCGCGGATGAAGTATTCGCCCGCCCCGGTGGCCGAAACCGCGCAGGCCCGGTCATCGGCATAGGTCCCCGCCCCGATCACCGGGGCATCGCCGATCCGGCCCCAGCGCTTGCCGGTGATCCCGCCGGTCGAAGTCGCTGCGGCAAGGTGCCCGGCCTTGTCGCGCGCCACCGCACCAACCGTGCCGAACTTGCGATCGACATCGAACCACGACAGTTTCTGGTTGGCCTTCAGCTCCTCAAGCTGGCGCTGCCGCTCGGGCGTGGCGAACCAGGCCGGATCGACCTGTTCGATCCCCTGCTGGCGGCCGAATTCCTCTGCCCCGGCACCGGCCAGCATCACGTGCGCGCTGCGCTCCATCACCGCGCGGGCCAGCAGCACCGGGTTCTTCGTGTGGGTCACCCCGGCAACCGATCCGGCGGCGCGGGTCCGCCCGTCCATGATCGCGGCGTCCAGCTCGTTGCGCCCTTCCCACGTGAACACCGCGCCCCGCCCGGCGTTGAAGTGGGGATCGTCTTCCATCACCCGCACCGCCGCAGTCACCGCGTCGAGGCTCGACCCGCCTTCGCGCAGCACCTTGCTGCCCGCTTCCAGCGCAGCGGCCAGCGCGGCACGGTATTCCGCCTCGCGCTCGGGCGTCATCTTGTCGCGGCTCATCGTGCCGGCGCCGCCGTGGATCACCAGCGACCAGCCCGGCGCGGCGCGGGGCGCACGCTTGGTCTTGGCCATGGCGGGTTGCGTCAGCAGGGCCATGGCCAGCGCGCCAATGCCCAGAAAGCGAACGGGAGTGCTTGTCTTCATCGCCCCCGCATAGCATGACCGCGCGATGACGAAACCCGCGATCGCTAACGCCAACCTGATCCTGCGCCAGGCCTGCGAAGCAGACATTACCGCCCTGTCGCGCCTGGCGACCGACAGCTTCGTTGCCAAGTTCGGGCACCTCTACAGCCAGGCCAACCTTGACGCGTTCCTGGCCGAAAGCCTGTCCGAAGCGGCAATCGCCGCGGAACTGGCCAATCCCGCGCGGGTCTACCGCCTGGCCGAGCGCGATGGCAAGCTGGTCGGCTATTGCAAGATCGGGCTGACCTGCGGCTTTCCCGAGCACGCGCGCGGGACCAGGGTGATGGAGCTCAAGCAGCTCTACACCGCCGCCGACGCCACCGGGGGCGGGATCGGCAAGGCGCTGATGGACTGGGCGATGGAGCAGTTCGCAGCGCACGGCGCGGACGAGGCGCAGATCTCCGTCTATGCCTACAACGACGGGGCGCACCGCTTCTACCGCCGCTATGGGTTCGGCAAGGTCGCGGACATCACCTTCCGGGTGGGCGATCACATCGATCCGGAATTCCTCTTCGCACGGATGCTCTAAGCCCCTATATCGCGCGCCATGTCATCCATCAGGCCCTGGCGCGACATCACGCGCCGCACATCGCGTCAGATCATGGTCGGTAACGTGCCGGTGGGCGGCGATGCGCCGATCACCGTGCAGACCATGACCAACACCCTGACCAGCGATCCGGTGGCAACGATCGACCAGATCCGCCGCTGCGAGGATGCCGGGGCCGACCTGATCCGCGTGTCCTGCCCGGACGAGGACAGCACCCGCGCCTTTCGCCAGATCGCCAAGGCCGCGCACGTCCCGCTGATCGCGGATATCCATTTCCACTACAAGCGCGCGCTGGAAGCCGCCGATGCGGGCGCGGCCTGCCTGCGGATCAATCCCGGCAACATCGGTTCCAGCGACCGCGTCGCCGAAGTGGTCCGCGCCGCCAAGGCCAATGGCTGCGCGATCCGCATCGGCGTCAACGCCGGCAGCCTGGAAAAGGACCTGCTGGAAAAGTACGGCGAGCCTTGCCCGGAAGCCCTGGTCGAAAGCGCGCTAGATCATATCAAGCTGCTGCAGGACCATGATTTCCACGAATACAAGGTGGCGGTGAAGGCCAGCGACGTGTTCCTGGCGGTCAGCGCCTACATGGGCCTGGCCGAAGCGGTCGATTGCCCGCTGCACCTGGGCATCACCGAAGCCGGCGGCCTGATCGGCGGCACGGTGAAAAGCGCGATCGGCATCGGCAATCTGCTGTGGGCGGGGATCGGCGATACGATCCGCGTCTCGCTTTCGGCCGAACCTGAAGAGGAAGTGCGGATCGGCTTCGAGATCCTCAAGGCGCTGGGCCTGCGCACCCGCGGGGTGCGGATCGTCTCGTGCCCCAGCTGCGCGCGCCAGGGCTTTGACGTGATCCGCACGGTCGAGGCGCTGGAACAACGCCTCAGCCACATCAAGACGCCGCTGTCGCTGTCGGTGCTGGGCTGCGTGGTCAATGGCCCGGGCGAGGCGCGCGAGACCGACATCGGCCTGACCGGGGGCGGCAACGGCAAGCACATGGTCTACCTCTCGGGCGTGACCGACCACCACGTGCAGAGCGAGGAAATGCTCGATCACATCGTCGCGCTGGTCGAAGCCAAGGCCGCCGAACTGGAAGCCGCCACCAGGCAATAGCGCCATTGGCGAAACGGTAAGACCTTGGGCGTAGGACCGGCGGCATGTACCGCCTGCTTGCCATTGCCTTTGGCGCAACCCTTCTGATGCTGGGCGCAGCCGGCCTGATCGGGCGAGCGGCCCCGGCCGGCACGGCCTCTCCGAAGGCCGCAAGCACCGCGCCGGCACAGGCCGAGGCCAGCCCATCCCCCGCGCCCGAGGGCGCATTGGTGCTGAAGCGCGGCAGCAGCGGCCAGTTCCACCTTGCCGCCGAAGTCAACGGCCAGCCGGTGCGGTTCCTGGTCGATACCGGGGCGGATATCGTCGCCCTGACCGAGGACAGCGCCGAGGCGATCGGCATCGCCCCCGCCGCCGATGCGTTCCAGCCGATCATGCAGACCGCCTCCGGCACCGGCTATGGCGCACCGGTGATGATCGATACCTTGCGGCTGGGCGACAGCGAATTGCGCAATGTCGAAGCCGTGGTGGTCCAGGGCCTGGGGGTGGACCTGCTGGGCCAGAACGTGCTGCGGCGCATGGGCCACGTCACTCTGCAGGGTGACCGGATGCTGATCCAGCCCCGCTGACAGGCGCGCCTGTAACCGCTAGGGACGGGCGATGAATCGCCCCGCCCATCATGCCCTGCCGCCGCTGCACCTGCTGCTGGCGCTGGCCGTCATGGCGGTGTGGGGCACCAATTTCGTGGTGATCAAGCTGGCCCTGGCGCACCTGCCGCCGCTCACGCTGGCCACCTTGCGCTTTGCCTTTGCCTTCTTCCCGCTCGCCCTGGTGCTGAAGCGCCCGCAGGTGCCCTGGCGGAACCTGGCCACCTATGGCGTGCTGATCGGGGCCGGACAGTTCGGGCTGCTGTTCACCGCGATGCGGGCCGACATCACGCCGGGCCTCGCCTCGCTGGTGGTGCAGGTCCAGGTCTTCTTCACGATCGGCCTGTCGATGCGACTCACGGGCGAGCGGCTGGCCCGCTGGCAACTGGCCGCACTGGGCCTGGCCGTGGCCGGGCTGGCCGTGATCGCGGTGCACACCGATGCCACCGCCACCCCGCTGGGTCTGGGCCTGGTGGTGCTGGCGGCGCTGTGCTGGGCGCTGGGCAACATGACCAGCCGCGCGGCGGGGCCGGTCAACATGCTGGCCTATGTCGTGTGGTCCAGCCTGTTCGCGGTGCCGCCGCTGCTCGGCCTGGCCGTGCTGAGCGAAGGCTGGCCGGCGATCCGCACCGGGGTTGAAGCCGCCGATGCCAAGACCTGGGCCGCCGTGCTGTGGCAATCGGTTGGCAACACCATGTTCGGCTATGGCGCCTGGGGCTGGCTGCTGCACCGCCACCCCGCCGCCAGCGTCGCCCCGCTGGCGCTGCTGGTGCCAGTGTTCGGCATGGGCGCATCGGCTCTGCTGCTGCGCGAAGACCTGCCGCCTTGGAAGATCCTGGCATTCCTGCTGGTTATGGCCGGACTGGCGCTGGGCGTGATGTGGCCGCAATTGACCAAGAGGATGAAGCGATGACCCTGACCATTCGCCCGGCGACTGCGGCCGACCTGCCGCTGATCGCGGACCTGATCCGCGCGCTGGCGGACTATGAAAAGCTGCTGCACGAAGTGCGGTTCGATGAAGCCACGCTGCGCGCCAAGCTGTTCGGGCCGCGTCCCTATGCCGAAGTGGTGATTGGCGAGATTGACGGCGCGGCGCAGGGCTTTGCGCTGTTCTTTCACAACTTCTCGACCTTCGAGGGCAAGCCCGGGATCTATCTGGAGGACCTGTTCGTCCGACCCGAGGCGCGCGGCAGCGGCCTGGGCAAGGCATTGCTGTCCCACCTTGCCGCGCTGGCGGTGGAACGCGACTGCGCCCGGCTGGAATGGTCGGTGCTCGACTGGAACGAACCGGCGATCGGGTTCTACAGGTCGCTGGGCGCGCGGGCGATGGACGAATGGACCGTGATGCGGGTCGATGGCGACGCCTTGCGGCAACTTGGCGCGGCTGCGCGCTGATCGGCCGATTCCCTCTTGGCGATTCGTTCACGGATGCTTTATCCACAGGGTGATATGAAGTCGGGCGTGAACAGGCGTGATCTGATCAAGGGCGGATTGGCCGCGGGCGCGATGCTCGCGCTGCCGGCACGCGCCCTGGCTCAATCGCTGAACGACGATTTCGACAATGCCTTCGGGCTGACCGGCGATGCGCCGCTGCCGCCGGCCCCGGTGGAACCGGCCCTGCCCACGGCAGTGGTGCCCAACCCCGCCTATGACCGCAAGCTGGTTGAAATCGCCAAGCGTGAACTGGGCCGCGCGGGCAATACCGTGTGGCGGCACGACATTGTCGGTATTGCCGATTTTGCCCGGCCCAGCACCCTGCCGCGGTTCCACTTCGTCAATCTGGAATCCGGGCAGATCCGCAGCTTCCTGGTCGCCCACGGGCGCGGCTCGGATCCGGCGCACAGCGGCTTCCTGCAGGCCTTTTCCAACGTGCCGGGATCAGAGGCGACCTCGCGGGGGGCCTATCTCACCTGCGAATGGTACAAGGGCAAGTACGGCACCTCGATCCGGCTTGAAGGGCTGGACCCGGATAACTCACTGGCACTTGACCGGGCGATCGTGATGCATCCGGCCGCCTATGCGGCGCCCAGCCACATCGCCCGGTTCGGCAAGCTGGGGCGCAGCGAAGGCTGCTTTGCCATGTCGCCCGACCAGTTCAACGAAGCCCTGTGGCACCTTTCGGGCGGGCGCCTGCTCTACGCTGACCGGATCGACCTGGCTTGAGCCAACCGGCGATGCTGGCCCGGCGGCTGGTCCTGGGCGGCATGATCGTCGTGATGACCGCGCTGATGGCGCTGCTGGTGGCAATCGGCCAGGATGCCCAGCGCCGTGACCGGGCCGAGCAACGCCTGCTGCTGCGCGATCACTCCTATCGACCCGAGGCCGATCTGCGCGCCTGCCTGCTTGATCCACGTCAGGACGGGCTGGTTCTGACGGAACCCGGGCGCCCGCTGTTCGGCCCGGCCCCCAGGGAACTGGTCAACACCGCGCGCCACACCACGGTGGCCATCGAGAACCGCGGCGATTTCCGCATCATCCGCGCCTGGCGCCGAGGCGAAACCACCCTGCGCCCCGGCGAGATCGTGCACCTGCTGGAATGCCTGGGGCGGCCCGCCGGCTAAAGCGGGTTGTCCAGCTTCACCACCGCTTCGCTGCTCTTGCGCTTGCCGTCCCACGGCGCGCGCGGCGCCGCAAAACTGGCCAGCACCGGCACGTCGCGGCCGTAGACATCGGCAAACTTGCCCAGCTTGCCCGAGATGTCCGTCGCCATGGTGAAATAGGTCAGGTAGACCGGGAAAGTCTTGGTCATCAAGACGCGGGTATACTTGCCCGACAAGCTGATGTTGGCGGCCTGCTCCGGCGTGATCCCCGCCCCCAGGATGGCCATGGTCATGCCCAGTTCCACCGCGCGTTCGGTTCGCACGCAGCCATGGCTGTAGGCGCGCACCGGCGTGTTGAACAGCGCCTTGGACGGGGTGTCGTGCAGGTAGATCGCATGTTCGTTCGGCATGTCGATCTTCATCCGCCCGAGCGAATTGTTGTCGCCCGGCTGCTGCACCACGTTGATCGTGCCGTCCTTGGCCTTGGTCACCTTGTACCCCTGCCGCACGGCCGACGCCGGATTGGCCAGCAACCGCGCGCCCAGGCCTTCGCCCTTCACGATCGACTGCGGCACGGTCCAGGTCGGGTTGAACACCACGGCTTCGACCTGCTCGGCCAGGTTCGGGGTCTGGGTCTTGCCCGGCCTGCCGATGACCGTGCGGTAGGACCGGATGATCGAGTTATCGACCGTCAGGCGCAGCTGGAATTCGGGCAGGTTGGTCAGCAGGTAGTACTTGCCCATGTCGCGCGGCAGCCAGCGCCAGCGATCGAGGTTGACGCGGATCAGGTTGCGGGCGGTCTTGTCCGCCTTGAGCGTGGCGGCCAGCGCGGCCTTGAGCGCGCGGTAATCGGGATGGGTCGGCGCCAGCGCCGCAATCGCGCCGGCGATGTCGTGGCTGGCGAGCGCCTGGGTCATCACCTGGGCGGTCGGGTTCAGGTCCACGTCCGGATCGACCACGAACCACTGTTGGCGCGAATCCATGCGGGTGCGGCCATCGCGCATGTCTTCGACCAGCCAGGTAAAGGACCGGCTAGCCTGGGCGTCAAGCGCCGCGCCCGCCCCCGCCGCAATCGCGGCGCGCAGCGCATCGGGCTGGTAGTCCGCCGGAATCAGGCCCTCTTCGTCCACTGCCGTGATCACGCCCAGCAGGGCCTGGGCATCGGCCAGGGTCCAGTTCATCACTGGATCGAGCACAGGCGCGGCAGGCGGCGCGACCACGGGGGCGCCCGGCACCGCCGGCACGGGGCTGGCGGCCGGGGCGGGGACCGGACCAGGCGCAGGCGCAGGCGTCGGGCTGGCCTGTGGCACCGGCAGGATGCTTTCAGGCGCCTTGCCCGGCTGGGCCGGAGCCTGCGCGCCGCTGGCCGGGGTGCCGGCGGCCAGCAGCGTGGCCATGCCGACCAGCCCTGCGCTCCATGCCCGAATCATCTTGCCCCGCATCATCATTCTCAAGCTCCCTTGGCCGGGACGGTCCGCCCCGGCGAATACGCTCCTTTTGCCCGTTAACCCTTCGCGCTTCAAGCATTGCGCCGGGATGAACCACCGGACATGCCACATAAAAATCCGGGGGAACGCCGAAGGACGTCCGCCTGGAAAGTACGCGGCGGGGCCAGCGGCCTCGACGATGTCCCCGCCGGGAAAGTTCCCCCGGGGCTGCCGCCCTGATCGCGCCCCGCCGGTCGAAGCCCGCGCGCCGTTGGTCGAGCGGGGCTTGGCCCCGGACGCGGTAAAATCAAGGGCTTGAGCGGATCTGGTTGGTGTATTATATCATCAATACAGCTTGACTGCTCGCGCCCTGAAGGAACCCGCCCGATGACCACGCTTCGCTCGTTTTTCGCCGCCGCGCTGCTGGCCGGCACCGCTGGCCTCAACGCCGCCCCCGCGCTGGCCGAGGCCGCCCCTCCTGTCGCTACCATTCAGAGCGAACACGACCGCCTGTTCGCGCTGTTCGCCGCTTCGGACGAAGCCAGCCTGAAGCGCAACCCGCTGTCCGCGCTGTTCCGCGGCGACATGCGCTATGCCGACCGGCTGGGCGATTACCTGACGCCCGAATACAACGATGCCGAGCGCAAGGCCGCGCAGGACGAGCTGACCGAACTGGGCCGGATCAACCGCGCAAGCCTCAATCCGACCGACCAGATCGCCTATGACGTGTTCAAGCGCGACCGGCATGAAACGCTGAAGGGGCTGACCCCGCAGATCCTTGCGTTGACCGAAGTGCGCCCGATCAACCACTTCTTCGGCTTTCACACGTTCTACCCGACGCTGGCCAGCGGCAACACCGGGATCCCGTTCAAGACGGTCGAGGACTACGAGAACAACCTCAAGCGGCACGCCGACTATGTGAAGCTGATCGACCGGTCGATCGCCAAGTTCAAGGAAGGCGAAGCAAGCGGGGTGGTCGAAACGAAGATGACGATCCGCAACGTCATCGAACAGCTCGACACCCAGCTCAAGCTGGCGCCCGAGGACAGCCCCTACTGGGAGCCGATCAAGAACCTGCCAGCGGAATTCAGCCAGGCCGACAAGGACCGCCTGACCGCGCGCTACCGCGAGGTGGTAGCCGGACAGATCTATCCCGCCAACCAGCGGCTGCGCGATTATCTGCGCGACCAGTACCTGCCCAAGGCGCGCGACACCTTTGGCCTGGCGCAGATGAAGGGCGGCAAGGCGCTGTACCTGCAACAGATCGAAAGCACCACGACCCTGCCGCTGAAGCCCGACTACCTGCACAAGCTGGGGCTTGGCGAGGTCAAGCGAATCCTGGGCGAGATGGAGAAGGTCAAGGCAGAGGTCGGCTTCAAGGGCACCCTGCCGGAGTTCTTCCAGTTCATCCGCACCGACCCGCAGTTCAAGCGCAAGAGCCGCGAGGAACTGACCCAGCGTTATTACGACATCGGCAAGCAGGTCGACGCCAAGGTTGGCACCCTGTTCAAGGTGCTGCCCAAGGCTCCGCTGAAGATCAGCCCCTACGAGGAATTCCGCGAGAAGTTCGAAGCCGGCGGCTCGTACCAGCAGGGCACGGCGGACGGCAGCCGCCCGGGCACATTCTATTTCAATGCCTATGACCTGCCGAGCCGCACCACCCCGGGCGAAGTGACGCTGTATCTGCACGAAGGCGCGCCGGGGCACCATTTCCAGATCAGCCTGGCCCAGGAAAACGAGGCACTGCCCGCCTTCATGCGGTTTGGCGGCAACACCGCCTATGTCGAAGGCTGGGCGCTCTATGCCGAAACGCTTGGCAACGAGATGGGGTTCTACAAGGACCCGTGGTCACGCATGGGTACGCTGGACGATGAAATGCTGCGCGCGATGCGGCTGGTGGTCGATACCGGGATCCACTGGAAGGGTTGGACCCGCGACCAGGGCATTGCCTACATGCTGGCCAATTCCAGCATGGGCAAGACCGACGCTACCGCCGAGGTCGAACGCTATATCGCCATTCCCAGCCAGGCGCTGGCCTACAAGGTCGGGGCACTGACCATCCAGCGGCTGCGGGCCAAGGCCGAAAAGGCGCTGGGCGCGAAATTCGACATCCGCGAATTCCACAACCAGGTGCTGGGCACCGGCGCGCTGCCGCTGTCCGTGCTGGAAAGCAAGATCGACGCCTGGATCAAGGCATCGAAGTAAGCGTCACGGGGCCAGCAGCGCCAGCCAGGCTGGCCCCAGCACGCCGTCCACCGCAGCGCGCGCCGCGCCGTCCAGCGCGGCATAGCGGCTGCGTAGCTCGCGCAGGCATTTCAGCTGGTACTTGAACACCCCCTGTTCATAGGGCAGCCCCATGGCTTCCATCCGGAACGTCTCGGCCCCGGCTTCGGCCGCGGCCTCGTTCGCGCGCAGGAACGGGACATAGACTTCGCCCGCAATCCGGACCAGCTCCGCCACGACCGGGGCAAAGCCCGGTTCCCATTCGCCCTCCACCCCGCTCATGTCGTCAATATGGGCCAGCCAGCGGTAGGTATAGGGATAGTCCGCCCGCATCATCGCCTGCGGGGTGGGGTCGGTGCCGAGCTGCGACAGCTGGCCGTAAATCCCGAATTCGGCCAGGCTGGGCCGCGTGCCGAACAGGCAGTGGCGGTTGACCACGTGGGCTTCCAGCGCGGCCAGCACCGCGCGGGTGCTCGTCTCGATCAGCGGGAAATTCTCGCGCGTGCAACCGACCAGCGCCATGCGTGACACTTGGCGCGCGCGGAACTGCTCGGCAAAGGCCTGGCTGTTCGCCAGCCCGCCGCCTTTCAGGTTGTCGAAGGCCAGCCAGCGGCTCATTTGCACCTGGTCGACTTCCTCCAGCCAGCGATAGCCGAACATCGCCTTGGTCAGCCATTCGTCGGCGAAATCCTCGAGCAGGTGGGCGATGAAGGCCTGGGCCGGATCGTCGGGCACGATCCGCCGCTGCGCATGGCGCGCCTCAAGGTCATAGATCACCGGGGTCGAATCGTTGTCGTAATGCCCATCGGGATAGCGCAGCACCGGGATCACCGGCGCGCGCACCTGGGCCAGCGCTTCGCGCGCGGCGGCACCATCCTGCCAGATGTAGACCAGCCGGCGGTAGCGCAGCACCGCGCGCAGCTTCATCGAATAGGGCGAACCGAGCGCCCCGTAGAGTGTGTAGGTCATGCCCGATCCTGCTCCTTGCCCCTAGGTACACTTGTGCGCCTCCCCCGCGCGCCGATATTCCTGCTCGGGGGATTGATTTGAAAGGCCATTTCATGCCCAGCTCCCGCGTCCTGCCAGCTTCCGCCCTGCCCGCTGTCGCACTGGCGGTTGCACTGGCCGCCAGCCCGGCCCAGGCCCAAGCGCCCGAACGCGCCGGTCCGCCCGCCGGCCTGCGTGATGACGGCGGCGACCGGCTGACCATCGGCTTC
Source organism: Pseudomonadota bacterium (assembly GCA_029779535.1). Taxonomy (GTDB): domain Bacteria; phylum Pseudomonadota; class Alphaproteobacteria; order Sphingomonadales; family Sphingomonadaceae; genus Novosphingobium. Next base: position 53,091 of record JAKPAG010000112.1, on the reverse strand, counting down.
GGCCTCGGCGCGGCGCCAGACTATGAAGGGTCGAACGATTACCGCCTCCAGCCCGGCGGCATCCTGCAAGGGCGCGTTTCGGGGATCGAGTTCCAGATGCGCGGGCTCAACCTCTATACCGACGTGATTGCCGATCGGCCGGGGGCGAAGACCCGGCTGGTGCTGGGCCCGGTCGCGCAGCTGCGGCTCGATCGCAACGGCGATGTCGACGATCCGCGCGTCGCCGCGCTGGGCACGCGCAAGGCGGCCGTGGAACTTGGGCTGACTGCCGGGATCAGCCGGCGCGGCGTGCTGATCCCGCCCGCCAGCCTGAACTTCGACGTGACCCTGCTGCGCGATGTGGCCGGCGCCCACCGCAGCCACGTAATCACCCCGGCGCTGTCGCTCAATTCGCCAGTATCGCAGCGCGGCTTTGCACGGCTGGGCGTGTCGGCGGATATCGTCGGCAAGGGTTTTGCCCGCTATTACTATGGCGTTGCGCCCGGCATGCCACTGCCTGCCTACACGCCTACGGGCGGAGGGCTGAAAAGCGTGGGCGGATCGCTGCTCTATACCCACGACCTGTCGGGCGAACCGCGCAAGGGCTGGGGTCTGTTCATGCTGACCAATTACAAGCGCCTGCAGGGCGATTTCGCGCGCAGCCCGCTGGTCGGCACCGCCGGCAGCAAGAGCCAGCTCTTTGCCGTGGCGGGGCTGTCCTACAGCCTTTAGCTGGCGTTCGGCCACCACGGCGTGTCCGGCATGTCGGCGCTGACCCGCAAGGGGAAGTCCGGCGTGCGCTTTTCAAGAAAGGCGGCCACCCCTTCGTGCACGTCCGCCTTGGCCCCCAGCGCGATGTTGAGCGCCGCATCGACCGCCAGCGCGCCTTCCGGGCCGGACTGGGCGGAAAAGCGCCACAGCATCCGCCGGGTCAGCGCCAGCGCCACGGGCGAACAGTTGGCGGCAATTTCCAGCGCCAGTTCGCGCGCGCGGGTTTCCGCTTCACCCGCCGGGACCACTTCGCTGAGCAGCCCGGCGTCCAGCGCTTCGTCCGCGGGGACCAACGCCCCGGTCAGGCACCATTTCAGCGCGGTCGACAGGCCGACCAGTTGCGGCAGGAACCAGGCAGAACCGGCTTCGGGCACCAGTCCGCGCCGGGTGAACACGCAGCCGAATTTGGCGTTTTCCGCCGCGATGCGAATGTCGCAGGGCAGGGTCAGCGTCAGCCCCACCCCGGCAGCCGATCCATTGAAAGCGACTATCGAGGGTTTGCGGCAATCCATCATCGCCTGGATGAAATTGCTGTTGCCGCGCGCGCCGTCGCCTCCGCCAAAGTTCTTCGCGCCCTCGCCGTTTTCGGTATCGAAGGCCCCGGCTCCGGCCGAGACATCCGCCCCGGCGCAGAACACCCGGCCGGTATGGCCCAGCACCACCACTCGCACCGCATCGTCGTCATCGGCCTCGGCAAAGGCGCGGGCCAGTTCGGCGCCGAGTTCGCTGGTATAGGCGTTGAGCACTGCGGGACGGTTCAGGCGGACCCAAAGGATCGGCCCTTCGCGTTCCACCAGCAGGGTCTGGTAGCCCATCTCAGTCAACCGCGATGCTGACCGGCATGGCAGTGAAGCCGTGCAGGAACGGACTGGCCAGGCGGGTTGGCGCGCCCTCCGGCACGATCCGCCAGCGCCGATCGATCATTTCCTCGATCAGGGTGTCGAGCTGGATTTCGGCCAGCCGCGCGCCCACGCAGCGGTGAATGCCGTGGCCGAAGCCAAGGTGGCGGCGGGCGTTTTCGCGGCCCACGTCATAGCGTTCGGCGTCCTTGAACACGGCTTCGTCGCGGTTGGCCGAGATGTACCACAGCACGATCTTCTCGCCCGCCTTCAGGCTTTGCCCGCCCAGTTCCGCATCGCGGGTCAGCGTGCGGCGCATGTGGGTGACCGGGCTTTGCCAGCGGACGATTTCCTGCGCGGCATTGGGAATCAGCGCCTTGTCGGCGCGCAGCCGGTCCAGCTGGTCGGGATACTTGTGCAGCGCCTCGACCAGCCCGCTCATCGAATTGCGGGTGGTATCGTTGCCGCCCACGATCAGCAGCGCGATATTGGCGATCCGTTCCAGCGGGGTCAGGTTGCCCATCGCTTCGGAATGGATCATCCGGCTAAGCAGGTCATCCGCCGGGGGCTGGGCGCGGCGCTGTTCCAGCAGCTGGTCGAACCGGGCCAGCATGACGCCCATTTCCGCAAAGAAGTCCTGCGCATACTGCTCGGTCATCACCTCGGGCGAGACATTGCTGGCCATGTCCGACCACTTGCGCAGGGAATCGCGTTCCTCCCACGGAAAGTCGAGCACGATCGCCAGCATGCCGATGGTCAGCGGCACGGCGACCTGGTTGACCCAGTCGATGGTTTCACCCACCGGCAAGGCATCGAGCAGTTCCTTCGTCCGCTCGCGCACCTGGCGTTCGCGGTGCAGCATCTGGCTGGGCGTGAAAGCGGCGGCAACCACGCGGCGCTGCTCGGTGTGGCGCGGCGGGTCCATCGCGATGAAGTTCGGAAACTCCCCGCCCGCGACGCCTTCGGCAATCGTGATGTTGCCGAGCTGCGAGGAGTAGGTCGCCGGATCAAGCTCAACCTGCTGGATCAGCTCGTGCGAGGCGACCGACCAGTAAGGGCCATAGGCACTGTCTTCGCGCCAGCTGACCGGCGCCTCGGCCCGCAGGCGGGCAAAGGGTTCACGCCAGGTATCCTCCGTATAGAAGGCGCTGTCGCTGACATCGACGGGGTTGAGTGCACGGCTTGCCATGGTCAGGCATCCTCCAGTTCGCGCGGCCTGACCGGCAGCGCGTTGCCCTTTGCCCGGGCGCGCGCGGCGCCCTTGGCCAGTTCCTTGTGCAGCGCCCGGACATAATGATCGAAGTCGAGCTGGATCGTGTGCCGCCGCGCCTGGTAATACTGACCGGTGTAGTACTGCTCGTCCGCCTGGATGATCCGTTCCATTTCAGCCGGTTCGGGCGGCAAATATTGCCCCGCCAGATAGGCGGCGACCAGCTTGCTCTGCTGTTCGGCAAAGTTGACCAGGGTGGGCAGCGGCTGGGCCAGGCCCATGTAGAACAGGTCCGGCACCCCGGGCTTCATGATCCGCTTGTACAGCGGCGGCGGGCGATTGTCGGCGTCCGCCGTAAAGGCCGGGTCCTTGAAGAAGGGGAAGCGGATATCATAGCCGGTGGCCCAGACGATCACGTCGATCTGCTCGCGGCTGCCATCGGCAAATACCACGCCGTCGCCGTCAAGCCTTTCCACCCCGCCCTTCATGGTCAGGTCGCCCGATCCGGCCCGCAGCAGGAATTCGCCCGAAACGGTGCCGTGGCTTTCGAACGGACCGATTTCGGGTTCCGGCAGGCCATAGTCGCTCATCTTGCCGACCAGCTTCTTGACCATGCGTCCGCCCAACCACTGCTTCAGCCCCTTGGGCAGCCAGGCCGGCGCCGGGTTCTTGTCGAGCGGCTGCCCCTGGTAATACTTGGGGAAGATCCACACACCGCGCCGGGTGGAAACGAACAGGCGCTGCGCCATCGGGCGCTGTGACAGCTCGCTGGCGATGTCCATCGCGCTGTTGCCCATGCCCACCACCAGCACCCGCTTGCCGATGCAGTTCACCGGCTCGAACGGGGTACGGTACTGGTGTGAATGGATCTGCGTGCCGTCGAAATGCCCGGGATATTCGGGAATTCGCGCCGCCCAGTGGTGGCCGTTGGCCACGGCAAGCGCGTCATAGTCCTTCACCTCACCAGTGGACAGCGTGATGCGCCAGCCCCCGCCGGGCTTGCGGCTCGCGTCCTCGACCCGGGTGTTGAAGCGGATGAAGGGGCGCAGGCCGAAGTGATCGACATAATCGTGGAAGTATTTGAGCAGCTGCGAATGGTGCGGATAGTCGGGCCATTCGGCCGGCACCGGATAGTCCTCGAAGGCCAGCCGCCACTTCGAGGTGTCGATGTGCAGGCTCTGGTAGCAGGCCGACATGCCGTTCGGGTTGTTGTAGTACCAGGTTCCGCCGATGTCGTCCGACGCTTCGTAGATGTCGAAGGGGATGCCGTAATCCTTCAGCCGCTTGGCCGTGGTGAACCCGGAGCATCCCGCACCGATGATGCAGACTTTCGGCAATGCCATTTCGCGCTCTCTCCACACGGCCGTTTTGCCCGGCCTTGGCGCGGAGTATGTTTAAGCGCGCGATTAATGTCCAGTGCCCAAGACGATGCTGGACAAGTCGCCCCGGCCCGCGCATCGTGCGGACAAGCAAAGCATAATACCTCCGGGGAGAACCCTTGGGCTGGAGGAACGAAAGAGCATGACGAACACTGTTGACCCGACCGCCTGGTCGGCGCTGCTGCTTGGCCTGACCGCGATGTTCGCGGGCATTGGCGCGCTGCGCAAGCCGGGCGCCTGGCGGATCATGATCGAAGAGGTCGAGAAAAGCCCCGCGCTGCAGTTCGTCTGCGGCATGCTGGAACTGCTGATCGGCGGGCTGGTCTATATGGCTAACCCCTGGGTGCCGAGCGACCTTCTGGCCTGCGTGCTGCGCGCGATGGGCGGGCTGATGATGATCGAGGCGCTGGCGATCCTGGGCTTCGTCGATATCTACACCCAGTTCTGGCTGCGCAGTCTCAGCCACATGCACCGCGGCTGGGCGATGACCACCGTGGCGCTGGGCCTGGCGCTGGTCGTGCCGGCCGCGGCGCGGTTCCACTGAGCCTGACTTTACAGCCCGGCCGAATTGCGCCTATTAAGTTGCAATGAGCAACCAAATGATCTGGTGGGGCGGAAAGCACCCTGACCTTGCCGCCATGACCCGTGGCGGCGAAGGCTCGATGAACAGCTGGCTGGGGATCGAGTTCGTCGAATGCGGCGACAACTGGATCAAGGCCCGCATGCCGGTGAACGAGCGGACGCAGCAGCCGTTCAAGCGGCTGCACGGCGGTGCATCGGTGGCCCTGGCGGAAACGGTCGGTTCGGTCGCGGCGGGCTGGTGCGTCGATCCGGCGCGCTTCGTCGGCGTCGGCATGGAAATCAACGCCAACCATATCCGCCCGGCCTATGCAGGCTGGGTCTATGCCACGGCCCGGCCCGAAGCGCTGGGTCGGACCACGCAGGTCTGGACCATCCGGATCGAGGACGAGGCCGGCAAGCTGGTGTGCATTTCGCGCTTCACCGTTGCCGTCATTCCGGTGGAGCGCAAGTGAACATGCCGAGCCACTCCGTCGCCGTGGTCGGCGCGGGCGACTACATCGGCGCGGCGATCGTGCGGCGGTTTGCGGCAGAGGGCTTTGCGGTCCACGCCGGGCGCCGCAATGGTGACAAGCTCGCCCCGCTGCTGGGCGGCGCAGTCACCGGCCGTTCGCTCGACGCGCGCGAGCCAGAGGATGTTGCCGCCTTCCTGGCCGAGGCGGAGGCGATTGCCCCGCTAGCGCTGGTGGTGTTCAACGTCGGCGCCAACGTCCAGTTCCCGCTGCGCGAGACAAGCGACCGGGTGTTCCGCAAGGTCTGGGAAATGGCCTGCTTTGCCGGCTTCGTCACCGTGCGTGAGGCGGCCAGCATCATGACGCCGCGCGCCGCCGGCAAGATCTTCGTCACCGGAGCCACCGCCGGGCTGCGCGGCAATCCGGGCTATGCCGCTTTTGCCGCCGCCAAGGCGGGCCTGCGGGCCATGGCGCAAAGCGCCGCGCGCGAGCTGTGGCCGCAGGGGCTGCACGTGGCCCATCTGGTGATCGACGCCGGGGTGGACACCGCCTGGGTGCGTGAGCGCCTGACCGAACGCAGCGGCGGCGCCGACATTCCCGAGGACGCGCTGATGCCGCCCGAAGCCGTGGCGGACGCCTATTGGTCGCTTTACAACCAGCCCAAATCGGCCTGGACGTTCGAGCAGGAAATCCGGCCATACGGGGAGAAATGGTAGTGCCGCGCGAGATAGAGTTCCTGTTCGATTTCGGCAGCCCCAATGCCTACCTGGTCCACCGCGCCCTGCCGGCAATCGCGGCAAAGGGCACCGTTTCCTTCCGCTATGAACCGGTTCTGCTGGGCGGGGTGTTCAAGGCGATCGGTAACCAGAGCCCGATGCAGTCCTATGGCCATATCGGCGCGAAAGTCGCCTATGACCGGCTGGAAATGCGGCGCTTCATGACAGCGCATCAGATTGACAGGTTCGTGATGAACCCGCACTTCCCGGTCAACACCCTGCTGATGATGCGCGGCGCGCTGGCCGCCCGCCGGCTGGGCTGCGAGGCCGCCTATGACGAGGCGATGTTTGCGGGCATGTGGGAACAGGGCCTCAAGCTTGACCTGCCGGACGTGTGGGAACGCGCGCTGACCGATGCCGGGCTGCCCGCCGAGCAGCTGGCCGAACTGGCCGCCGATGGCGCTGTCAAGGGCGAGCTGGTCGCCAACACTGAACGCGCCGTGGCGCGGGGCGTCTTCGGCATCCCCAGCTTTTTCCTGGGCGACGAACTGTGGTTCGGCAAGGACCGCCTGCGCGACGTGGTGGAGGCCGCCGAAGCCGCCTGAGGGGCTTGCCACGCCGCCCCGGCCCATGCACTGTGCAATTTAATCGCGCGATTGAATTTCACGCACAGGGCAGGGAGAGCCTGGGTCAATGTTCGAAAAGCTGGCACTGCCGCTGATGTGCGCACCGATGAGCTTTGCATCGTCCGTGCCGCTGGCCACCGCCTGCGTCCGCGCCGGAGTGGTCGCCGGCTGGCAGGGCGGCACCCTGACCCCGATGGACGAGTTCGAGCGCTATCTGGCCGCGCTGGCCGAGGCGGACGGCGCCCCGCCGATCGTCAACCTGCCCAGCCGCATCGCGGCCGAACCGGAAGGCGAAGCCAAGCTTGCCCTGCTCGAAGCGCACCGGGTGCCGCTGGTCCTGTCCAGCCTGGGCGATCCATCGCGCCTGGTCGAACGGGTCCACGGCTGGGGTGGCCGGGTGGTGCAGGATGTCACCACCATGCGCCACGCGGAAAAGGCGCTGGAGGCCGGGGTCGACGGACTGATGGTGACCTGTTCGGGCGCGGGCGGGCATACCGGGTTCCTCACGCCTTTCGCTTTCGTTCCGGCGGTACGGCGGATCTACGACGGGCTGCTGATCGTTGCGGGCGGGATCGCAGATGCCGCGGGCATGGTCGGCGCGCTGGCGCTGGGCGGCGATATTGCCTGCATGGGCACGCGCTTCATCGCCACGCCGGAAAGCGGCGTGGTCGAAGGCCACCGCGCGATGATCGCGCAGGCGGGGATCGACCGGATCGTCACCTCCTCGGCGATGAACGGCGTGCCTGCCAACTGGATTCGCGATTCGCTGGAACAGGTCGGCCTCGATCCGGCGCAGATCGCCGGCGGCAAGGTGCCGATGCCCGAAGGCGTGCGCGCCTGGCGCGACACCTTCAGCGCGGGGCAAAGCGTTGGCCTGATCGAACGGGTCGAACCGGTCGCCGAACTCGTCGCCCGCCTCACCCGGCAATTCGCGGCACTCGCGCCGCATAGCACATGGCGCGACCGCCTGGCCGCCATCGAAACACAATGGAGCAAGTGATGAGCCAGTTCCCCCTGCCCTACAATTCGAACGATCTCAGCGGCCGCGTGGCCCTCGTCACCGGCGCCTCGTCCGGGCTGGGCGACCGCTTTGCCCGCGTGCTTGCCTCGCAGGGCGCCAGGGTGGTGGTGGCCGCGCGCCGGCTTGACCGGCTCGAGGCGCTGGCGACCGACATCGTAGCGGACGGCGGGCAGGCCATGGCGGTGCGGATGGACGCGACCGACGCGGATTCGATGATCGCCGCCGTCGCCGCCGCCGAGGAGCGCTTCGGCACGGTCGACATCCTGGTCAACAACGCCGGGATGCCCGACGCCCAGCGCGCCCACAAGATGAGCATCGAGCTGATCGACCAGGTTCTGGGGGTCAACCTGCGCGGCCCGTGGATCCTGGCCTGCGAAGTTGCGCGGCGGCTGATCGCGGCGGGCAAGCCGGGGCGGATCGTCAACATCAGTTCGGTCGCGCACCTGGAATACTTCGGCGGCGGCGCGGCGCTCTATGCCACCACCAAGACCGCCGTGGCCCGGATGACCGAGACGCTGGCGATGGATTGGTCGCCTTACCAGATCAACGTCAACGCCATCGCGCCCGGCATGTTCGCCAGCGAGATGACCGACGGCATGTTCGAACGGATGGGCGGCAACCCCGCTCCGCGCCTCCCGCGCGAGCGCGTGTGCGAGCCCGCGCAGCTCGACACCACGCTGCTCTATCTGGTATCCCCGGCCAGCGAATGCGTGACCGGCGCGGTGATCCGCGTCGATGACGGGCAAAGCTCGACCGTGCGGCTGCGCAAGTGAGCAAAGGGGTCACCCTCTATGCCTTCAACTGCGGGTGGTTCCAGTGCCGCCCCGGTTACTTCGTCGAAGGCGACGAGGGTGACTACCTGCGCGGACCCGTCCCCAGCTACCTGATCAGCCACCCCAAAGGCCGCGTGCTGTTCGATACCGGCATGGGGGTGCGCTATCGCCGGGAACTGGCAGATGCCCTGCCCGCCAACAAGTTCGGGCTGCAATGGTTCGAAGGGATGGACATTACCAGCCGGCTGAAAGCGATCGAGGTCGATCCCGCCAGCATCGACTGGATCGTCAATTCGCACCTCCACATCGACCATTGCGGCGGCAATGCGCTGCTACCCAATGCCAGCGTCATCATCCAGCGCCGCGAATGGGACACCGCGCAAGCCGCGCCGGAGCCGGGGCTGTACGAGGCGCTGGACTATGACACCGGCCAGCCGGTCAGGCTGATCGACGGCGAACACGACCTGTTCGGCGATGGCACCGTGCGGATCGTCCCGACCTGGGGCCACACCCACGGCCACCAGAGCGTGATCGTGCGGCTGGCCAAGGGCGAAGTGCTGCTGGCGGGCGACTGCTGTTATACCGAACGCAACCTGGACGTGATGGTCCTGCCCCGCGCCACGGCCGATACCGAACAGGGCCTGCTGACCCTGGAACGGCTTGCCAAAGCCCGCGCCGGCGGCACGCGCATCCTGTACGGCCACGATGGCAAACAGTGGGCAACGATCACCGAGAATATCCCTTTCGAATGAGGACTGACATATGCTGGTAACCGTGGAACGCGACGGGGCCGTCGCCGTGGTAACGATGAACCGCCCCGAGGCGATGAACGCCCTCTCGCGCGGCCTGCGGGCCGAACTGGCAGCGGCGATGGAGGCGGTCAATGCCGATCCCGCAGTGCGCGCCGTGGTGCTGACCGGGGCGGGCACGCGTGCCTTCACCGCCGGGCTCGACCTCAAGGAACTGGGGGTCGAAGGACTGGGCGCGGCCAATGCCGAGGAAGCCCTGGCCAACCCGGTCAAGGCGATCGAGCTCTGCGCCAAGCCGGTGATCGGCGCGATCAACGGCGTCGCGATTACCGGCGGGTTCGAAGTGGCGCTGGCCTGCGACGTGCTGATCGCATCCGAGAACGCCCGCTTTGCCGATACCCATGCGCGGGTCGGGATCATGCCGGGCTGGGGCCTGTCGCAGAAGCTGTCGCGCCTGATCGGGATCAGCCGTGCCAAGGAACTGTCGCTCTCGGGCAACTTCCTGGATGCACAGACCGCCTGCGCCTGGGGGCTGGTCAACCGGGTGGTCCCGGCACACGACCTGCTGGCCGTGTGCAAGCAGCTGGCCGCCGACATGGCCACTGCCGACCCCGGCATGGTCCAGGCCTACAAGGCGCTGATCGACGATGGCTTTGCCCTGCCCTTCGGCGAGGCGATGGCGCTGGAACACGCGCGCAGCTCCTCCGCCAACGCTCAGGTCGACAAGGGCGAGGTCGAGGCCCGGCGCCTGGCGGTGATGGAACGCGGCCGGACCCAGCAGGGCTGAAAAATATTGTCAGTGATACTTACCAATTGACCATGCCGCGCTCTTGGGTCAATCCCTGCCGCTGACCGGCCGCACGACCGGCCCGAACCACCGGCAGGGAGACCCGAGATGACCACCGCGCCCACCCAGGCCGCCGATGTGACGGCGGACATTGCCCGCGTCTTTGCCTTGCAGCAGGCCCATCAATGGCAGGTCAAGGCATCCGGAGCGGCGGAGCGCAAGGCCAAGCTCGCCCGGCTCAAGGCCGCGGTGGAAGCGCACGCCGATGCGATCGTCGCGGCCGTGCTGGAAGACACCCGCAAGCCCGAAGGCGAAATCCGGGTGACCGAGGTGCTGAACATCACCGCCAACATCCAGCGCAACATCGACAATCTCGATGCCTGGATGGCCCCGACCGAGGTTACCCCCTCGCTCAACCCGAACGACCGGGCGCAGATCATTCATGAAGCGCGCGGCGTCTGCCTGATCCTGGGGCCGTGGAACTTCCCGCTCGGCCTGACGCTCGGCCCGGTCGCGGCGGCGGTGGCGGCGGGCAACTGCTGCATGGTCAAGCTGACCGACCTGTGCCCGGCCACGGCCAGCGTCGCCGCCAGCATCATCCGCGAGGCGTTCGACGAAAGCGACGTGGCCCTGTTCGAAGGTGATGTCAGCGTCGCCACCGCGCTGCTTGACCTGCCGTTCAACCACATCTTCTTCACCGGCAGCACCCGGGTCGGCCGGATCGTGATGGCCGCCGCGGCAAGGCACCTCGCCAGCGTCACGCTCGAACTGGGCGGAAAAAGCCCGGTGATCATTGATCGCGGCGCCGATATCGACAAGATCGCCGCCGATCTCGCCAATGCCAAGCAGTTCAACGGCGGCCAGGCCTGCATCTGCCCGGACTATGTCTTCGTGCCCGAAGACCAGCAGGCCCGCCTGGTCGAAGGCTTCAAGGCCAATGTCGCCCGCAACCTCCATGACGAGAACGGCGTGATCCGGAAGGAGGGGATCGCCCAGATCGTCAACCAGGCCAATTTCAACCGAGTCAAGGGGCTGTTCGACGATGCCGTTGCCCAAGGGGCGACGGTGGCCGCCGGCGGCATTTTCGAAGCGGATGACCTCACCGTGCACCCGACCATGCTGACCGGCGTGACCCCGCAGATGAAAATCCTGCAGGAAGAGATCTTTGCCCCGCTGCTGCCGGTGATGACCTATGACACGCTCGACCAGGTGATCGACTATGTCGCCGCGCGCGACAAGCCGCTGGCGCTCTACATCTACAGCAACGACAACGAGGCGATCGAACGGGTGCTGCAACGCACCTCGTCCGGCGGGGTGACGATCAACGGGGTGTTCTCGCACTACCTGGAAAACAACCTGCCGTTCGGCGGCGTCAACCAGAGCGGGCTGGGCAGCTATCACGGCTATTTCGGGTTCAAGGCGTTCAGCCACGAACGGGCCGTCTACCGCCACCAATAGCGGCCCTTTGGCTCAGCCGAACTGGCCGCCCACCCGCTGGGCAAAGTCCGGCCCGACGCCTGCGGTGTTGACGATCTCGTAAGCCAGCCCGGCTTCCAGCGGCAGGTCGGCCTGCGCGCGGTAAAGCCGCTTGTAGGCCAGCACCGAATGGCGGCTCTGTCCGGCGATCGCCTCGGCAATCTGCAGCGTCCGTGCTGCCAGCTCGGCATCGGGCACGCAGTGGTTCGCCAGGCCAATCCGCGCGGCTTCTGCACCGCTGACCGGCAGTCCGGTAAAGCTCATCTCGCGGGCCTTCCACTCGCCCACCCGGCGCGGCAGGCGCTGGCTCATCCCCCAGATCGGGACCAGCGCAAACTTGCCGTGGGTGTCGGCAAACGAGGCGCCCTCGCCCGCCAGGATGATGTCGCCGGCCAGCGCCAGCTCCAGCCCGCCGGTAAAGCACCCGCCCTGCACCGCGACCACCACCGGCTGCGGCAACTCGGCCAGCCGCCTGACAATGCTCGACTGGTAGTTGGCGCGCGGTGGCTTGGCCCCGCGCTCCTTCAGGTCGTTACCGGCGCAGAACACCGGCCCGTTGGCGCGCAGCACCACCACGCCAAGCTCCTCGCCGAGCGCCTCGATCGCGCCGAGATGCGCTTCCAGTTCACCCCACAGCGCCAGGTTGAGCGCGTTGCGCTTCTCCGGCCGATTGAGCGTCAGCAGCGCGACGGCGCCCTGCCGCTCGAACAGCACCAGCCCGGCCATGTCAGTGGTTCTCCCAGTTCGGCGCGCGCTTTTCGAAGAAGGCGGTGCGCGCCTCGACCGAATCCGCCGTCTGGCTGAGCATGATCTGCTGCCGGTCTTCCAGGCCAAAGGCATGTTCCATCGACGCCGCGTCGATGTTCAGGTTCAGCGCATCCTTGGTCAGCCGCAGCCCCATCGGCGAGGTCAGCAGCATCTCGTCGGCCAAGGCCAGCGCCTTGCCCAGCAGCTCCTCCTGCGGGACGACATCGCTGACCAGCCCGCAGGCCAGCGCCTTGTCCGCGGTCATGAACTTGCCGGTCAGCAGATATTCGCTCGCCACCGAACTGCCGACCAGGCGCGGCAGGAAGTAGCTCGCCCCCATGTCGCAGCCGCCGAGGCCAATCTTGATGTAAGCCGCGTTCATGCGGATGTCGGGCGCGGCATAGCGCACGTCGCTTGCCAGCAGCAGCGAGAAGCCGCCACCGCAGGCCGGCCCTTGAGCGCAGGCGATTACCGGCTGCGGGCATTTGCGCATGGCCTGCATCACCGCCGCGATCATCCGCTGGGTGCGCCAGCCCTGCTGCACCGGGCCGCTGTCTTCGTCGCGCTGCCAGCCGGTCAGGTCCAGCCCGGCGCAAAACGCCCGCCCCTCGGCCCGCAGCACCACGACGCGAACGTCCAGCCGGTCCTGCAATCCCATGAAATAGTCCAGCAGCGCGCGGATCAGGGGCTCGTTCATCGCGTTGAGCCGATTCGCCCGGTTCAGGCTCACCACCTCCACCGCGCCCCTGTTCTCGATCGTGATCACCTGTTCGGTCATGCCATCCTCGCCTGTCTTGTTCGTTCACAGGCCAGTTGACCGCCAAGTCCCGCCATGGCAAGGGCCTTTGCGCCCGAGCGGGTGTAGCTCAATGGTAGAGCAGAAGCTTCCCAAGCTTACGACGAGGGTTCGATTCCCTTCACCCGCTCCATCCCGCAATCCACGCCGCTTCGAGTTCATCGGGCTGGCCCGTGCCGAACACGTAGCGGTCGGGGCGGACCAGGACGGCTGGAGCGTGGTGAGCTTCGAGCCATTGGGTCAGCGCGGGGCGGAACGGGGCGAGGTTCGGTTGGTCAAGCGATGCGCGGGTGATTAGCCAGTGGCCGCTGCCCAGCACGTCATCCAGCCGCACGGCGTCTGTCACGGGTTGGGGGAAGTAGCTGCCCGCGCCCGCGCTGCCGGCCAGGATCAGGCCGCTCGAAATCGGCGGATATTCGACCGCGCCGTCGGGTGAGTGGCCGGCGGCTCGCGCGGCCAGCATCTGGGCGTCGCGGGCGGCGGCGGCGGCGGGATCGGTGATGCAGACCGTCTCGCCCATCATCACCGCCATCTGGATCATCGCCCGCAGGTTGGGCTCGCGCTCGGTCTGGTAGGTGTCGAGCAGAGCATCGCCGGCACCGTGCCGCAGCACTGCGTCCAGCTTCCAGGCGATGTTCGCCGCATCGCGCAGGCCCGAGCCCATGCCCTGCCCGGCGAAGGGCGGGGTCTGGTGCGCGGCATCGCCGGCCAGCAGCACCCGGCCCTTGCGCCAATAGCGGGCAATGCGGGCGCGGAAGGTGTAGACGGCCTTGCGCTCAAGCGTGACCGCGCCTGCGACGTCCCACGGCTCCAGCAGCCGCGCGATCGATTCGTCCGAGCCGAGCTGATCGGCATCCTCGCCCGGCAGGATCATGAACTCCCAGCGATGCCGGCCTTCGCCCATCAGCACGCAGGTGGTCGGCCGTGCCGGATCGCAGATCTGCAGGTTGCAATCGGGCAGGCGGCCGTAATCGAGCACCTGGGTGTCGATCACCAGCCACGGCTCCTCAAAGCCAAGATCGTCCATCGCGATACCGGCGGCATGACGCACCGGGCTGCGCGCGCCGTCGGCGCCGACGAGATAGCGGGCGTGGATGGTGCGCTCGCCGTCCGGTGCCGCCAGGCGCACGGTTACTCCCTGCGCATCCTCGGTAAACGAAAGGCATTCGCAGCGGCTGAGCAGCTGCGCGTTGACGAAGCTTGCCAGCTCGTGGCGCAGGGCGGCTTCGACGCTGGGCTGGTGGATCATGTTGGCGCTCGGCCAGCCGCCCGGTCCGATCCGGTCGGTGCCTTCGAAGCGCAGCAGGATCTGGCCTTCGGCGGTCAGGAAATCATATCGCGCGGTGTGGCGGCTGGTCGCCATCACTTCGTCCGCGACGCCGCATTCCTGGAGGATGCGGATGATTTCGTGATCGAGGTGGGCGGCGCGGGGCAGTGGATAGATGTCCGCATCCTTCTCCAACACGATCACCTTCACCCCGCGCCGGGCCAGGAGCAGCGCCAGGGTTACGCCGGTCGGGCCGCCGCCGACGAGCAGGACGTCGCAGTCATGCTCCCGCATGGCTCACGCCTCGGCCTGCATGGTGCCTTCGATATGGCCGAGCTCGTCGATCTCGATCCGCACGACATCACCGGGCTGGAGGAACCGGCGCGGGTCCATCGCCGCGCCGACCCCGCCCGGGGTGCCGGTGAAGATCACGTCGCCTGGCTCGAGCGTCATCGCGGCAGAAAGGTGCTCGATCTGCTGCCACAGGTTGAACACCAGGTGCTTCGTGTTCGAATCCTGCCGCTTCTCGCCGTTGACGAAGCAGCGGATGCCCAGGCGGTGCGGATCGCCGATCTCGTCCGCGGTGGTCAGCCAGGGGCCCATCGGGGCGTGGGTGTCGAAGCTCTTGCCCAGCGACCACTGCGGGGTGGCGTGCTGGGTCAGGCGTTCGGTGGCATCGTTGCCGACGCAGTAACCCGCGACATAGTTCGGAGCATCGGCCGCGCTGACATGCTTGGCGCGCTTGCCGATCACGGCGACCAGTTCGGCCTCGTAATCGTTGGTCATGGTGCCCTTGGCGATCAGGATCGGATCGTAGGGACCGTTGACGCTGGTCTGCGCCTTGGTGAACCACACCTGCCGTTCGGGCGTGCCCATCTTCGATTCCTCGATGTGGTCGGCGTAGTTCAGCCCGATCGCGAAGATCTTGCCGGGGCGCATCACCGGTGCCTCCAGCTTGACTGAAGCGAGCGGCACGCCGCCCCCCGCCGCGGCGCGGGCTTCAAGCTGGGGTTTCAGCGCATCCCGGTTCGAGATCAGGTCGATCATCGTGCCCGGCACGCCGCTGTCGATCACCTGGCCGTCCACGACAATGCCGGTGCGGGTCTGGCCATCCAGGGTATAGGTGCAAAGCTTCATGCGGCGGACTCCTTGGGTTTGCGGCGCAGCAGTCGCTTGATGCGCAGGTTGAGAGCGAGGAAGAACGAGACGAGGCCCTGTGGCGGCGGCAGCTTGCCCGCGAACATCGGGTTGGGGGCGCCCCATTGCACGGCGAGCAGCGCGCTGAGCGGCATTTTCTGCGGCGGATCGGCGGCGGTGAACAGGTCGCCATCGGTCCAGTGCTCCAGCTCGTTGCCGAACGGGTCCTTCCAGTAATCGAACACCTGGCTGCCCATGATGTGGCGGCCTACGCCCCAGGCGGGCTGGCGCTTTTGCGCCTTGAGGTGCTGGTGGCCGAGCATCAGGTCATCGAGGTTGGCGACTTCGAAAGCGGCGTGGAGGATGCCCAGTTCGCCCGGCAGCTGGGCGAGGAACAGGGTGTGGTGATCGGCCAGCTTGTCGCCCCGGTTGCAGCGCATGAAGGCGCCGAGCGGGACGTCCGGCGCGGCCTCGACCTCGTCCGAGGTGAGGAAGCCGAAGCGCTCCTTGTACCACTGCTCAGAGCGGCGGAAATCGCGCACTTTCAACACCGCGTGGCCGATCCGCCAGACCTGGGCCGGGGCCGGATCGAGCCGCACGGTGGCTCGCTGGCGGGGCTTGGCGGCCACGGTATTGCGGGGCGGATCGGCCGGGGGCAGCGCCGCTTCGCCCTTGGCCTGGCCAGCGACCACTTCAACACTGTAGCCGTCGGGATCGGTCAGGCGAACGATCTTGCCGCCGCCGGGTTCAGCAAGGTCTTCGACCGCCACCCCCTCATGTGCGGCGAGCTTTTCGAGATCGGCAACCGTTTCGGCGCGCAGGCCCAAAGCGAGGAATCTGGCCGGTCCCGGCTCGGTCACATGAACGAAGGAGCGGCCATCGGTGCCGCGCGCATAGAGCCGTCCGGCCTGTTCGAAGCAAGCGAGGCCGAAGTCGTGCAGAAAACTGCACATCGCGGGCAGATCGGGTGCTGAGTAGCGCACATGGGCGATATCCTCGACGCAGATCACGCTCATCCCGGTGCTCTCCCGCTTCGCCCTGTTCCGGCCGATTCGAATTTGACTATTTGGTCAAGTTACCCCAGTTGACCATATAGTCAAGTGCGCTATTGAGAGGCCATGGCCAGCCTGCCCACCCCGACCAGCCCCCGCGCCGCGCGCACCCGCGCCGCACTGCTGGCAGCCGGGTTCGAGCTGCTGGCCGAGCGCCCGATCGACGCCATCGCGATCGACGACATCGTGGCCCGCGCCGGGGTTGCCAAGGGCAGCTTCTTCAACCACTTCACCGACAAGCCAGGCTTTGCCAAGGCGCTGGGCGAGGCGGTGCGGCTGCGGCTGGAGGAGCGGGTCGGTGCGGCCAATGCGGACGTGAGCGACCCGGTGCTGCGGCTGGCGGGAGGCATGCGCGAGGCGGTGCGCTTTGCGCTGGAGGAACGCAGCCACGCGATCGTCATGCTGCGCGGGCTGGAAGCGGCGACCGGGGCGGACCATGCGCTGAACGCCGGGATCCGCGCCGACATTGCCGGGATCATCGCCGCCGGCCTGGCCCGCGAAGAGGCGGCGCGTGGCGGGGTGCGCTATTGGCTGGCACTTTGCCAGGTGGCGATGCTTGACGTGCTGGATCGGCAGCCGAGCGCGGCCACGCTGGCGCCCCGGCTCGAGGACCTGCTGGTCCTAGGCCTCGCCGGGCTTGGCGTGCCCGACGAGCGCGCCCGCAGCGCCGCCGCCTGGGCCGCCGGCGGCCTCCTCGCCTAGCGGTGGCAGGCGGACCGGCAGCAGGAACAGCGCCGCGACCACCAGCAGCGCGCACGACAAAAGCTGCGCCAGGCCATAGCTGCCGGTGGCATGGGCGATGGCGCTGAACAGCACGATCCCGCTGGCCGTGCCCAGCCAGCCCAGCCCATGCAGCGCGCCGAACACCGTGCCATAGCGCGCCAGGCCAAACCGCCGCGCGGTGAAATAGGCGTAGATGTCGATGTCCGCCCCGCTCAGCGCGCCGATCATGCCCGAGGCGATCAGCACCCCGGCGGCCAGGCCGGCATGGGCCTGCCACAGCAGCAGGAACCCGCAGCCCGGGATCAAGGTCATCAGCACCGCCACCCGGCGCGGTTCGAACCGGTCGAGCAGCCAGCCCCCGCCCAGCTTGCCGATGAACTGCCCCGCCGCGAACGAGGACAGCCCCAGCGCCGCCGTGGCGGGCGACAGGCCATGTTCGACGATCATCGGCGCCAGTTGGCTGATCGCGCCGTTGGTGGCGATTGCGGCGGCCATGTTGGCAAGCGACAGCAGCCAGAAATCCCGTTCCTTCAGGAACGACCAGTCTCCCGTCAGCCCGGCGGGACCGCGCGTCACTCGCGGCGGCGTGGGCAGGCGCGGCATCAGCAGCAGCACCGCCGGCAGGCCGATCAGCACGCCCAGCCCGGCCAGGGCGATAAACCCCGAACGCCAGCCCTGTTCGGCAATCAGCGCCTGCAGCGGCGGCGGGACCAGGATCGTGGTCAGCGACACGCCGATCCCGACCAGCCCCAGCGCGCGGCCGCGATAGTGGCGGAAATGCGCATTGATCGGCTGGGTCAACGTGATCGACGAACTGCCGCTGCCCAGAAAGCCGCTGAGTGCCACGGTCAGCGCGAGCGAGAGCAGCCCGCTGACCCACAGCCCCTGAGCGAGGCCCACCGCACCCAGGATCAGCGTGCAGGCGGTGAACACCGGGCGAAAGCCCAGCCGGTCGGTCAGCCGCCCGATCAGCGGCGCGCCCAGCACGGCAGTGATGATCAGCGACTGGACCCAGCCGGTATCCGCGCGGGTCAGCCCCAGTTCCTGCGACATCGGGATCAGGAACATCGAAAAGCAGTAGAACAGCAGCGATATGCCGGTGCCATTGGCCACCGCGCAGGCCAGCACGATCCGCCAGCCGCCGGTCCATTCGCCGGGCGGCGCGGCGGCGGGTGCGGTCATGCCGGGTCCGCCCCGGCCAGCGGCGGCAGGCGCACCGGCAGCACCAGCAGCGCCGACAGCGCCAGCGCGGCAATGCCCAGCGCCTGCGCCGTGGTATAGCTGCCAGTCGCGTCGTGCAGCACGCCGATCCCGACGATCCCGCCGGCATTGCCGATCCAGCCCAGCCCGACCAGCGCGCCATAGATCGTGCCATAGCGCGCCACATCGAACCGCCGGGCGACGAAATAGGCGAAAATGTCGAGCTCCGCGCCCTGTTGCAGCCCGATGATCGCCGCCGCCAGCAGCGCGGCCGGCACCGCGCCCGCCGTGGCGAACAGGATCAGGAAACCGGCGGCCGGCAGCAAGGTGAGCAGGAAGGCCACCCGGCGCGGCTCGAACCGGTCAAGCAGCCAGCCGCCGCCCAGCCGGCCGACGAACTGGCCCATGGCGAACAGCGACAGCGCAAGCGCCCCGGTGGCCGGGCCAACGCCTTCTTCCTGGATCATCGGCGAAAGCTGGCTGATCGCCCCGGCGGTGGCCAGGCTCATGGTGATCAATGCCAGGGTCAGCAGCCAGAAATCGCGCTCGCGCAGAAAGGTCCAGTCGCTCGCCTCTGCCGCGGCGGCCTTGCGGCCGATCCCGCTGCCGGCGCGCCCGCCGCCGGGCAGCAGCAACGCCACCACCGGCGCGCCGACGAAAGCGGAAATCGCCGCGAGCGTCAGGAACCCCCCGCGCCAGCCGTATGTGTCCATCACCGCCTGGAGCAGCGGCGGCACCATCATGGTGGTGATCGAGGCGCCGACCGCGACCAGCCCCAGCGCCTTGCCGCGATGTTCGCGGAAATGGGCGTTGACCGGCCGGGTCAGCACCACGGCGGTCGATCCGACGCCGAAAAAGCCGATTGCCGCAATCGCCAGCGCGATATGCCACAGGCTTGTGGCCAGCAGCGCCACCAGCACCTCGATCAGCACCACCATGGCGAGGCAGGTGAAATAGACCGGGCGGAACCCGAACACGTCGGTCAGCCGCCCGACCACGGGCGAACCGATTGCGGCAGTGACGATCAGGGCCTGGATCGCGCCCAGTTCGCCGCGCGTCACACCCAGGTCAGCTGCCAAGGGCAGCAGGAACATGCTGAAAGTGAAGAACAACAGCACCACCCCGGTCGCCGCCGCGACCGAACAGCCCAGCACGATCCGCCAGCCATCGCGAAATTCGCCCGGCATGGCGGGCGCCGGGCGGTTCATCGGGTCAGCCTGCCAGTCCCGCCATATAGGCGTTCATGTCGAAATAATCGCGCCAGGCGGCGATGCGGCCGTCGCGCACTTCGAACACGCCGCAGCAGGGCAGGTCCACCTGCTTGCCGTCCTTGGTGGTCGTGCGATCGACCCGTTCGGCAAAGACCGTGTTGCCGCTGACGGCCAGGTTCACCACGTCCCACTGCGTGGCCGCCCAGCCGCCCGCAAAGCCGGCAATGAACGCACGCAGCGCGGCCTGGCCCTGCACCGGGGCGATCGGCATGTTGTGATAGATCCCGTCCCGGGTGAACCAGCCGACCAGTTCATCCACGTCCAGCCGCGACCAGGCGGCGATGAACTGGCGCACCACGTCTGCCGGATCGGCCATGGCTCAGTCCTCCACCGCAAAGGTGATTTCGGCATGATCGCGCAGGCGCTGGACCAGCGCTTCGCCGAGCAGCGCGCCCGGCGTGGCGATCGCCCCGCCCGCAGCGCACGACAGCAGCGCGATGCCGGTTTCGGCGAGCATCCGGCTGGTCGAGCCATAGCCCGGATCGTAGCGCCCCTTCACCCCGTAACGGATCGTGCGGCCATCGGGGTATTCACCCAGGAACAGCACGTCGTAATGGCCGGTATCGCGTTCTTCCTTGGTCGGGCCTTCGCCCGGCTTGGGGTCGTTCTCGGTCCCGATCATCGGGGTGGAAGCAACGTGTTTGGCAATCGCCTCGCCCTGCTCGCCCGGGCCGGTCAGGACCATTTCGTCATAGACGAAGTCCGCGCCGTAAGGGTGGCCGAGCAGCAGGTTGGTGCGGTGGACGTTCTTGGTGTTGATCACCGCCATGATGAACGGCGCGCACCACGATCCCAGCGCCTCGTCATATTCGGGCACGTCGCCGCGCGGCTGGGCCGGTCCTTCGAAACCGGGGGTCAGGCCGAAGGGGCTGACCATAATCGGGACGAGCGTGGGATCCTTGCCCAGCGCGGCCATGGTGGCGGTCAGGCTGGCTGCCGTCCCGCCCGAGAACTTGCCCTGCATTGCACGAACGCGGCCCTTCACGCGCGGCGCGGGCGCGCCGAAGCGGGCTTTCGCCTCGTTCTGGAGCATCAGCACGCCAAGGTCGAACGGGATCGAATCGAACCCGCTGGAAAAGGCGATCCGCGCGCCGCTGGCCTGGGCCTGGGCGTGATACTTGTCGGCCATCTGGCGCATCCACACCGGCTCGCCGCACAGGTCGGCATAGTCGGTCCCGGCGGCGACGCAGGCGGCCAGCAGCGGTTCGCCATACAGCTGGTAGGGCCCGACCGTGGTCACCACCACGCGGGTGCTTTGCGCCAGCGCCTTCATGCTGGCGGGATCGTCGGAATTGGCCACCACCAGCGGCGTATCCGCGGGTGCGCCGATCAGATCGCGCACCTGCGCCAGCTTCGCCGCGCTGCGCCCGGCCATGGCCCATTTCGGGCCTTTGCCCTGGTAGTGGTGGGCCAGGTATTCGGCCACCAGGCGCCCGGTATAGCCGGTGGCGCCATAGACGACGATATCGAACGGACGATCAGCCTTGGCGGTCATGCACGCTCTCCATTGCCCCGAATCCCGGGTGCGATTGTGCGAAGAACTGCACAGATCGGTGGCAATGTCAAACGGGTTTTGGTTGACGTTACGGCAGGCGCGGCGATCAGAACCGGTATTGCCGGCTGGCCAGGTCGAACATGATTTCCTCGCTGCCGCCGCCGATCGCCATGACCCGCACTTCGCGGTAGATCCGCTCGATCCGGCTGCCCCGCACAAAGCTGGCCCCGCCAAGGATCTGGCAGGCTTCGCGCGCGCAGAATTCCATGGTCTGGGTGGCCTGCACCTTGAGCAGCGCGAAATCGCCGGGGAAGGCCTTGTCGTTCAGCACGGCCCAGGCCGCCTGGTCGATCCAGGCCTGGGTGGCATTGATCCGGCGCAGCATGTCAGCCAGCTTGTGGCGGATCACCTGGTTGCGGATCAGCGGCTGGCCGAAGGTTTCGCGATGCCGCGCCCAATCAAGCGCATCCTCGAAGCAGATCCGGGCAAAGGCGGCGGCCTGCTGGCTCATCCCCAGCCGCTCGCCGTTGAAATTGCGCATGATGCCCGCAAAGCCGCCGTTTTCAGGGCCGATCAGGTTGTCCACCGGCACTTCGACATCGTCGAAATGGATCGTCGCGGTATCACTGGCGTGCCAGCCCATCTTGGCCAGCGGCGTGCGCGACACGCCGGGACTGCCCAGGTCGACCAGCAGCAGCGAGATGCCGCCAAAGCCCGGCCCGCCGGTGCGCACCGCCAGGGTGATGTAATCCGCCCGCACGCCCGAGGTGATCAGCGTCTTCGCGCCGTTGACCACGTAGCTGGCGCCCTTGCGCTCTGCCCGGGTCTTCAGCTGGGCAACGTCCGATCCGCCGCCCGGTTCGGTGATGCCAAGGCAGATGAGTTTTTCGCCGGCCAGCACCGCCGGCGCGATCCGGCGCTTCATGTCCTCGCTGCCCATCGCCAGGATCGGTGGCAGACCGATCCCGTGGGTCATCAGCGAAGCGCAGATCCCGCCCGCGCCGGGGCGGGCCAGTTCCTCGGTCTGGACCAGGCCGTGCAGCAGGTTGAACGCCGTGCCGGTGCCGCCGAATTCCTCGGGATAGTTGAGCGCCAGCACGCCCGCCTGCGCCGCCTTGCGGTGCAGCTCGCGCGGCAGCTCGCCAGCGGCCTCCCATTCATCGACATGCGGGGTGATATGCTGTGCCACAAAGCGGCGGACCGTGTCGCACACCGCCTCGTGGCTTTCGTCATAGAAGGGCGAACGCGCGCGCCATTGGTCGAACAGGGGGGCTTCCATCGGCCGGTCCTTACAGCTTGGGCAGGGTTACCCCGCGCTGGCCCATGTACTTGCCGCTGCGGTCGCCATAGCTGACCTCGCACGGCTCGTTCCCCTGCAGGAACAGGAACTGGCAAGCGCCCTCGTTTGCATAGATCTTCGCGGGCAGCGGGGTGGTGTTGGAGAATTCCAGCGTGACGTGGCCTTCCCATTCGGGTTCCAGGGGCGTCACGTTGACGATGATCCCGCAGCGGGCATAGGTGCTCTTGCCCAGGCAGATCACCAGCACGTCGCGCGGGATGCGGAAGTATTCGACCGTGCGGGCCAGCACGAAGCTGTTGGGCGGGATGACGCAGACGTCGCTCTTGATGTCGACGAAGCTGTTGGCATCGAAGTTCTTGGGATCGACCACCGCCGAATGGACGTTGGTGAAGATCTTGAACTCGTCCGCCACGCGCGCGTCATAGCCATAGCTGGACAGCCCGTAAGAGATGCACCCGTCGCGCTGCTGGCGCTCCACGAAGGGTTCGATCATGCCCGAATGGCGGGCTTCGTTACGGATCCACTTGTCGGAAAGAATCGGCATGAACGGTTGATTGCCCATGCCGCCCCGCGCGGCAAGGGTCAGATCCCGTGATAGTCCTTGTACCAGCGCACAAAGTTGGGGACACCCACGTCGATGCTGGTGGTGGGGGCATAGCCCAGATCGGACTGGATCGCGGTGATGTCGGCATAGGTCGCGGGGACGTCGCCCGGCTGGATCGGCTGGAAGTCGATCTCGGCCTTGCGCCCGCAGGCTTCCTCGAGCAGGCCGACGACCTTCATCAGGTGTTCGCTGCGGTTGTTGCCGATATTGTAGAGCCGGTGCGGCTTGACCGAGCCGCCGGCCTTCACCTGCCCATCGTCCGGCGGCGGATTGTCGAGGCAGGCGATCACGCCCGCGACGATATCGTCGATATAGGTGAAGTCGCGGAACATCTCGCCGTTGTTGAACACCGGGATCGGTTTGCCTGCCAGGATCGCCTTGGTGAAGATCCACATCATCATGTCGGGCCGCCCCCACGGCCCATAGACCGTGAAGAAGCGCAGCCCCGTCAGCGGCAGGCGGTAGAGATGGGCGTAGGTCTCGCTCATCAGCTCGTCCGCCTTCTTGGTCGCGGCATAGAGCGAGACGGGGTGGTCGCAGCGGTCCTCGACCGCGAAGGGCAGCTTGGTGTTGCCACCATAGACCGAGCTGGAGCTGGCATAGACCATGTGATCGAGCCCCCGGTGCCGCGCCAGTTCGAGCAGGTTGACGTGGCCGACCAGGTTCGACTGGACATAGGCGTGCGGGTTTTCGATCGAATAGCGCACCCCGGCCTGAGCCCCCAGGTGGACGACGCGGTCGATCCGCTCTGCCTCCAGCGCCCGGTTCAGCGCGGCGAGATCGGCAAAATCGACCTGGTGAAAGGCAAACCGCCCGCCATGCGCCGCGACCAGCCGGCCCAGCCGGTCCTGCTTCAGGCTGACCTGGTAATAGTCGTTGAGATTGTCGATCCCCACCACTTCGTCGCCGCGTTCCAGCAGGCGGTGCGACAGGGTGGAACCGATGAACCCGGCAACGCCGGTAACCAGAATGCGCATGGAAACTCCTGTGATCGCGCCGTGCGATACCTCGCGGCTCTTATTTCATGGTTAACCCATGGCTGGTAGGGCCTTTTCCCATGGACAAGCCCCAGAAAATCATGGTCGTGTTCGGCACCCGGCCCGAAGCGATCAAGCTGTTTCCCGTGGTCGCCGCGCTCCAGGCCGACCCGCGCTTTACCCCGGTGGTCTGCGTATCGGCGCAGCACCGCCAGATGCTCGACCAGGTGCTGGCCATCGCCGGGCTGGTGCCCGACCACGACCTTGACCTGATGAAGCCCGAGCAGACGCTCGACGGACTGACCGCCGCGCTGCTGACTGACCTTGGCAAGGTGATGGACCAGGTCAAGCCCGACCGGGTGATGGTCCAGGGTGATACCGCCACCGCCATGGCCGGGGCCCTGGCCGCCTATTACCGCAAGGTGCCGGTCGACCATGTCGAAGCGGGCCTGCGCAGCGGCAACATCTATCACCCCTGGCCCGAGGAGGTGAACCGCAAGATCATCGGTTCAATCGCTAGCCTGCACTTCGCCCCGACCGAAGTGAGCGAAGCGGCCCTGCTGCGCGAGAACGTGCCGGCCGAACGCGTGCTGGTTACCGGCAACACGGTGATCGATGCGTTGCACTGGGTCACGGACCGGATCAAGGCCAACCCCGCGCTGGCGGGCGGCCTGGCCGAGCTGGAAGCGCGCTTTGCCGGCAAACGGATCATCGGCGTCACGACCCACCGCCGCGAAAACTTCGGCGGCGGGATGGAAGCGATTGCCGAAGCGATCCGCCAGATTGCGGCGCGGCCCGACGTGGCCGTGATCTTCCCCGTCCACCTCAACCCCAACGTCCGTGCCGTGATGAACACGGCGCTGGCCGGGCTGGACAACGTGGCGCTGATCGACCCGCTCGATTACCCGCACTTCGCCCGCCTGCTCTCCATCGCCGATATCATGCTGACCGACAGCGGCGGGGTGCAGGAAGAAGCCCCGGCGCTGGGCAAGCCGGTCCTGGTGATGCGCGAAACCACCGAACGCCCCGAAGGCGTGAGCGCCGGCACGGCCAGGCTGGTCGGCACCGAAACCGCTACTATCGTTACCGAAATCTTCACCTTGCTCGACGATAAGGCCGCCTACGCAAAGATGGCGCAGGCGCACAATCCTTTCGGGGACGGGCACGCTGCGCGCCGCATCGTGGAGCGACTTGGGAATGAAATCGGACGTCAAGCCTAGCGTTTGTGTTGTCGGCCTGGGCTATATCGGCCTGCCCACCGCGGCGATTGTCGCGCGCTCGGGCTGCAAGGTGCACGGGGTGGACGTTTCGCCCCACGTCGTCGACACGATCAATCGCGGCGAGATCCACATCGAGGAAGTGGACCTTGACGGCCTGGTTCACGGCGTCGTCGCGCGCGGACTGCTGAAAGCATCGACCGAGGTCGCCCCCAGCGACGTCTTCGTGATCGCGGTGCCGACCCCGTTCGACGCCAACCACGCGCCCGACATTTCCTATGTCCTGGCCGCCGGCGAAGCCGTGGCCAAGGTGCTGAAAAGCGGCGACACGGTGATCCTTGAATCGACGTCGCCCGTCGGCACCACCGAACAGCTGCGCGACCTGATCGCCCGCCTGCGCCCGGACCTGAAGTGCCCCGGCCTGACCAGCGAAACGCCGGACCTGTCGATCGCCTATTGCCCGGAACGCGTGCTGCCGGGCAAGATCCTGGAAGAACTGGCCGGCAACGACCGTTCGATCGGCGGGATCACCCCGCGCTGCGCCCGAAAGGCGCTAAGCTTCTACAAGCTGTTCGTGCGCGGGACCTGCGTGGTCACCGACAGCCGCAGTGCGGAAATGACCAAGCTGGTCGAAAACGCCTACCGCGACGTCAACATCGCCTTTGCCAACGAACTCAGCATCGTCGCCGACCAGATGGGGCTGGACGTGTGGGAAGTGATCCGGCTGGCCAACCGCCACCCGCGCGTCAACATCCTCACCCCCGGGCCGGGCGTGGGCGGGCACTGCATCGCGGTTGACCCGTGGTTCATCGTCCACGGCGCGCCCGAACACACCCCGCTGATCCGCACCGCACGCGGCGTCAACGACGGCAAGATCCACCACGTGATCCAGCACGCCGAAGCCCTGATCGAAGCCAATCCGGGGGCGCAGGTCGCCTGCCTGGGCCTGGCGTTCAAGGCCAACATCGACGATTTCCGCGAAAGCCCGGCCCGGCTGGTTGCGGTCACCCTGGCGCGCAAGTATGGTGCCCGCATCAAGGTGGTCGAACCCTATGCCAGCGAGTTGCCGAAGGAATTCGCCGGCACCCAGGCCGAGCTGATCGACATCGACACCGCGCTGGAACAGGCCCGGCTGCTGATCGTGCTGGTCGATCACGACCAGTTCAAGGCCGTCCCGCTGGCCGAACGGCAGCGCCACGTGGTCTATGACACGCGCGGGATCTGGCTGGACCAGCCCAAGGCCGAGCCGCACGGCGCGGGCAAGCTGAAACTCGTCAACTGACAGCCCGGCACGGATGGAAACGGCGATCCTGCGGGTTGCAACGGGGTTCATCGCGCTGTGCCTGTGGCTGGTCGCGCGCGGCGATCTGGCGCGCCTGCGCGGGATGACGCGCAGTGTGCCCGGCCAGGTGATCGGTCACCGCTGCGCGATGCATGACAACCCGCGCTCCTATGCGCCGATCTATCGCTTTACGGCCGAAGACGGCACGCACGAGGTGACCGACCAGGTCTATTCCGGCGCGCCATACCCGCCGGTCGGCAGCTGGGTCCAGCTCGCCTATCCCCATGGCCGCCCCGACCTGGCGCGGGTGCCGCGCCCGTGGCTGTGGGCCTTCGTCTACGGCGTGCTGATCCTCATGCTGGGCGTGCTGGTGGCCAGGCAGATGGACTGGCTCCCGCCCGGCTGAAGCGCTAGGAGGCGGGCCATGCAAACGCTGGTCCTGCTGATCCTGTCCAACCTGTTCATGACCACGGCGTGGTACTGGCACCTGCAAGGCGGGCCGAAAGTGGCCGAGGCGCGCCCGCTGGCCATGGTGATCGCGGTCAGCTGGGGGCTGGCGCTGATCGAATATTGCCTGGCCGTGCCGGCCAACCGCATCGGCTATGCCAACGGGTGGAGCGCGGGCCAGCTCAAGATCGCGCAGGAAGCGATCGCGCTGGTGGTGTTCGGCATCTTCATGGTCGTGGTGCTGGGCGAGGCGCTGACCTGGCGGCACCTGGCGGCCTTTGCCTGCATCATGGCGGCGGTGGGCTTCCTGTTCGCGGGCAAATAGCCCCGTCCTTGCCAAGGGGCGGCTTTCGCGGCAGTCTCGCCCCGGGGCGCGCGCCCCGGAGGGACCTGCTGCAATGGCCACCATCATCCTCAAGTACAAGTTGAAGCCCGGCATCACCCGCGAGGATTTCGAAACCTGGGTCAAGACCACCGATCAGCCGGTCATGCGCGGACTGACCAGCGTGGCGGCCTTCGATACCTACCGCGTGACCGGCCTGCTGCTGGGCGAAGGGGCGCCCACGGCGGACTATGTCGAAGTGTTCGACATTGCCGATCTGGACGCTTTCACCGGCACTGACATGCCCGGCGATACGGTGCAGGGGATCATGGGGCAGTTCATGGGCTTTGCCG
Source organism: Pseudomonadota bacterium (assembly GCA_029779535.1). Taxonomy (GTDB): domain Bacteria; phylum Pseudomonadota; class Alphaproteobacteria; order Sphingomonadales; family Sphingomonadaceae; genus Novosphingobium. The sequence continues at coordinate 25,544 of JAKPAG010000112.1, read as the reverse complement.
ACGCGCCGGAATTCCTGCTGGCGGACAAGCTGTAACGGCATGACCGCGCTGCGGCTCTACCTGATCCTGGCCTGGACGGCGCTGATCGCCTTTACCGCCTTCGTCATCGGCCGCGACGGGCTGAACCTGCTGCCGGTGTTCTTCGGCGCTATCGCCGATGGGCACTGGCCGGGCCAGTTCAACGCCGATTTCCTGACAATGCTGGCCCTGTCCGCGCTGTGGACCGGGTGGCGCAATGGCTGGAACGCGGCGGGCTGGGCGCTGGCGACCTGCGCCTTCTTCCTCGGCGGCGCATTCCTGATGGCTTACCTGCTGGTGCTGCTGCACCTGGAGAAAGGCGATCTGCGGCGCGTGCTGCTGGGGCGCCGCGCGCCGGGCTGACCCCCCGCGCTATTTCGCCTGGGTGTAGGTATCGGTGGCATAGGACACCGATGCCGCATCCCCGCCCTCGACCGTGGCATAGGCCCGCCGCGCGGCCTTGGCCAGGGTATCGTACTTGTCGAACGCGCAGTTGTTCGAGCGCAGCGTCGCCCCATAGGCGCGGGCCTGCGCCTCGTTGCACGACGGGGTGACCACCACCAGTTCGCGGCCCTTGTCGCGCACGCGCATCAGCAGGTAATTGATCGTCTTCTCGTCCTTGGCGACCGACTGGACCAGGTAGACGTCCCTGGCGATGGCATCGAAGGTCATGGTCCGGTCAAAGCTCCAGTTCTCCGGCTCGCCATCCTTGGACAGACGCGAATAGAGCTTGACCGACTTGCCCTGCACGTCGGCGCGGTACCAGCTGGCGGGCTTGGCCGGATCGCTGGGGACCGAGGCGTATTTGCCGCGGATCGGCGACGGGTCCTGGACCGAGGCGGGCATCAGCGGCGCAGTCGATTCCCAGCAGCCGCCCAGCACCAGGGCCAGGGCAAGCGGAGCGGCGCGGCGGAGCGAAAACAGGCGCAGATTCATGGCGATGGATCCTTGGTCGGTTGATCGGGCAGCGCGTCCGCGCCCTGTCTGGCGCAAGGCGGCGGCGCTGTCCAGCAGCGCGCCGCGGGGCGCCGTCATCGCCCGGACCAGCCCCCGGCCCGGCAACGCCGAGCCGGGGTTTGACCCTTATTGCGCCGCCGGGCTGGGGGACGCGGCGGGCGTCGCCGGAGCGCTGGTCATCGGCGTCTTGGGCAGGTCGACCGGCACGGCCGGCTCGGTCGGATTTTCGGCAACCCACTCGCTCGACGCGGCAGTCGGTTCGGCAGAGGCGGTCTGCTCTTCGGCCTTCTTGCCCGAACAGGCGCCCAGCGCCAGCACGGCAAGACCCAGCAGCGCAGCGGCGGCGGGACGGCGGGAACGGATCATGACATGGCTCCTTTCACAGGGGTAGCAACGCAATGTATCATGCCCCGCCCGCCCGCGCACGCACTGACCTGGATCAAGTCGCGCGTCGCTTTCGGCCCGGCCCCGTTTCCGGCCCGGCCCCGTTTCCGTCAGCGCGCCCTATGCCATGCTCCAGCCCAGCCACAGGCCCAGCCCGGCCAGTTGCGCCGTGGTCACGCCCAGCAGCCAGCGGTTGAACGGCTGCTTGCGCGTCTTGTGCCGGAACAGGCGGCGGCCTGCCCAGGCCCCGGGCGAACCGCCCAGGAAGGCAAGCCACAGCAGGGTCGATTCCCGAATGCGCCATCCCCCGCGCTCGGCCCGCGCCTTGTCGAGGCCGAAAGCCGCAAAGGCCGCGAAGTTGATGGCGCTCAGCGCCTCGATCAGGTGGTCGGTCAAGAAAGGCATCGGCGGCGCGTTACCAGGCCGCCGTTACCAATCGCCTTACTCCGCCGCCACTCCGGCCGCGCCGAACATGTCCGGCTCTTGCCCCGCGTTGCCGGCTTCGTTGGCCGGTTCGCCCTTGGCCTTGCGGCGGCTGTCGAAGCTGGACCAGACGTCCTGCCAGCTGCCCTTGGTCGCGCCCTTCGAATATTCGGTGGCGCGGGTTTCGAAGAAGTTGGCGTGTTCCACCCCGTTGAGCAGCGGGGCGAGCCAGGGCAGCGGGTGGTCCTCGATCATGTAGATCGCGGGCAGGCCCAGCTGCGACAAGCGCCAGTCGGCAATGTAGCGGATGTAGCGCTTGATTTCCTTCGCGCTCATGCCGGGCACCGGGCCCTGTTCGAACGCCAGGTCGATGAAGGCGTCTTCCAGCCGCACGGTCTTCTGGCAGCAGTCGATGATGTCTTCCTTGACCGCCTTGGTCAGGCAGCCGCGTTCGGCCACGAAGGCGTGGAACAGGCGGGTGATCCCTTCGCAGTGCAGCGATTCGTCGCGGATCGACCAGGTGACGATCTGGCCCATGCCCTTCATCTTGTTGAAGCGCGGGAAGTTCATCAGCATGGCGAAGCTGGCGAACAGCTGCAGCCCTTCGGTAAAGCCGCCGAACATGGCGAGCGTGCGGGCGATGTCCTCGTCATTGTCGACGCCGAACTGCTGCAGGTAATCGTGCTTGGCACGCATTTCGTCATACTCGAGGAACATCGAGTATTCGGTTTCGGGCATACCGATGGTGTCGAGCAGATGGCTGTAGGCCGCGATGTGGATCGTCTCCATGTTGGAGAATGCGGCCAGCATCATCTTCACTTCGGTCGGCTTGAACACGCGGCCGTACTTTTCGTGGTAGCAGTCCTGCACTTCCACGTCGGCCTGGGTGAAGAAGCGGAAGATCTGCGTCAGCAGGTTGCGTTCGCTTTCGCTGATCTTCTGCATCCAGTCGCGGCAGTCCTCGCCCAGGGGAACTTCCTCGGGCATCCAGTGGACCTGCTGCTGGCGCTTCCAGAAGTCGTAGGCCCAGGGATATTCGAAGGGCTTGTAGGTCTTGCGGGCTTCGAGAAGGGGCATCGGACGGACTCCTGGCGGACAGCGTTGATCTAAAGGGCGGCTTCCCGCGCCATGATGGCGCGGGAAACACGGGATGGGTTGGCGCGCGTAGCGCTCATTTCCAGAACCACCGGGGGCTGGCCCCGCGGTTCTTGCGGTTGGACCACATGGCGAAATAGAGCCACAGGCCGGAGAAGCTGAAGAAGACCATGGCGAACCCGGCCAAGGTGAAGATCACCGTGCCGAACGCGCCAAAGGTTTCCCCCGAATGGAGGTGGTGGATCAGGCCAAGCGGATAGCCGCCCTGGGGCGGCTTTGGCCGGCAGATCATGGTTTCGGGGCACTTGAACCCGGCGGGAACGGCAGCCGCGGCAGCGGGACGCTCTTCCTTGACGCCCAGCACTTCGCCCACCAGCGGGACCTGGCTGAGCAGCCCGGTGACCGCGACCCACAGCAGGACCACGCCGAACAGGACGGAAAGCCAGCGGTGCCATTTACGCATAACAGATTACTCCCTGGGAGATGAGGATGGAGCCCCTCCCAAGGGCAGCAGGTGCGCTTGCGGCAAGCCGCATTTCGTCGCCAATTGTAACACCCGTTCGCATCGCGCTCAGTCCCCCAGCCGTTTGGCTTCGGTTACGGGGAGACCACCTTCGGTCGGCACATAGATCAGTTGCGCCTTGGTATCTTCCAGCGCCTGGATTTGCAGATAACGCAGATAGCCTTCGGGCCCGCCAAGCGAATCCTGCAGGATCTTGTTCGCCTTGGCAGCCCCTTCGGCGCGGATCACTTCGGCTTCGGCTAGGCTGATCGCGCTTTCCTTCTTGGCCCGGGCCTCGAGAATCGCGACTTGCCGCGAACTTTGCGCTTCGGCCAGCGCGGCTTCGCCCGCCAGCCGCTGCTGATAGACACGGTACTGCGGCCAGCCCACGAAGAACGCCAGAAGGACGATCAGGCCGATCGCGCCGCCGACCAGCGAACAGCCGGTGTTGCCCTGAAGCTGATCCCGATAGGACATATCTCGCTCCGATCCAGAGGAAAGCCCGCCGCCTTACTGGCAGGCGAGGCATTCCTCGTAGTCGGTCTGGCCGCCGGCGCTGAGTTCCATCACCGGGGCATTGGCCGTGTTGTCCGCCTCTACCCCGCCGGCGAACCCGGCGCGCTGGACCGACTTCGAGCGCAGGTACTAGAGGCTCTTGATGCCCTTTTCCCAGGCCTGGAAGTGCAGCATCATCAGGTCCCACTTCTCCACGTCCGCCGGGATGTAGAGGTTCAGCGACTGGGCCTGGTCGATATAGGGCGTGCGGTCAGCCGCGAATTCAAGCAGCCAGCGCTGGTCGATTTCGAAGCTGGTCTTGTAGACCGCCTTTTCCTCAGGGGACAGGAAATCGAGGTGCTGGACCGAACCGCCGTGCTCGAGGATCGAGTTCCAGACGTTGGTCGAATCCTTGCTCTTTTCCGCCAACAGCTTCTGCAGGTAGGGGTTCTTGACCACGAAGCTGCCCGACAGGGTCTTGTGGGTGTAGATGTTGGCCGGGATCGGTTCGATGCAGGCGCTGGTGCCGCCGCAGATGATGCTGATCGACGCGGTCGGCGCGATCGCCATCTTGCAGCTGAAGCGCTGCATCACGCCCATGTCCGCCGCATCGGGGCAAGCGCCGCGTTCCTGCGCGAGCAGGATCGACGCCTCGTCCGCCTTGGCGGCGACGTGCTTGAACATCTTGAGGTTGATCGCCTTGGCCATCGCGCTTTCAAAGGCGATGCCCTTTTGCTGCAGGTAGGAGTGGAAGCCCATCACGCCCATCCCGACCGAGCGTTCGCGCGCGGCGGAATACTTGGCGCGGGCCATCTCGTCCGGCGCGCGGTCGATATAGTCCTGCAGGACGTTGTCGAGGAAGCGCAGCACGTCTTCGACGAACAGCTTGTCCTTGTTCCACTCGTCCCAGGTTTCGAGGTTGAGCGAGGACAGGCAGCACACCGCGGTGCGATCGTTGCCCAGGTGGTCGCGGCCCGTGGGCAGGGTGATTTCCGAGCAGAGGTTCGAGGTCGAGACCTTGAGCCCGAGGTCGCGGTGATGCTTGGGCATCATCCGGTTCACCGTGTCGGAGAAGACAATGTAGGGCTCGCCCGTGGCCAGCCGGTTTTCGACCAGCTTCTGGAACAGCGCGCGGGCGTTGACCGTGCCGCGCACCGACCCGTCCTTGGGGCTGCGCAGGTTGAAATCGGCGCCGTCGCGCACCGCTTCCATGAATTCATCGGTCAGCAGCACGCCGTGGTGCAGGTTGAGCGCCTTGCGGTTGAAGTCGCCCGAGGGTTTCCGGATTTCGAGGAACTCCTCGATTTCCGGGTGCGACACGTCGAGATAGCAAGCCGCCGAACCGCGCCGCAGCGACCCTTGCGAAATCGCCAGGGTCAGGCTGTCCATCACGCGGACGAAGGGGATGATCCCGCTGGTCTTGCCGTTCAGGCCAACCGGTTCGCCAATCCCGCGCACGTTGCCCCAATAGGTGCCGATCCCGCCGCCGCGCGAAGCCAGCCAGACGTTCTCGTTCCAGGTGTTGACGATCCCTTCGAGGCTATCGTCAACCGAGTTGAGGTAGCAGCTGATCGGCAGGCCGCGATTGGTGCCGCCGTTCGACAGCACCGGGGTGGCCGGCATGAACCACAGCTTCGAAATGTAGTCATACAGCCGCTGGGCGTGGTCCTGGTCATCGGCATAGGCATCGGCCACGCGGGCGAACAGGTCCTGGTACTTTTCGCCGGGCAGCAGGTAGCGGTCGTCCAGCGTTTCCTTGCCAAAATCGGTCAGCAGCGCATCGCGCGACGGATCGGTGACGATGGTGAAGCGCCGGTCGGCGATCGCCTTGGAATCCGCCTTGGGCGTGGCGGCCGCCTTGGCCACTTCGCCCAGCGCGCCGGCCAGGGCATCCGCGCCCAGCTTCTCGACCAGGCCCGCAGAGCCCGCATCCGTCTTGTCACTCATGCTCAATGCCGGGCCCTTTCCAGCCGCATCACCCGCCGCCGCATCACTTGCCGCAATATCCAGCTCGGCCATCGTCGGCTCGTCTCCGTTCCTGAAATCCACCTGTCAGCCCCCAATATTTCGCAGCGTTCCGCAAGTCGGCGCGTGGCGCCAAATGTTCCACTTCCGTTCGAATCGGCGGGCAAGCGCCCATCCTAGCAAACGGGGGGAACGAAAGGAGAAAAACTTATCCCCATTCCATCCCCCGGTCAGTCACTTCGGGGGGCTTGCATCCCGGCCGAATCCGCCACCGCGGCGCGAACCGCGCGATCAGCGTCCAACTAGCTCTAGAGGTCCCCCCGTATGCTGGACCACTATCCATAGTGCCCGAACCCGAGTCCGGCGCAAGAGGGTAAATCTTCGGATAACCATGCCCGGCAGCCCCGAAGCGCTGCCCGGCCGATGCCGCGTCGCAGCGACGCGTGGAAATCCGGCGCTTCGTCATCCGCGCAAGAGTCAAAGTGAATCTGTGAAAAAATTTTTGGCCGGGGAAAGGCGTTCCGGGGCGTTGACAAGGTTAGAATCGGAGCCGGCAATCTTGTTGCGCAAATCACCCCCGAAAGCGCAACGGCTTGGGGTGGGGCAGGCCAGGCATACACCACCGGTGGTAGCTCTTGCCTGGCGGGAATCACCCCTTACCTTGCCTGCCCCAACCTGCGTGGAGATTGCCGGCAATGCTCAACCTGATCGGTGCGCTGTTCTCGGGCCTGTTCGTCGGGGTGCTCGCCCGCTTCTTCTACCCGGGCGACGTGCCGCTGGGCTGGGGCATGACGATCCTGCTGGGGGTGGGCGGATCGCTGCTGGCCAGCCTGCTGACCACGCGCGGCCAGGGCCAGGGTGTCAGCCGCGCCGGGTGCCTGGCATCGGTGCTGGGCGCGATGGCGCTGATCTATGCCGGGCGCCACCTGGGCTGGCACATCTAGGGCCAGCCTGGCTCCACTGACAGTTCAGCTCCGGGCGTGTCCGGCAATCGCGTCGGCGATCTCGTCCACCAGTTCCAGCGGCAGGTCGTGGCCCATGCCGGGGATTTCGTGCAGCTTTGCACCGGGGATGGCCTTGGCGGTATCGCGCCCGCCTTCGACCGGGACCAGCGGATCGTCGACGCCGTGGATCACCAGGGTCGGCGCGGTGATGCGCTTCAGGCGCTTGCGCCGGTCGCCATCGTCCATGATCGCGGCGATCTGGCGCGCCGCGCCTTCGGGAAAGAAGCTGCGGTGATAGTCGCGGGCGATGCGTTCGCGCAGCCGGTCCTCGGGCGTGGGATAGGCCGGGCTGCCGATGGCGCGGGCCACCTTGATCCCGATCGGGATGACCTGTTCCAGGCTGGCATCGGCCGGCGCGCGCGCCAGCAGCGCCTGCATCGCTTCCTTGCGCGGCCCGGGCAGGCGGCGGTTGCCGGTGGTCGAGAAGATCGAGGTCAGCGTCTGCACCTTGTGCGGGTGGTTGACCGCCACCAGTTGTGCGATCATCCCGCCCATCGACCCGCCAACCACATGGGCGCGTCCGATCCCCAGTTCATCCAGCAGTGCCACCGCATCATCGGCCATATCGGTCAGCCGATAGGGCAGCCGCGCGCGCAGGCCGAACAGGCGCATCAGCGCGACCCGGCGGAAATCGGGCACGCCGTGGTCGGAAAACTTCTGGCTGAGGCCGATGTCGCGGTTGTCGTGCCGGATCACGTAGTAGCCGCGCGCGACCAGCGCCTCGACCAGTTCGATCGGCCACAGCGTCAGCTGCGCGCCCAGCCCCATGATCAGCAGCAGCGCCGGATCGGCGGGATTGCCGTGGGCTTCGTATTCGATCTGGATGCCGTTGGCCTGGATCTGCGGCATGGTTCCTCCCGGTGTTTGTGATTTGTCCGGGAGGATAGCCATGGCGGGGCGGGGCGCAAGGGCCCCGGTCAGTCGTCCTTGCCGCTGCGCCAGCCGTGTTCGCCGCGTTCGTGGATGATGTTGGCGCGGCCCACGATCAGGTCATCGACCATGCCGATCCGCTTCACGTCCTTGTCCTGGTAGGGCAGCGAGTGGAGGACATAGCGCATGGCGTTGAGCCGGGCCCGCTTCTTGTCGTCGCTCTTGATCACGGTCCACGGGCTGTCGGCGGTGTCGGTGGCGAAGAACATCGCTTCCTTGGCGCGGGTGTAGTCGTCCCACTTGTCGAGGGAGGCGAGATCGACCGGCGAAAGCTTCCACTGCTTCAATGGGTGGACCTTGCGTTCCTTGAAGCGGCGGCGCTGTTCCGCCTGGCTGACCGAGAACCAGAACTTGATCAGGTGGATGCCCGACCGCACCAGGTTGCGTTCGAATTCAGGGGCCTGGCGCAGGAATTCCTTGTATTCATCGTCGCTGCAGAACCCCATCACCCGTTCCACCCCGGCGCGGTTGTACCAGCTGCGGTCGAACAGCACGATTTCGCCCTTGGTCGGCAGGTGTTCGACATAGCGCTGGAAGTACCACTGCCCGCGCTCCACCTCGCTCGGCTTTTCGAGCGCGACCACGCGCGCGCCGCGCGGGTTGAGGTGTTCCATGAAGCGCTTGATCGCCCCGCCCTTGCCGGCCGCGTCGCGCCCTTCGAACAGGATCACCACGCGCTGGCCGGTATCCTTGGCCCATTGCTGCAATTTGAGCAGCTCGGTCTGGAGGATGAACTTCTCGCGCTCGTAATCCTTGCGCAGCATCTTGAACTTGTAGGGGTAACCACCCTTGCGCCAGTCATCGGCCAGGTCGTCGCGGGTGCGGCGCGGCTTGCCCGGAGGCTTGGGCAGCCCCAGGTGCTGGCGCATCCGCGCGGCATCGTCAGGCGATGCGCCGGAAATGATCGCCTCGATCCCTTCGCTGCCGCTGGTCGCCGCGATCGCGTCGAGCGCGGCCTCCTCGGCCTCGAAAGCGGCTTCGGCGCGTTCGTCGGCCAGGCTTTCCTCGACCACTGGCGGCAGGCCGGGCTTGGCGGCGACAGGGGTCCGGGCGGGTCGCTTGGCAGTCATGCAGTCACTCCATTCGCGCCGGGCGCACCGCACCCGGCCATTACGCCATCATGGCAGGCAAACATTCCCGATTGGTAAGCGCCGCAGCCCGGAAAACCGGGGCGGAGCCGACTCTGGGAATTGACCGGAGTGTCCCGCCAAAGGCGGGTCTGCGTCAAACGGGAAGGCTGCACGCGCTGTTGCGCAAAATGCAACGCCGGGTCAGGACGCCGGGGTCAGGACCCTAGGGCACCAGCACCGTGTCGCGCGCCACCTTCAGCGTCTTGGGATAGTCGAGCGTGAAGTGCAGCCCGCGGCTTTCATGCCGGGCCAAGGCCGAACGCACGATCAGTTCGGCGCATTGCAGCAGGTTGCGCAGTTCGATCAGGTCGGTCGAAACGCGGAAGTGGGCATAGTATTCCTCGACCTCGCCCGACAGCATCTGGATGCGGTGCATGGCGCGTTCCAGCCGCTTGGTGGTCCGCACGATGCCGACATAGTTCCACATGAACCGGCGGATTTCCGTCCAGTTCTGCTTGATGATCACTTCCTCGTCACTGTCGGTGACGCGGCTTTCGTCCCACGGACGGACGGCAGGCGGCGCCTCGAAGCTGTCCCACCGGGCCAGGATGTCGGCCGCCGCCGCATCGCCGAACACGAAGCATTCGAGCAAGGAATTGCTGGCCAGGCGGTTGGCCCCGTGCAGCCCGCTTTCGGTGCATTCGCCCGCGGCATAAAGCCCGGGCAGGTCGGTCCGGCCATTGAGGTCGATCAGGATCCCGCCGCAGGTGTAATGCTGCGCCGGGACCACCGGGATCGGCTGCCTGGTCATGTCGATGCCAAGGCCCAGCAGCTTTTCGTAAATCGTCGGGAAGTGCTGCTTCACGAAGTCGGCGGGCTGGTGGCTGATGTCGAGGTGGACGTAATCGAGCCCGTCGCGCTTGATCTCGCTGTCGTTGGCTCTTGCCACGACATCGCGGGGCGCCAGTTCCGCGCGCTCGTCATAGTCGGGCATGTAGCGGTGCCCGGTCCTGGGGTTGAGCAGATGCCCGCCCTCGCCGCGCACCGCCTCGGTGATCAGGAAGTTCTTGACCTCGAGGTTGTAGAGGCAGGTCGGGTGGAACTGCATCATTTCCATGTTGGAAACCCGCGCGCCCGCGCGCCAGGCCATGGCGATGCCATCCCCGGTCGCGCCGCGCGGCGCGGTGGAGAACTGGTAGACGCGCCCCGCCCCGCCGGTGGCAAGGATGGTGGCGCGCGCCGTGTGCGCCTCGACCGTGCCGCTCGCCTCGTCCAGGGCATAGACGCCCCAGACCCGGCCCGAGCCTGAATAGCGTTCCGCCTCGTGCCGCCCGGTGATCAGGTCGATGCAGGCGCGGCCCGGCAGCAGGGTGATGTTGGGATGGTCCTGCGCGGCCTTCAGCAGGGCCGATTGCACCGCCCAGCCGGTCGCGTCGTTGACGTGGACGATGCGGCGGTGCGAATGCCCGCCCTCGCGGGTAAGGTGCAGGTGCTCGCCCTCGGTGTTGAACGGCACGCCCAGCCGGACCAGCCGGTCGATCGCGTGGGGCGCGCGCTCGATCACGAATTCGACCGTCTCGATCCGGTTGAGGCCGCCGCCCGCGATCATGGTGTCGCGAATGTGTTCCTCGAACGTGTCGCCGGTATCCAGCACGGCGGCGATCCCGCCCTGCGCCCAGGCGGTCGAACCGCCGGTGAGATCGCCCTTGGCCAGGACCAGCACCTTGACCCGTTCGGCCAGCGCCAGGGCCGCGGTGAGACCCGCCGCCCCCGAACCAACCACAATGACGTCGTGGGTCATGCGCCCTCCCTGGCGTCAGGCCGCCGCGCTGCTGGTGAGATGGACGAACACGTCCTCCAGGTCCGCCTCGCGCGTGGTCACGTCGATGATGCCGAAGCCCTGGCCCTGGATCTGCGAGAGGATCTCGCCCGCGTTGGTGCGGTCCTTGTCGAAGGTCACCTCCAGGCCGTGATCGCCAACCTTCGCGCACTTGAGGAAGGCGGGATGGCTGGGCAGCTCGGTCACTTCGCGGTCGAGCGTCAGGACGACGATCTTTTCGCGCGCCATTTCGACCAACTCGCGGGTCGGCTTGTTGGCGATCAGTTCACCATGGTTGATGATCGCGATGCGGTTGCACAGCTGTTCGGCTTCTTCGAGGTAATGGGTGGTCAGGACCACCGTGACCCCGTGATGGTTAAGCTCGCTGACCAGTTCCCACAGCTGGCGGCGCAGTTCCACGTCCACCCCGGCGGTCGGCTCGTCCAGCACCAGCACCGGCGGGGTGTGGACCATCGCCTTGGCGATCAGCAGGCGGCGCTTCATCCCGCCTGACAGGGTGCGGGCATAGGCATTGGCCTTGTCCGAGAGGTGGACCTGCCCGAGCAGTTCCAGGCTGCGCCGCGCGGCCTTGGGCACGCCGTAGAGCCCGGCCTGATTCTCCAGCACTTCGAACGGCGTGAAGAACGGATCGAACACGATCTCCTGCGGCACGATCCCGATCGAACGCTTGGCGTTGCGCGGGTCGGCATCGATGTCAAAACCCCAGATTTGCGCGGTTCCGCTGGTCTTGTTGACCAGTCCGGCAAGGATGTTGATCAGAGTCGATTTGCCCGCGCCGTTGGGACCGAGCAGCCCGAAGATCTCGCCCTGCGGCACGTCGAAACTGACGCCTTTCAGCGCCAGCTTGGCCTCCGCCTTGCCCGCCGGGGCATAGCGCTTCACCAGGTTGTCGATGCGGATCGCGGGGGGCAGTTCGGACGTGCTCATGCGCGCTGCTTTGCGGTACTATTGGCGCGGCGTAAAGCCCCCGGAATCGGCCCGATGCGGGCAATTCCCTACCGCGCTGTTAACCATGCGTGCGAAGCATGCCTTCACGTGCGCGGGGCTATGCGGGCAAAATGAATTGGGGGCCTCTCTGCCGCGAACTTGCTTTGCGACGCGCCGTTGGCGCGGCGTTGGTGGTCGTGCTGGCGTTGCCTGCGCCGGTCCAGGCAAAGGAAAAGGTGACCGTCCAGGCTCGCGCCGAAGCAGTGATCGTTTCTCAGCTCAGTTTCTTCAAGGTCGACGATCTTGTGTTTGGGCGGATCGCAGCCGGAAATACCGCCGGTACGGTCGTTTTGTCGCCGTCAGGCGTGCGGACCAAGACCGGCGGTGTGCTTCTCGCCGCAGGGCTGCCTGCCCAACCAGCGGCATTTGCTGGTAAGGGAAGCTTCAATCAGCAGGTTTCCATTTCGGTCAACGCCACCAGCCGCACCCTGACCCGGGTCGGCGGTACCGAGACGATGACGATGGATACTTTCGTGATCGGCAGCACACCTACCGCCGTGCTTTCCACCGCACCGCTGGCGTTTCGCATTGCCAATACCAGCGGGATTTTCCAATTTCCGGTGGGCGCGACACTGCGGGTCGGTGCCCGGCAAGCGCCAGGCACATATACCGGCACTTTCTCGCTCACGCTCAATTACCAGTAGACTGGCATTGCCGCTGCGCCGCTGCTATGGACCCGGTCCATGAGCACGCAGCCTGAAACCCAGATCGTCACTTCCACCCGCGTTTCCTGCGACGGCGCCAGCGATGTCCGCGGCGGCGCGGCACTGGGCCACCCGCGCGTCTATCTGGAAATCGACGAGCGCGGCTACGTCGATTGCGGCTATTGCGACAAGCGCTTCGTGCTGAAGGGCGGCGCGGCGGATCAGGCGGCAGCCTGATCCGGCCCCTCCCGCTCTAGCCATCGCGGCCAGAGCGCTTATATCCGGTGGCATGACCACCGCCGATCCCCGCTCGCTGCTCTATCGCCAGCTGACCCCCGAAGCCGCGCTGGCCGTCACCCGCGACACCCTGGCCCGCTGCGACGATGGCGAACTGTTCCTGCAGTTCATCGCCAGTGAAAGCTTCGTGTTCGATGATGGCCGCCTGAAAACGGCCGACTATTCGCGCGATGCCGGGTTCGGCCTGCGCGGCGTGTCCGGCGAGATGACCGGCTTTGCCCATGCCAACGAGATCAGCGAGGCGGCGATCCGCCGTGCCGGCGAAACGCTGCAACTGCTCGATCCGGCCAAGGGCCAGCCCGCCCCGCCCCCGCGCCAGAACAACCGCCACCTCTATACCGACCAGTCCCCGCTCGACCTGGTGCCGTTTGCGACCAAGGTGAAGCTGCTGGAGGAGATCAACCAGGCCGCCCGCGCCCGCGATCCGCGCGTGGCGCAGGTTTCGGCCAGCCTGTCGGGATCGTGGTCGGTGGTAGAAGTGGTCCGCGCCGATGGCTTCCTGGCGACTGACGTGCGCCCCCTGGTCCGGCTCAACGTCTCGATCGTCGCCGAAGCGAACGGGCGGCGCGAAACCGGCAGCTTCGGCATGGGCGGGCGCTGGCTCTATGACGACCTGCTGAAGCCCGAAAGCTGGAACCGCGCGATCGACGAGGCGCTGGCCCAGGCGCTGACCAACCTTGAGAGCGTGGACGCCCCGGCGGGCGAGATGACCGTGCTGCTTGGCCCCGGCTGGCCCGGCGTGCTGCTGCACGAAGCGGTCGGCCACGGGCTGGAAGGCGATTTCAACCGCAAGGGCACCAGCGCCTTTTCCGGCCGGATCGGCGAGCGCGTGGGCGCGCCGGGCGTGACCGTGGTCGACGATGGCTCGATTGCCGGGCGGCGCGGCTCGCTGTCGATCGACGATGAAGGCACCCCCACCAGCGAAACCGTGCTGATCGAGGACGGGATTCTGAAGGGCTACATGCAGGACCGGCTCAACGCGCGGCTGATGGGCGTCGCCCCCACCGGCAACGGCCGGCGCGAAAGCTATGCCCATGCGCCCATGCCGCGCATGACCAACACGTTCATGAAGGGCGGGAATGACGATCCGGCCGAACTGCTGAGCCGGGTGAAGCACGGCATCTTCGCCAAGAGCTTTGGCGGCGGGCAGGTTGACATCGTATCGGGCAAGTTCGTGTTTTCCTGCACCGAGGCCTATCGAATCGAGAATGGCAAGCTGGGCGCGCCGATCAAGGGCGCGACGCTGATCGGCGATGGCCCAACCGTGCTGACCCGCGTTACCGGCATCGGCAACGACATGGCGCTTGACGAAGGCGTCGGCGTGTGCGGCAAGGGCGGGCAGAGCGTGCCCGCCGGGGTTGGCCAGCCCACCCTGCTGGTTGAAGGGTTGACCGTGGGCGGGACAGCCTAGGTTCAGGAAACCGTGCTAGCCTTGGCTGGTCAGCAGAGAAGGAGAACATCCATGCGCAGGATCGCCACCGCACTTGCCGTCACGGCCATGGTGCTGGCGGGCACCTCGGCCCAGGCCAAGCCCAGGCTGACCCCCGAACAACGCCTCGCCAAGATGCTCGAAGGGCGCGAAGCCGGGAAACCGACCAGCTGCATCAACAGCTGGGACAGCCGCGACATGACCGTGCTGGACAAGACCGCGCTGGTGTTCCGCAGCGGCTCGACCCTGTGGGTCAACCGCCCGGATAACGCCAGCCGGCTGGACGACGACGACATCCTGGTGACCCACACCACCGGCAGCCAGCTGTGCAAGCTGGACATCATGCACACGGTCAGCCGCACCAGCGGGATCACCACCGGGTTCATCAACCTGGGCGATTTCGTGCCTTACAAGAAGGTCACCAAGGGCAACTGACCCGCCCCGCCCTCACCGAACAGCGAGTGGCCGCCGCCCGGACCCAGCGTCCCGGCGGCGGTTTGCCTATGGGGCGCCGCGCGCTTGACTCTTCCCGCGCATTGGCCGATCTAGGGTATATACCCTAGAATGGGAATCGCCAAAGCGCGAAGGGAGAGAGAGCCCATGAACATTGCCACCACCGTGCCCGGCGGCGCTCTGACGCCGATCGATGTCAGCCGCGCCGAACTTTACGAAGGCGAAGGCTGGCAGGAACCCTTCCGCCAGCTGCGCGCGCGGTGCCCGATCCAGTATGTGCCCGACAGCGCGTTTGGCCCCTATTGGTCGGTCACCACCCACAAGCCGATCGTCCATATCGAAGCGCTGCCCAAGATCTTTTCGTCCAGCTGGGAACATGGCGGGATCGCGCTGCCCGGTTCGGTGGGCGAACCGATGGAAAACGAAATGCGCACGCCGATGTTCATCGCGATGGACCCGCCGCAGCACACCGCGCAGCGCCGCACCATCGCCCCCAGCTTTGGCCCTTCGGAAGTGGCGGCGATGAAGCGCGAAGTGCAGCAGCGCACCGCCGAAGTGCTCGACAGCCTGCCGATCGGCGAAGCGTTCAACTGGACCGACCGCGTCTCGATCGAATTGACCACGGGCATGCTGGCCAAGCTGTTCGACTTCCCGTGGGAGCAGCGCCACAAGCTGACCTACTGGTCGGACATGGGCGGCAACGTCGAACTGATGAAAACGCCCGAAGACATGGCCAGGCGTAACGCCGCGCTGTTCGAAATGGGCGCCGCCTTTGCCGAGCTGTGGCAGCACAAGGCCGCCAATCCAGGCAAGGACCTGATTTCGGTCATGCTGCGCAGCGATGCGATGAACCACATGAGCCAGGAAGAATTCATCGGCAACCTGATCCTGCTGATCGTCGGCGGCAACGACACCACCCGCAATTCGATGTCGGCCTTCGCCTGGGGGCTGAGCCAGTTCCCGCAGGAACGCGCCAAGCTGGAAGCCGACCCGGCGTTGATCCCCAATGCCGTGCAGGAACTGATCCGCTGGCAGACCCCGCTGGCGCACATGCGCCGCACGGTGATGGAAGACACCGAGCTGGACGGCGCGCAGATGAAGAAGGGCGACAAGGTGGCGCTGTGGTACATCAGCGCCAACCGCGACGAGAGCGTATTCGACCGCCCCGACGAAGTGATCGTCGACCGCGAGAACGCCCGCCGCCACCTTTCGTTCGGCTATGGCATCCACCGCTGCGTCGGCGCGCGGGTAGCCGAACTGCAATTGACCACCCTGCTGGAAGAAATGGCCAAACGCCGCCTGCGCGCCAACGTGATTGCCGAGCCGGAACGGGTCGCCACCTGCTTCGTCCACGGCTACAGGCAGGTCATGGTTGAACTGTCGCACTACTGATGAAAACCCGGGACCGCATTGTCGAAGGGGCGCGGCTGCTGTTCAACGAACAGGGCTATGGCGCGGTGACCACCGCCGCGCTCGCCGCCCACCTCGGCATGGCGGAAGGCAACCTGTGGTATCACTTCAAGACCAAGCGCGCCTTGCTGGAAGTGCTGGGCGAACGCTTTGCCGCCGCGATCGACCAGCGGCTGGACATGCGCCCGGACGCCGATCCGCTGGCTTCATACGTTGAACTGCTGCGCGCGATGATGGCGGAATTTCGCCGCTTCCGTTTCCTCTACCGCGATCAGGCCGGTTACGGCGAACATGCCGACGTGGTCGGCAAGCGCGCACCGGAATGGCTGCAGCGCACTTTCGGCCAGCTCGAAGCGCACCTCGCCGCGCTGGTCGATGCCGGCCTGCTCGACTGGCCGCGCCAGCGGCTGCGCGACCTGGCGATCAACGCCACGATCATCTTGCGCTATGGCCTGGAACACTACCGCGAGCTGGGCGAACCGACCGGCGAAGGCTCGGGCACGGTTCGCCGCACCCTGCGCCGCCACCTGACCCTGTTCGAACACGCCCTGACCGGCGACGCCGCCCTCCGGCTGCACAGTGCGATCGACGCGATCGAGGACGCCGCGCTGGCGGCGTAGTTGTCCGCCTTACGGCGGTGCGGAAAGGCCATCCGGCTTTTCCTGGCCTGGCCAGGCCAATCGCGGATGCGATTGGCGCACCCAACCAGGAATCCGTCATGCGGAAAGATCAGCCTGCCTGATCTCGGGCACGATCTTCCACCACCACACGGTCCCCAGCAGCGAAACCCCGGCCGCCAGGGCAAAGGCCCAGCCATAGCTGCCGAGCCGGTCGACGATCACCCCGGTCACCACCGGGCCGATGATCCCGGCGCAGTTGCCGCAGGCGTTCTGCACCCCGATCCAACTGCCCGCGGCGCGCGGGCCGGAGAACATCTGGCCGACCGCATAGAGGTTGGTGGCAAGCAGGCCCGAACCGATCCCCGCGATCACCAGGCACAGGCCGACCTGGAGCAGCCCATCGGCAAACCACAGCGCCGCAATCGCCCCGCCGCTCAGCGCCTGGGCCCAGATCATGGCGCGGCGGCGCAGCGGACCTTCCGCCGCGCCCATGGCCACCGCCCGGTCGGACCAGCGCCCGCTGACCAGCGCGGTCACGCCCTGCACGGCAAAGCCCAGTGTGGTCAGCAAGGTCATCTGGGGGATCGACCAGCCCACGGTCTTGACCAGGTACAGCGGCAGCCAGGTCAGCAGGAAGTAGAAGCCATAGTTCGACATGAAATGCGCCGCGCCCATCTGCCACAGCGCCGGCACTTTCAGCAGCGCGGCGAAGTTGACCGGCGCGGTCACGGGCGTGGCCACGCTTCTGGCGCGCAAGGGGGCGCTGGTGACCTGCCAGGGCACCAGCCACAGCAGTGTGATGGCGCCAAAGGTCCAGAAGATCGGCCGCCACCCCGCCGCCTGCAGGATCATCCCCCCGGTCAGCGTGCCCACCGCCGGGCCGAATGCCAGCGCGGCGGCCACCACGGCATTGGCCGTGCCGCGATGCGCGGCCGGTACTTCGGCGGCAAAGATCTTGGAACTGCCGGGAAAGGCAATGCTTTCGCCCAGCCCCAGCACCAGCCGCAGCACGATCAGCGAGGCAATACCGCCAACCCAGCCAGTCAGCAGCGTGGCCAGCGCCCACAGCGCGATGCCAAACGCGAACATGCGGTAAACGCAGAACCGGTCGCACAGCCAGCCCACGAATGCGCAGAGCGGGGCATAGACCCAGAAGAACGCGGAAACCGCCGTGCCGAAGCCCGTGGCGGACAGGTTCAGGTCCTGCTTCATCAGCGGCGCGGCCACCCCGATCGCGCCGCGATCGACATAGTTGAGCAGCACCGACAGCCCCAGCAGGCCGACCACCCAGGCCAGCCGCGTTCCCGATGCGCGCGGCCCGTCTGCCACAGTCGCCATGCCCGTTCTCCCCCGTTGCCTGCCCGCAGGCTAGCACGATGCCCCCACGGCGCGCTATGGGGCGCGCATGACGCAGCAACCGATCCTTGTGCTGACCACCGGCGGCACCATCGACAAAGCCTATTTCGACGCGCTGAGCGAATACCAGATCGTCGAAAGCGGCATCCCCGCGCTGCTGCAGGAAGCGCGCGTCGCGCTGCCGTTCCGGGTGGTGGAACTGATGCGCAAGGACAGCCTGGACCTGACCGACGCCGACCGCGAACTGATCGCCGCCGCCGCGCGCGAGGCACCCGAAAGCCGCATCGTCGTGACCCACGGCACCGACACGATGACCGACACGGCAAAAGTGCTGGCCGCGGCTGTTCCCGGCAAGACCGTGGTCCTGACCGGCGCGCTCAGCCCCGCGCGCTTTGCCGAAACCGACGCCCCCTTCAACCTCGGCATGGCCTTCGCCACAGCGCAAGTCGCCGCGCCCGGCGTCTACATCGCGATGAGCGGCGAAGTGTTCGACGGCCTGAAGGTGCGCAAAGACCGCGCGGCGGGGAAGTTCGTCAGCCTCTGACCGGCGCCGGCCCTACTCCCACTCGATCGTGCCCGGGGGCTTGCTGGTGTAGTCATAGACGACGCGGTTGATGCCCTTGACCTCGTTGATGATCCGGGTCGCGACGCGGCTCAGGAAGGCGGCGTCGAAGGGGTAGATATCAGCAGTCATGCCATCGGTGCTGGTCACGGCGCGCAGGGCGCAGACGCTGTCATAGGTGCGGCCATCGCCCATCACGCCCACGGTCTTGACCGGAAGCAGCACGGCGAAGGCCTGCCAGATCGCGTCGTAAAGGCCGGCGTTGCGAATTTCTTCCAGGTAGATGGCATCGGCCTTGCGCAGGATGTCGCAGCGCTCGCGTGTGACTTCGCCGGGGATGCGGATGGCGAGGCCCGGCCCCGGGAAGGGGTGGCGGCCGACGAACACGTCCGGCAGGCCGAGTTCACGGCCGAGTTCGCGCACTTCGTCCTTGAACAGTTCACGCAGCGGTTCGACGAGACTCATGTTCATGCGTTCGGGCAGGCCGCCGACGTTGTGGTGGCTCTTGATCGTCACGCTGGGCCCGCCGGTGAAGGAAACGCTTTCGATCACGTCCGGGTAAAGCGTGCCCTGGGCCAGGAAGTCCGCCCCGCCGACCTGCTTGGCCTCTTCCTCGAACACATCAATGAAGGTCTTGCCGATGAACTTGCGCTTGGATTCGGGGTCGGTCACCCCGGCCAGGCCGCCCAGGAACAGCGCGCTGACGTCCTTGTGGACCAGCGGGATGTTGTAATGGCCGCGGAACAGCGAAACGACCTGTTCCGCCTCGCCCAGCCGCATCAGCCCGTGGTCGACGAAGACGCAGGTCAGCTGATCGCCGATCGCTTCGTGGATCAGCACGGCGGCGACCGCCGAATCGACCCCGCCCGACAGGCCGCAGATCACCTTGCCCGTGCCGACCTGGGCGCGGATTTCCTCGATCTTGGTCTTGCGGAATTCGGCCATGGTCCAATCACCGGCCAGGCCGCAGACGTGGCGTACGAAGTTCTTGTAGAGCTTTGCCCCGTCCGGCGTGTGGACCACTTCGGGGTGGAACTGCATCGCGTAGATGCGCTTTTCATCGTTGGCGATCACCGCATAGGGCGCGCCCGGGCTGGCCGCGACCGGGCGGAAGCCGGGGGCGAGCGCGGTGACCTTGTCGCCGTGGCTCATCCACACCTGGTGCTTTTCGCCTTCGGCCCAAAGGCCGTCGAACAACACGCAGCTGTCGGAAATCTCGATGAAGGCGCGGCCGAATTCGCCGCTTTCGCCCGGCTGCACCTGCCCGCCCAGCTGGTGCATCAGCGCCTGCTGGCCATAGCAGATCGCCATGATCGGCAGTCCGCTTTCCAGGATTTCCTGCGGAATGCGCGGGCCGTCCTCGTCCAGCACCGAGGCCGGGCCGCCCGACAGGATGATACCCTTGGGCTTCATCCGGGCAAAGGCCGCGGCGGCGCTGCTGAAGGGCGCGATTTCGGAATAGACCCCGGCTTCGCGCACGCGGCGCGCGATCAGCTGGGTGACCTGGCTGCCGAAATCGACAATGAGGATGGAATCGGAGGGCTGGATCGTCATGTCTGGCCGATAGGGGCGACAGGCCGAACTGGCAAGATTGCGCGCTATTTCGCCTGTGCAATCTCCCTGAGGTCGGTCTTGAGCAGCTTGCCGATATGGCTGCGCGGCATTTCCTCGATCGCGTAGAGCGCGGAAACGCGCTGGGTCTTGCCCAGGCGGCTGTTGGCAATGCTGCGGATGTCCTCGAGCGCATCTTCGCCAACGCCCGGCTTCAGCACCACGAAGCCGACCGGGGTTTCGCCCCACTGTTCGCTGGGAATGCCGACCACGGCGGCTTCGACCACGCGGTCATCCTTGGCCAGTTCGGTTTCAAGGTCGATCGGGAAGATGTTGAAGCCGCCCGAAATGATCACGTCCTTGGTCCGCCCCACCAGCTCGACGAAGCCTTCCGCGTCGATCCGGCCAACATCGCCCATCCGCTGCCAGACCGAGCCGTCCGCCGGATCGATCCAGTAGCCTTCGCGGGTCTTTTCGGGCTGGTTCTTGTAGCCCAGCATCATCACGTTGCTGCGCCCGACCAGTTCGCCCGCGACGCCCGGCGCGACCTCGTTCAGGTTTTCGTCGATCACTTTCAGCCCGTGGCCGGGGGCGGGCTGGCCCACCGTGTGGAGCTTGTCGGGGTGTTCGTGCGCCATGAGGATGCAGGAAACGCCGCCTTCGGTCATGCCATAGTATTCGACCAGCCCGCCCGGCATCCGCGCCAGAACTTCGGCCTTGAGCTCTGCCGGGAACGGAGCCGAGGTGCAGAATTTGTAGCGCAGCGATGACAGGTCATAGTCATCGAACTGCGGGAACTGCATCAGGCGGCGGTATTGCACCGGGACCAGCATGGTGTGGGTGATCTTTTCCGCCTGCGCGCGTTCAAGCCACTTTTGCGCATCGAACTTGCCCATGATCGAGACATAGCCGCCCGAGAACATCGTCGGCAGGAACGTGACCAGAGTGGTGTTGGAATAGAGCGGCGTTGACAGCAGCGCGCGGCTGGACAGGCCATAGTTCTGCGCGGCGCGGAACGTGACCTGGCGCCAGCGCATCCCGTGGCTGTGAACGATGCCCTTGGGAATGCCGGTGGTGCCCGACGAATAGATGATGTTGAACGGGTCCTTGTCGTCCGGCTCGAAGGCCGCCGCCTTGGTGCCGGGGGCGGCCATGAATGCGTCCAGTTCCTCGTCCAGCACGATCTGGCCGGAAATCGGCAGCTTGAAATCGCCCAGTTCGGTCAGCTTCGCACGGTCGATGAAGAGGTGGATCGCGCCCGAATCCGCCGCCATGCCGCGCAGCTGGTCGGGGCTGGCGCTGGTGGTCAGCGGCGCGGCGCAGCCGCCGGCGCGGATAGCCGCCATATAGACCAGCGCATAGCTGACGCTGGACGTGCCGAGGATCGCCACGGCCTGGCCGCGCTGCAAGCCATCGGCCTGGAGCCGCGCCGCGATCCGTTCCACCCGGTCGGCCGTTTCGCGCCACGACAGGGTGGTCTGGCCATCATAAAGCGCCGGCTGGTCGCCATTGCATTCGCCCCAGGCCGAAACCAGCGCGGAAAAGGAACCGAAGGGCTGGTCAAGCAGGGCCGATGGATCGCCGGACATGGATGGATCGTTCCTCTCAAGAATGCGGTTGGTCTGTTTGCGGCTATCCTTGCGGATCGACAGGCCCCCTGTCCAGCCCATGCGTCATCGCGCGGCCCGCGATCCACTCATGCTGCAGTTGCGAAAAGCGCAATGGCTGTGAAAACCTTTGCACTCGCAATCTCTACCGGAATAGTTATGTTGCATCTGCGAACAACGTTTCGCGAATCGCACTTGGAGAACAAACATGCGCAGCAACATCGTCTCGATCATGCTGCCGATCATCGCCGCCGCTGGGATCAGCGGCCTGATGTTCACCGCCGCGCTCGCCTGAGCCCGGCGGCCCGGCCTGTGGGGCCAGGGGCAGCACCTCCCAAAACAGCAAAGGGCCGTTACGCCTTGGCGTGACGGCCCTTTGTTTGTGAGTTGGGTTGGTGCCGGGTGCGCCCTTTGCCTTCGCAAAGGGCTTCGCAGCACCGGCCCGCTTCCATCACTTGCTCGACAGCGCCTTGACCAGGTCGAACAGGTAATCGCGCCCGGAGTAGAGCGACTTGACCGCGATCCGCTCGTTCAGGCCGTGCGCGCCGTTGCCGTCCGGATCGCCGTACATGCCGGGCACACCATAGGTCGGGATGCCGACCGCGGCGAGGTAAAGCCCGTCGGTCGCCCCGGTGGACATGGTCGGGATCACCGGCACGCCCGGAAAGTGCTTGGCGGCCAGCTGTTCCATCGGTCCGACCAGCGCGGGATCGAGCGGCGGGCTCTTGGCAATCGGCTTGCCCTTGAGGGTCTGCTCGATCTTCACGCCGGAATCGCCGATCGCCTTGGCCAGCATGGCCTGGGTTTCATCGGCGGTGCGCCCGGGGAACATCCGGCAGTTGACGTTGGCAGTGACCGTCTGCGGCAGCGCATTGAGCGCATGGCCGCCGTTGATCAGCGTGGCAACGCAGGTGGTGCGAAGCATCGAATGGAAGCCCTTGTCGGTGTTGACCTTGGCTTCCGCGTCCTTGTCGGCCGGGTTGGCGGCCAGCGCGACCATCGCCTTGCCCATGTCATCCGGGCGCATCGCGCCCGCCTTGGCGAAGAAGGCGCGGGTGGTGTCGTTCATTTCCAGCGGGAATTCGAAATCGCGGATCTTCGCGATCGCATCGGCCATCTGGTAGATCGCGTTGGCGCGCACCGGCTGGCTGGAATGGCCGCCGGGGTTGGTCGTGGTCAGGGTGAAGTCCTGGTAGGCCTTTTCGCCGACCTGGATGGTCTGCACCATGACCTTGCCCTTGCCGTCGGTGCGGCCGCCGCCGCCCTCGTTCAGGGCGAAGGCAGCGTCGATCAGGTCGCGCTTGTTCTTCGCCAGCCATTCCGCGCCATTGAACGCACCGCTGGTTTCCTCGCCGCAGGTCAGCGCCAGCTTGACGGTGCGCTTGGGCTTGTAGCCTTCCTTGGCAAAGCGGATCAGCGTGTCGGTCCACACCGCGGCCTGCGCCTTGTCGTCGGCGGTGCCGCGGGCATAGAAATAGCCGTCCTCCTCGATCAGGGTGAAGGGATCGCGCACCCAGTCGCTGCGCTTGGCTTCGACCACGTCGATATGGGCAAGCAGCAGCATCGGCTTGAGCTTCTTCGAAGTGCCGGGATAGACCGCGACCAGACCGCCATCCTTGGGATGGTCGCTGGTGAAGTAGACGGTGACCTGGTCATCCTTGAGCCCTGCCGCCTTGAGCCGCGCGGCCATGCGCTCCGCCGCCAGGGTGCAGCTGCCCGTGGTAACGGTGGTGTTGGTTTCCACCAGTTCCTTGTAAAGTCCGCGGAACTCGACCTGGTCCGGGCGCAGCGGGGCCGGCGCGGTCTGGGCCAGGACGGGGGTGGACAGCAGCGAGGCGGCGAGCAGCGCGCCGGTAAACTTGGTCATTGCGGACTCCCTGGATCAAGGAGTGCTATCAAGCAGGAATTGGCTGTGGATGGAAGGGGCCTTGCCCCGCCGTTTTGCTTTCCCCTCGCGCGCGCACGGCCTATAGGCCGGGCATGTCAGATACTACCGAGCAGATCCCCAACCAGAACGCTTACGGCGCCGATTCGATCAAAGTCCTCAAGGGGCTGGACGCGGTGCGCAAGCGGCCCGGCATGTACATCGGCGATACCGACGATGGTTCGGGCCTGCACCACATGGTGTTCGAAGTGTCGGACAACGCGATCGACGAAGCGCTGGCCGGGCACTGCGACCTGGTGCTGATCGAACTGAACCCTGATGGTTCGGTTTCGGTCGAGGACAACGGCCGCGGCATCCCGACCGGCATCCATGCCGAGGAAGGCGTGTCCGCCGCCGAAGTGATCATGACCCAGCTTCACGCGGGCGGGAAGTTCGAGAATACCTCTGACGACAACGCCTACAAGGTGTCCGGCGGTCTGCACGGCGTCGGCGTTTCGGTGGTCAACGCGCTGTCGGAATGGCTGGAGCTGACGATCTGGCGCGAGGGCAAGGAACACTGGATGAAGTTTGCCCACGGCGATGCCGTGGCGCCGCTGGAGGTGCGTGGGCCTGCCCCGATCGCGACCGAGGGCGGGCGCAAGGGCCAGGTCAAGAACGGCACCCGCGTGACCTTCCTGGCCAGCGAGGAAACGTTCAAGAACGTCACCGTCTATGACTTCGAAAAGCTGGAACACCGCTACCGCGAACTGGCGTTCCTGAACTCGGGCGTTCGCATCCTGCTGCGCGACAAGCGCGGCGAGGAGGTCAAGGAACACGACCTTTACTACGAAGGCGGGATCGCCGCCTTCGTTAAATACCTCGATCGCAACAAGCAGCCGCTGATCCCCGATCCGATCGCCATTTCCGCCGAAAAGGACGGGATCGGCATCGACGTGGCGCTGGAATGGAACGATTCGTACTACGAAAACGTCCTGACCTTCACCAACAACATCCCGCAGCGCGATGGCGGCACCCATCTGGCGGCGTTCCGCGCCGCGCTGACCCGGTCGCTCAACAGCTATGCCGAACGCACCGGGCTGCTCAAGAAGGAAAAGGTCAACCTTTCGGGCGAAGACATGCGCGAAGGGCTGACCGCGATCGTCTCGGTCAAGCTGCCGGACCCGAAGTTCTCTTCGCAGACCAAGGACAAGCTGGTCTCCTCGGAAGTGCGCCAGCCGCTGGAAAGCCTGATGGGCGACAAGATGAGCGAATGGCTCGAGGAAAATCCCGCCCACGCCAAGACCGTGATCCAGAAGATCATCGATGCCGCCGCCGCCCGCGAAGCCGCCCGCAGGGCGCGCGAGCTGACCCGGCGCAAGGGCGTGATGGACATCGCCAGCCTGCCCGGCAAGCTGGCCGACTGCCAGGAACGCGATCCCAGCCTGTGCGAATTGTTCCTGGTCGAAGGGGATTCGGCCGGCGGCAGCGCCAAGCAGGGCCGCGACCGCAAGTTCCAGGCGATCCTGCCGCTCAAGGGCAAGATTCTGAACGTCGAACGCGCGCGCTTCGACCGCATCATCTCGTCGAAGGAAGTCGGGACTTTGATCCAGGCGCTCGGCACCGGCATCCGCGACGAGTTCAATCTCGAGAAACTGCGCTATCACAAGATCGTGATCATGACCGACGCCGACGTCGACGGCGCGCATATCCGCACGCTGCTTTTGACTTTCTTCTATCGCCAGATGCCCGAGATCATCGAGAACGGCCATCTCTACATCGCCCAGCCGCCGCTCTACAAGGTCGCGAAGGGGCGGAGCGAGGTCTATCTCAAGGACGATAGCGCGCTCGAAAATTATCTCGTTGATGCCGGGATCGATGCACTGCTGCTCGAAACCCCGGGCGGTGCGCGGTCGGGCAATGATTTGCGCGGCCTGATCGACCATGGCCGGCGCCTCCGCGCGCTGATGCGCTATGTTCCGCGCAGCCTCAATCACGGGCTCGTCGAGGCGCTCGCCTTCGCGGGCGCGCTCGATCCCGCGCTCGACACCGCGGGCCGCCACAGTGCCGCCGCGAATACCGCG
>JAKPAG010000032.1 GCA_029779535.1 Pseudomonadota bacterium | reverse complement strand
CCCGCCGCTGTCCAGCAACGCGCCAGGCGTCGGGGCGGGCAAAGACAAAACCCGCAGCAGCGCCTCGCGCTGCGGCGCATTCAATGCGCCAACCTGACCCAAAAACGCGGCAAAGGCATCATCGTCCATCGCTGTCTCCCGCTGAAGACAGGATAGACCCAATGAAAACACCGTACAACACTTAACGCGAATAGAGCGTTTCCAAAGGCCGCCGGCCTTTGGCGGGTCCAGGGCAGAGCCCTGGCCTTGCCTGGCTTGGCCTGACCTTGTTTCGATGGGTCGAATTCAACGCGGGTTGGTACTACTGCCAGCGAACCACCCCATCCGGGGCCGCAAAACCACGCCCTATTTGTTCCGATATCGAAACTATCTTAGCCGCGACAGCGACAACCCTGTCGCCACCACCGCCAGCACTGCGCCCACGATCACCGCCGTGGTCGCCGCCGCGCCCACATGCGTTGCGTCGTACATCCCGAACACCAGGGCGACGCTCGCCGCTCCCATGGTCTGGCCCAGCAGCCGCGAGGTCGAGATCATCCCGCTCCCTGCCCCGCTGCGCTCCTTTGGCACCGAGGAGATCAGCACCCGGTTGTTCGGCGTCTGGAACAGCGCGAACCCTGCCCCGGTCAGCGCCATCCGCCAGGCCACGTCCCAATACGCCGCCCCCGGATCCACCAGCGCGATCGCGAACAGCCCCGCCGCCATCACCCCCAGCCCGATGCCGCCCAGGATGCCCGCCGAGAACCGGTCCGACAGCGTGCCCGCGAAGGGCGAGACGATCATCACCGCCACCGGCCACGGCGTCATCAAAAGCCCGGTCCCGATCGCGCTCTTGCCTGCCGCGGCGAACATGAACGGCAACGCCACATAGGCCGAGGTCTGCCCCATGTAGGAACAGATCGAGGTCGCCACCGCCAGCGCGAACGGCGCCCGCCGCAGCAGATCCACCGGCAGCATCGGGGCCGAAAGTGTGGTCTGCCGCTTCACGAACACATAGCCCGACACCACGGCAGCCACGATCAGCCCGCCGCCCAGCCAGCCGGAGAGCCCCCGCCCCATGCCGTCCAGCCCCGCGATGAACAGCCCCAGCGTCGCCGCATTCAGCGCCGCACTGGCGAAATCGAACCTGTGCATCCCGCGCGGCGTCTCGGGAAGGAACCGCAGCGCCAGCGTCGCCAGCAGCCCCATCGGCACGTTCACCCAGAACAGCCAGTGCCAGTCCGCCACCGCCAGGATG
>JAKPAG010000028.1 GCA_029779535.1 Pseudomonadota bacterium | reverse complement strand
ACAGTCCGCGGCGTGCGTTCGCAGGGCCCGGACGTGCCCGCCGCACGGTCCGCGGCGTTCGGACCGGCCCTGAAGGACTCCCCGTGACGGAAGCAGACGACCGCGAAGCAATCTTTGATCCGCCCAACCCGCAGGGCCTGGAAGGCATCGAGTTCATCGAATACGCCACCGCCCGGCCGCAGGCCCTGGGTCAGGTGCTGGAGATGCTGGGCTTTCACCCGATCGCGCGGCACCGCTCGCGCGAGGTGCTGCTGTACCGGCAGGGCGGCATCAACGTCATCGTCAACGCCCACGGGGGCGGCAAAGGCGAAGGCGGTCCGCAGGACAAGCCGGTGATCGCTGCCGTGGCGCTGCGGGTGCGCGATGCGGCCGCCGCCTACGGGCGCGCGCTGGAGCGCGGCGCCTGGGCGGTGCCGATCCGGGTTGAAGTGATGGAACTGAACATTCCAGCGGTGCACGGGCCGGGCGGCAGCCGCATCTACTTTGTGGACCGGCACCGCGAGTTCTCGATCTACGACGTGGACTTTGTGCCGATTCCCGGCGTGGACCCGCACCCGCCGGCACTGGCGGGCCTGCATTTCTTCGGCATCGTGCAGTACATCGGCAATGGCCGCACCGAGGACTGGACCGATTTCTATGGCGAGCTGTTCGGCTTTCAGGCGCTGCCGTCGGAGGCTGCCTTCGGCATCCTGCCCAAGGGCCGCATCCTGCGCAGCCCCTGCCCGGAGGCTTCGGCGTTCTATCTGCAGTTGATCGAGCCCGAGCCCGGCATCCTGGAGATGGACGACACCGAATGCTTCCAGCGCGTGGCCCTGGGCACGGCCGATGTGCTGGTCACCGTGGCCGAGCTGCGCACCCGCGGCGTGGGCTTTGTGGAGTCGGGCCGCGTGCATTCCGAAGACCGCGGCGCGCTCACGCAGACCCGCCTGGGCGGCGTGTCGTTCGAGCTGGTCCATCACACGCGGGGATGAACACGATGAACCCCCTGCAAGGCAACATCGACGATTTCGGGATGGACACCATCTCGCTGGCCGGTCCGCTGGAGGCCAAGCTCAAAGCCATCCGCGAGGCCGGTTTCAGCCAGATCATGCTGTCGG
>JAKPAG010000107.1 GCA_029779535.1 Pseudomonadota bacterium | reverse complement strand
GAAAACGAGCTGGCCAAAAAAGCCAAGGTCGAAACCAGCGGCGACGACATGCGCGAAGGCCTCACCTGCGTGCTGTCGGTGAAAGTGCCCGAGCCCAAGTTCTCGTCGCAGACCAAGGACAAGCTGGTCTCCTCCGAGGTGCAGCCCGTGGTGCAGGAAGTCGTCAGCCAGAAGCTCGCCGACTTCTTGCTGGAAAACCCCAACGACGCCAAGCTGCTGTGCGGCAAGATCATCGAGGCCGCGCGCGCCCGCGAGGCCGCCCGCAAGGCGCGCGAAATCACCCGTCGCAAGGGCGTGATGGACGGCCTGGGCCTGCCCGGCAAGCTCGCCGACTGCCAGGAAAAGGACCCCGCGCTCTCCGAGCTGTATCTGGTGGAGGGCGACTCCGCCGGCGGCTCCGCCAAGCAGGGCCGCGACCGCAAGTTCCAGGCGATCCTGCCGCTCAAGGGCAAGATCCTCAACGTGGAACGCGCCCGGTTCGACCGGATCATTTCATCGAAGGAAGTCGGCACGCTGATCCAGGCGATGGGCACCGGCATCCGCGATGAATTCAACCTCGAAAAGCTGCGCTACCACAAGATCGTGATCATGACCGACGCCGACGTCGACGGCGCGCATATCCGCACCTTGCTGCTGACCTTCTTCCACCGCCAGATGCCCGAGATCATCAAGGCCGGGCACCTGTTCATCGCCCAGCCGCCGCTTTACAAGGTCGCCAAGGGCCGCAGCGAAGTCTACCTCAAGGACGCCGCCGCGCTCGATCGCTACCTGGTCGAAGCGGGCACTGCGGGCCGCATGCTGGAAACCAGCGGCGGCGCTCGGAGCGGTGCGGAACTGCAGGAACTGGTCGAACACGCGATGCGCATGCGTGCGCTGATGGGCTTTGTCCCGCGCCGCTACGATCCCGCCGTGATCGAGGCGCTGGCTCTTGCAGGCGCGCTGGAGCACGACCTGGACCGCGCGGGCCGCGAAGCCGCGCTGGTCCGCACCTCCGAATGGCTCGGCCGCGCCGACCGCGAGGCGAAATGGTCCGCCGTGCTGCGCGAGGATGGCTCGGCGCTGATCGAGCGGGTGTGGCGCGGGGTGACCGATGCCTACCCCATCGACGCCGCCTTCCTGGTCAGCGCCGAAGCGCGCAAACTGGCCCGGCTCGCCGCCGAACATGCCGCGGTCTATGCCGGCACCGCCCGGCTGGTGCGGGCTTCTGCCGCGAGCGAAGCCGAACCCGAAACCGGCAGCGATGATGCGGGCGAAGAATCCGCGCCGGCACGCGCCCAGGCGCTCGACGGGGCGATCCTCCGGCCCTCGCAGCTGCTCGACGCCGTGCTGGCCGGTGGCCGCCGCGGCCTGTCGATCGCGCGCTACAAGGGGCTGGGCGAAATGAACGCCGAGCAATTGTGGGAAACCACGCTCGACCCGGAAAACCGCAGCCTGCTGCAGGTCAAGGTCGAGGACGCCGACGTGACGGACGAGATCTTCACCCGCCTGATGGGCGACGTGGTCGAACCGCGCCGCGACTTCATCCAGGAAAATGCGCTGAACGTCGCCAACCTCGACGTTTGAGCGTCTGCCCCTGCTGCGTCACCCCGGGCTTGACCCGGAGGCCAGCTTTGGCATCGGCTCCGGTCCTCGGAACCTGGCGCTCAACCTTCCGGAAAGAAGCGCGCGATCACTTCGCGCGCCAGGCGCGCCGGGCGCAGCGTTTCGGCATCGATCGAACACCAGGTCGAGCGGACCTCGGCCAGCACTTCCTCGCCCCGGCGGATCACGGTTTCATAGCTGGCCCGCGCGCCCTGGACCTTTTCGAGCAGGACCGTGGCGATTACTTCGTCTCCCAGGAAGGTCGGGCGGCGATAGGTAATCTCGTGCTTCAAGGCGACCCACAGGTGGCGCGCCACCGCCTCGACCGGCGCAAGGCTGCGCCAATGGTCGATCACCGCGTCCTGCACCCATTTGAGGTAGGACGCGTTGTTGACGTGGCCCATGAAATCGATGTCGGCAGGGTCGATGGCGATGGGAAAGCGATGCGGCAGCGCAGTATTGTTCACACAGATGTTAATAGTGCCTCGCGGCGGCATTTTCCACCCTCCTGCGACGAAGCGTGCTAAATCGCTTCCCCGGCGGCGCGCCCGCTGGCCCAGGCCCACTGGAAATTGTAGCCGCCCAGCCACCCGGTCACGTCCAACGCTTCGCCAATCGCGTAAAGCCCCGGCACCTTCTGCGCTTCCATGGTGCGCGATGACAGGCCGCTGGTGGCAATGCCCCCGGCGGTGACTTCGGCCTTGGCATAGCCTTCGGTGCCATTGGGGTGGAACGGCCAGTCGGCAAGGCGGCCCTGAAATCCGCGCAGCGCCTTGTCGCTCTGCGCGCCCAGTTCGCCGGACAGCCCGGCGCGGGCCAGCAGCACCGCAGCCAGGCGTTCGGGCAGCGGCACAGAGCGGGCCAGTTGCTGGCGCGGACGCTCGCGCTTGGCCGCCAGCAGCCAGTCCGGTTCGGCATCAGGCAGGAAGTCGACCGCAATCGGCGTGCGGTGCTGCCAGTAGGAGCTGATCTGCAGCATCGCCGGGCCCGACAGGCCGCGATGGGTGAACAGCGCCGCCTCGCGGAAGCGGACCTTGTTCCAGCGCACCTCGACCTCGGCCGAAACGCCGGACAGCTCGCGGAACAGCGCCTCGTCAGCGCCCAGGGTCAGCGGCACCAGCGCCGGGCGCGGCTGGACAACGGCCAGCCCGAACTGGCGGGCCAGCTCATAGGCCAGGCCGGTCGCCCCCAGCTTGGGGATCGAGGGGCCGCCGCTCGCCAGCACCAGCGCCGGGGCGCTGACCGTGCGACTGCCCAGCGTGACGCGGTAGTGCCCGTTGCCATGCTCCACGCCGCGCACGGGCTCGCCCAGCGCCATGTCGACCGCGCCTTTCGCGCATTCGGCAAGCAGCAGGTCAACGATCTGCCGCGCCGAACCATCGCAGAACAGCTGGCCCAGCGTCTTTTCGTGCCAGGCAATCCCGTGGGCTTCGACCAGGTCGAGGAAATCGCGCGCGGTGTAGCGACTGAGCGCCGACTTGGCGAAATGCGGATTGGCCGACAGGTAGCGATCGGGCGCCGTGTGCAGGTTGGTGAAATTGCACCGCCCACCGCCCGAAATCAGGATCTTGCGCCCCGGTTCGCTGTTGTGATCCACCACCAGCACGCGCCGCCCGCGCTGCCCGGCGGTGGCCGCGCACATCAGCCCGGCCGCGCCCGCGCCGATGACGATGGCGTCGTAGCTCATCCCGCCAGCAGGCTTTGCGCCAGCGCCTCGCCCACCTTGATCCCGTCGATCGCGGCGGACAGGATCCCGCCGGCATAGCCCGCGCCCTCGCCCGCCGGGTAGAGCCCGCGGGTATTGAGGCTTTGGAAGTCCTTGCCGCGCGTGAAGCGCACCGGGCTGGAGGTGCGGGTTTCGACCCCGGTCATCACCACGTCCGGGTGATCATACCGGGCGATCTGGCGGCCGAACACCGGGATCGCCTCGCGCATCGCCTCAATGGCGAAATCGGGCAGGCACCGCGACAGGTCGGTTGGGGTCACTCCCGGCTTGTAGCTGGGATGGACCGTGCCGAGCGCGGTCGAGGGGCGGCCGGCAAGGAAATCCTCCACCCGCTGCCCCGGCGCCTTGTAGGCCCCGCCGCCTGCCTCATAGGCGAGGCTTTCCCACTTGCGCTGGAACGCGATCCCGGCCAGCGGCCCGTCCGGATAGTCGCGCGCAGGTTCGATCCCGACGACGAAGCCCGAATTGGCGTTGAATTCGGCGCGGGAATACTGGCTCATCCCGTTGGTCACGACGCGGCCTTCCTCGCTGGTGGCGGCCACCACGCGCCCGCCCGGGCACATGCAGAACGAATAGACCGTCCGCCCGTTCGACGCGTGGTGGACCAGGCTGTAGGCCGCCGCGCCCAGGATCGGATGCTTGGCAAAGCGGCCATAGCGCGCCTCGTCGATCCAGCTTTGCGGGTGTTCGATCCGCACCCCGATCGAGAACGGCTTGGCCTCGACATGGACGCCGCGCGCGTGGAGCATCTCGAAAGTCGAGCGCGCCGAATGGCCCACCGCCATGACCACGTGGCTGGCTTCCAGAAAGCTGCCGTCCGACAGGTGCAGCCCGCGCAGTTGCTGGCCGCCATCGGGCAGGCGGGTCAGTTCCACGTCCTCGACCCGGGTCTGCCAGCGGTATTCGCCGCCCAGGCTTTCGATCTGGGCGCGCAGGCTTTCGACCATGGTGACCAGGCGGAAGGTGCCGATGTGCGGGTGCGCTTCATACAGGATGTCGTCCGGCGCCCCGGCCTTGACGAATTCCTCCAGCACCTTGCGCCCCAGAAAACGCGGGTCCTTGACCCGGCAATAGAGCTTGCCGTCGGAAAAGGTGCCTGCCCCGCCTTCGCCGAACTGGACATTGCTTTCCGGGTTCAGCTCGCTGCGGCGCCACAGGCCCCAGGTATCCTTGGTGCGCTGGCGCACCACCTTGCCGCGTTCGACAATGATCGGACGCAGCCCCATCTGTGCCAGCACCAGCGCGGCAAACAGCCCGCACGGCCCCGCGCCGATCACCACCGGGCGCTGCCCCGCCCAGCCTTCAGGCGCGCGCACCGGGGGCGTCCAGGTCATGTCGGGGGTGGGGCGCAGGTCCTTGTCATTGGGGAACCGGGCGAGCACCGCCGCTTCGTCCGCCACATCGACGTCGAAGGTATAG
Source organism: Pseudomonadota bacterium (assembly GCA_029779535.1). Lineage (GTDB taxonomy): Bacteria > Pseudomonadota > Alphaproteobacteria > Sphingomonadales > Sphingomonadaceae > Novosphingobium. The sequence goes on along the minus strand of JAKPAG010000107.1, from coordinate 140,742 downwards.
ACCAGCAGGATCGCACTCTTGCGGCGGGCATCGTTGCCGCGCTTGAACATGGTAAAGCCGCGCAGCTCCTCTGCCGCGATGCCAAGCCGCGCGCAGATCGCGGGGGCAATCGCTTCGGGCGGGTGATCGAGCGGCAGAGACAGTCCGGACAAGCGCAGCATGGACCGCGCCATAAGGCCAAAGCGCCCGTGCCGCTATCCCCGTTGCGTCAAGGCCGCAATCCGGGCCTGGGGCCGGGCCGGCCGCCGAGCCTTCCGGCAATGCGTCATGGCAGTGCCTGCAGCCTGATCGCAACGCGTCTCCGCGCTGGGAATCTCGAACATGGCAATGAAGGTGCGGATCACCATTGCGATGGCGATCAGGTAAAGGAACATTGCCTGGTCCAACCAGCCAAGCGGAGGATGCCACATCAGGAAATAGCTGATCGTGATCGGCAGGGCGGAAAGGTACATGAAGGGATGGCGGCGCCCCCAGCGCGACCGCCAGTTGTCGCTCACTTGACCGATCACGGGATCAAGCACGGCATCGGCAATCCGCGCGATCATGATCGCCAGCCCCAGCGCAGCCGCACCGATGCCATAGGCAGCCTTGGTGGGCCGGGAGAGCGGCCCTTCCTGCATTGTTTGTCCTGCCTCCCGATCGTGTCACACCAGTCGATCCGGCATGGCAATCGGGCGCGCGCTTGTCAGCGCATCCTTGCAAAAGCGACTAGCCGGTATCGAATTCGATCTGCGCGCACCAGCATCAGGCGTCGGCGTCGCCCGGCCATTTCGTCAGGCGCGCCCCGCCTGATGGGAGCGCCTCCTATTCGCCCAACCAGCCGGTTGCGATCTCGCCCCTGTGCCCTTCCGGCGCGAGCGCGGCGCGCAGAGCTTCCAGTAGCGGCGGCAGCGCCTGCGTGAAGGCATAGGGTGGGTTCACGATAAAAAGGCCCGCGCCGTTATAGATGCCGGGCTGATCGCTATCGTACAACCAGTGCTCCACCGTCAGAAATTTCGGGATGCGGAGCTTGCGCAGCTGCTCCTTCCACCGAACATGCGTGGCGCGGTCCTTCAGCGGATACCAGATCACCGTCACGCCATGCGCCCATTTGCGGCAAGCGGCGGCAAGGGTGGCTGTGATCCGGGCGCGTTCGTCCGTCTGCTCGTATGGCGGATCGACCACCACCACGCCGCGCGGCGTTCGGGGCGGCAGCATCGCCAGCCAGAACTCGTAGGCGTCGCGCTCATGCACGGCAGCGGATGTGCCGCGCATCACGCTGCGCAGGGCACGGACGTCCTCGGGATGTTTTTCGTTCACGATCAGGCCATCCTGCGGGCGCAGCAGCTGCGCCAGAATTCGCGGCGAGCCGGGGTAGAGGTGCGGCTCGGCCTCGACATTCACCGCCTGCACGGCGGCGCGGTAGTCGTTCAGCAAGGGGGCCGGGTCGGCAAAGGCCCGCAGCACGCCCTGCGCTGCCTCGCCGGTGCGCTGGGCCTCCTCGCCGCCCAACTCGTACAGCCCGCAGCCGGCATGGGTGTCGATCAGGGTCAGCGCGCTCTCTTTGAGCTGCAAGGCCCGCACGAGGGCGATCAGCAGGCTGTGCTTCACGACATCGGCGCTATTGCCCGCATGGAAGGAATGGCGATAGTTCATTGCAATTCAGAATCCTGACAACCTGCCTTCATGCGAGCCGAGGGCCGAACCGGTATTCGTGGTCCGCCCACGGATAGATCGAGATGCGCGCTTCATCGGTCACCAGGAAACCGATGTGGCAGACCACCGCATTCGAGTCACTGCGGAACGATGGCGGCGAGTCCCCGCCCGAGCCGCCAGTTCCGGCACGTCGAGCGGATAATGGCGGAGCGGGAGGGCGCAAGAGGTTTCGTTTATAATATTGATCACGAGAGGTATTTTCATGAAGCGCGGGCTTTCCCCCCAAACTTGCCCCCTCGCTCTTCCAATCGTAGCTTTTGATTGCCCCGCGTTGTCAAAGTCCCTCCGAGCTCAATCGCGTAAGTGAGCGCAGATGGTTGCTGCAACCGCGAAAAGTGAAATCAGCGTCGGCTCATCTGACATCGCATTTCTGAGGTCAGGAACCCCGCCTAGAATGCGAGCGCCAGCATCCGTTCGTCGCAATGGGAAGCCTTCCCCGCGGGATCGCGCCGCACCAGCCATCTTGCCTTGCCCAGTGGAGCCTGGGCCGAGGAATCCTGATTTGCGAGCGGCACCAGGCCCGACTTGGAGAGGACTGCGCGGACGAATGTGGTTCGGCCTTCCGGAATCGGAAATGCCTGTGCTGCCGGGAGTGGCACCCAGTTCAGCACATCTTCAACCGGTCGTCCCAGCAGCAATCCCAGCAACGGAGCAAGGAACAGGCGCGCGGTGACCATTGCCGAGCCGGGATTGCCAGGGAGGCCAACCACCCACCGTCCCTGCGACCGCCCGACCCACACCGGTTTCCCGGGCTTGATCGCAACCTTCGAAAACAGCAGTTCAAGCTCTTGCTCGGCAAACATGGCTTTGGCGAAGTCGCGCTCGCCAACCGATGCGCCCCCGGTGACAACCACGACATTGGCAATGGCGAGAGCCTTGTCGGCCAACTGCCGAAGCGTCAAAAGATCGTCCGAGCCACCAAGCCTGGCCTCGATAGTGCCTCCATATACTTCGACCAACGCAGCCACACCAAAGGATACCGATTCAGGGATCTTCAGGACATTGTCACGCGCGCTTCCAGGAGGTGCCAGCTCATCCCCGGTGGCGATGATCGCCACCCGGGGGCGCTTGGCGACCTGCACGGCAGCTCGGTCCGCTCCCGCCAAGGCCACGATTGCGCGCGGATCAAGCAAAGTGCCGGGCTGAAGGAGCAAGTCTCCTTCAGCAAAATCGCTTGCCGCATGGCGCACGTGCCAGCCGGGACCGTACGCGTCCACGATCGTCATCACGGCACCGTCTGCCGCGCAGTTCTCTTGCATGATCACGCGATCGGCGCCGTCGGGCAGCGCGGCGCCGGTGAAGATCCGCACGCATTCCCCAGCCGAAAGCGCAGGCGGCAACGCAGAACCGGGAAAACTCTTGCCGTTGATCCGCAGGCGGGCTCCGACCCCGGCATCGGCATCGCGCAGGGCAAAGCCATCCATCGCCGAAACCGCCCGGCGCGGGGATGAGACGGCAGCATGAACGTCTTCGGCAAGGACCCGGCCGTGTGCTGCGGCAAGTTCAACCTGCTCGCAGCCGAGCGGCCTGACATTGTCCGCCAGCAGCGCAAGCGCCTTGTCGAAATCGATCATGCACACACATCCCGCAGCCGCGGCAGGGCTCCGGCGATCGAACAGGGCTTGTGGCGGCTGTCGAATTCCAGCTCCAGCAGCCCGTCCCAGGCATCGCGGCAGGCCCCGGTCGATCCCGGCACGCAGAAGATGAAGGCATCCCCGGCCTGCCCGGCAAAGGCGCGCGACTGCATCGAGGCGACGCCTACCGTTTGCAGGCTCTTCTGGTGGAAGGCGACCGAGAAGCCGTCCATTTCGCGGCGCAGCAGCGGCCTGACGGCTTCGGGCGTGTTGTCGCGCGGGGAAAAGCCGGTCCCGCCGGTGGTCAGGATGATCTCGATCTCGGGACGCTGTAGCCAGGCTTTGAGCTGGCCGCGGATCGCGGCAATATCGTCGGTCACGATTGCGCGGTCATGCAGTCTGTGCCCGGCGGCAACCAGCCGGTCGGCCAGCAGCGCGCCGGAAGTGTCGGTGGCGAGGCTGCGGGTGTCCGAAATTGTCAGCACCGCCATGCCGAGCGGATGGAACGGCAGCTCAGTATCAATTCCAGGCATGGTTACCCTCCGATCGAGGCCAGGTGCGGGGTCGCGCCACTATCGCCAGCGTGCAGGCGATGCGCCGGGGCCTTGGTGGCGGTTAGCGCGGCGATGCGGGCGGTCAGCAGTTCGATCTGGTCATCGCTGGCCAGTAGCGGGCGCAGGTCGATCCCGTGATCGCCGAACAGGCAGAGGTGCAGCTTGCCGCGCGCCGAAACCCGCAGGCGGTTGCAGCTGGCGCAGAAATCCTTCGAATAGGGCGCGATGATTCCGATCCGGCCTGGCTCACTCGGCCGGGCATAGTCCACCGCAGGCCCGGCCCCGGCCTCGCGCGGGAGCGGCCGCCAGCCGAGACTTTCCAGCCGCGCAGCAATCTCTGCCCCGGCCAGATGGTGCTGCGCGAAGAAGTCCGGGTTGTCATTGGTCCGCATCACCTCGATGAAGCGCAGCGAGAGATCGTGCCGCTGGACGAAGGCGATGAAGCCTTCCAGCTCGTCATCGTTGATCCCGCGCATCAGCACGCTGTTGAGCTTGATCGAGGCGATCCCGGCCAGCCGCGCGGCAGCGATCCCGTCCAGCACCTCGTCCAGCCGGTCATGCCCGGTGATCGCGGCGAAGCGGGCCGGATCAAGCGAATCGACACTTACGTTCAGCGCCGTGATCCCGGCCGCCGCATAGTCGGCTGCGCGGCTTGCTAGCCGATAGCCGTTGGTGGTCATCGCCAGCTTGCGAATTCCCGGCGTGGCGGCGACCGTGCGGGCAATGTCCAGCAGTTCCGGACGTAGGCTGGGCTCACCCCCGGTCAGCCGCACCTTCCACAGGCCCAATCGCGCGAAGGCCGCGATAAGCCGCCCTGTTTCCCTGACCGTCAGACTGGCCGGCAGACCCGCCTGCTTGCGATAGCCGTCGGGCAGGCAATAGGAACAACGGAAGTTGCACACATCGGTCAACGACAGGCGCAGGTATTCAAAGCGACGGCCGTGGCCATCGGTGAGCTGTTGGGCCATGCTATTGCACCATGGCCCCTTCTGCCCCGGCTATGGCGACCCCGCTGACGCCGGACTGCCCCGCCAGGATCGCGATGTACTGGGCGACCGCGCGGCGATAGCTAGCTTCCTCAAGATAGGCCGCAATCGCTGCCTGGACCGCCTCGAACGGCAGTTGCTTCCCTTCCGCCCGGCGGCCCGAACGGATCACGTGGACGCCGAAGCGGGTTTTGACCGGCTGGGTGCAGAGCGTGTTCTCCGGCAGGGCGAACAGCGCTTCCTCGAACGGCTTGACCATCTGCCCTGGACCAACCTGCCCGAGATTGCCTCCCTGCTCGCGCGAGGGGCAGGCAGAGCGGTTGCGGGCGAGTTCGGCAAAGCGTTCCGGCTCGGCTTGCAGTTCGCGGATCAGGGTGCGGGCATCACCGGTGGCGAGGCCCGTGGCGAATGCGTCCGCCGGGTCGGCCTCGATCAGGATATGCGCCGCTTCGACCAGCACGGGTGAGGCAAAACGCTCGCGGTGCATGTCATAGAAGCGGCGGCAGGCGGCCTCGTCCGCTTGCGGGATCCGCACCTCCTGCTCCAGCAGCGCGTCGATCCGGGCGTCTTCCTCGGTCAGCGGGCGGCCTTCTTCATCGCGCCGATCGTCTGCGGCAATGCCCAGCCGGTCCGCTTCATCCAACAGCAGCTGGCGCACAGCCAAGGCTTCGGCGGCGGCGTTCCAGGCCGCTGCCGCATTGGGGGCGGGATGGTTCTGGGCTTCGGCGGCAATCGCCTCTGCCGGGATTTCCCGCCCGCCGACGATGACCGGCTCGGCGATCATCGGGCCAGCTTCCGCGAGCGCACCACCTGGTACCCCGGGCGCCAGACGTAGCGCACCGGGGCGCTCAGCATGTGGACCAGGCGGGTGAAGGGAAACAGCAGCAGGATCGTCAGGCCCATGAACAGGTGCAGCTTGAACACCAGCGCCACGTCGGCGATCTGGTCGGCCGCGCCGGAGCGGAAGGTGAAGATGCCCTGCGCCCAGTTCATGAACTTGACCATCTCGTGCCCATCAAGGTGCTGCAAGGACAGCGGGATCGTGGCCAGGCCCAGCGCCAGCTGCGCCCACAGCAGCAGGATCACCATGTTGTCGCTGAAGCTGGAGGCTGCCCGCACGCGCGGATCGAAGAAGCGGCGGTGGATCAGCAGGGTGGCTCCGACAATCCCCAGCACCCCGGCAAAGCCGCCCGCGACGATCGCCAGCAACTGCTTGGCACCGTGGCTTATGCCCAGCGTATCGAACACCGCGATCGGCGTCAGCAGGCCGACCACGTGGCCGGCGAAGATCAGCAGGACCCCGGCATGGAACAAAACGGAGCCGATGATCAGCTGCTTGCGCCGCAAGAGCTGGCTTGATCCCGCGCGCCACGAATAGGGTTCGCGATCATAGCGGATGACCGAGCCGACAGCGAGGACGGCCAGCGCGATGTAGGGATAGATCCCGAACAGCAGGTGATGGATGAAATCAGCCATGAGCTTGGCTCCCCAGGGGTGCGGCGGTCTGGAAACGGGCGACGATGGCGGCGGCCTGCGGACAGTCGCCGCCGCCGGGTGCGGCGGGGGCATCGAAGCGGATCTGCTCCTCCTCCCACGCGGCATCGAGCGCGGCGAGGTCATCGGGATCATCCGCCGGGGCGATCTCGAACGCCTCACCGCCAGCTCCGGCGAGATCGGCCAGTATCCGCATCGGCGCGGCATAGGGGGTGCCTTTCTCCTCAAGCCGGTCAGCCAGCGCGGAGAGGATAACCCCCGGCTGGGCCAGTTCCTCCGCCGCCTGGGCAGAGGGCAGGACCGAGAGGTATTCGAGGAACAGCGGCAGGTAATCGGGCAGTTCCTTGGCCGCGATTTCCAGCCCTTGCGCTTCATAACGGTCACGCAGATCGACCATGGCCTGCCCCCGGTCGCGGCTTTCGCCGTGAACGTGCTCGAACAGGTGGAGCGATACCGCCCGGCCTCGGTCGAACAGGCCGACATAGCGTTCTTGGGCATCGAGCAGGTCGGCGCTGGCGAGAGCGTCCAGCAGCGGTTGCAAGGCGGCGCGCTGTTCGCTGCTAAGCAGTCCATCATCCGCCAGCGCACCGGCCAGTTCCGGCACGGCCTGCTGCACCGCCTCATCGGGATAGCGCAGCAGCGCGGACAGGATGCGAAGGGTCAGGCGCATCAGAACACCTCCGTTGGAGTCTGGAGCTTCTTGCGCGCGGGCGCGCCGAACAGGTTCGGCTCGCTGGTTCCGCCCGAACAGCCGTTGCCAAACGAGAAGCCGCAGCCGCTCTTTTCGGCGTACATGTCTTCCACGTCCTCGCGGTGGCCGGTCGGGATGACGAAGCGGTCCTCGTAATTGGCGATGGCCATCACGTGGTACATTTCCTCGATCTGGGCGGGCGTCAGGCCAACTTCGCGGGCGATGCCTTCATCGACCACGCCGCCCACGGTCTTGGCGCGCATATAGCCGCGCATCGCCAGCATCCGTTCCAGCGCATCGACCACCGGGGCTTCCTTGCCCGCAGTCAGCAGGTTGGCAAGGTACTTGACCGGAATGCGCAGGGACCGGACATCGGGCATCCCGTTGCGTGCGGAAATCTTGCCCGCGCTGGCCGCCGCGTTGATTGGCGAGAGCGGCGGAACGTACCAGACCATCGGCAAGGTGCGGTATTCGGGGTGGAGCGGGAAGGCGACTTTCCATTCCATCGCCATCTTCCACACCGGCGAATGGCGCGCGGCTTCCAGCCAGGCTTCGGGGACGCCGTCCTTGCGCGCCTGTTCGATCACGGCCGGATCGTTGGGGTCCAGAAAAATATCGAGCTGGGCCTGATAGAGGTCCTCGACATGCTCGGCGCTGGCCGCTTCCTCGATCCGGTCGGCATCATAGAGCATCACCCCCAGATAGCGGATGCGCCCAACGCAAGTTTCAGAACAGACCGTCGGTTCGCCCGCCTCGATCCGGGGATAGCAGAAGATGCACTTCTCGCTCTTGCCGGTTTTCCAGTTGAAGTAGATCTTCTTGTACGGACAGCCCGAAACGCACATCCGCCAGCCCCGGCACTTTTCCTGATCGATCAGGACGATCCCGTCTTCCTCGCGCTTGTAGATCGAGCCAGAGGGGCAGGCCGCGACGCACGTGGGGTTCAGGCAGTGTTCGCACAGCCGGGGCAGGTACATCATGAACGTGTTTTCGAACTGGCCGTAGATTTCCTTCTGGACCCCTTCGAAGTTGTAATCGGCCGAGCGCTTGGAAAATTCGCCGCCCAGGATTTCCTCCCAGTTCGGGCCGCCTTCGATCTTTTCCATCCGCTGGCCCGAAACCAGGCTGCGCGGACGGGCAGTGGGGAACGCCTTGCTCTCACCGGCGGATTGCAGGTGGCCGTAATCGAACGTGAAGGGTTCGTAATAATCGTCGATTTCCGGCAGGTCGGGGTTGGCGAATATCTTCGCCAGCAGCCGCCACTTGCCGCCCATGCGCGGGCGGATCGAGCCGCTGGGCGTACGCACCCAGCCGCCGTTCCAGCGGTTCTGGTTTTCCCAATCCTTGGGATAGCCGATCCCCGGCTTGGTCTCGACGTTGTTGAACCAGGCGTATTCCATGCCTTCGCGGCTGGTCCACACGTTCTTGCAGGTCACCGAACAGGTGTGACAGCCGATGCACTTGTCGAGGTTCAGCACTTTGCCGATTTGTGCGCGGACCTTCATGCTGCGTTCTCCCCTGCGGCGAGCGGCCCTTCGAGCCAGTCGACCTTTTCAAGCTTGCGGACGATGACGTATTCGTCGCGGTTGGAACCCACGGTGCCGTAATAATTGAAGCCGTAGGCCTGCTGAACGTAACCGCCGATCATGTGGGTCGGCTTCAGGATCGCGCGGGTCACGGAGTTGTGAATCCCCCCGCGCTGGCCGGTCAGCGGCGAACCCGGCACATTCACGATCTTCTCCTGCGCATGGTACATGAACAGCGTGCCTTCCTTCATCCGCTGCGAGACGACCACGCGGGCCACCAGCGCACCGTTGGAGTTGAATGTTTCGACCCAGTCGTTGTCGACCAGTCCCGCCTTCGCGGCATCCACCTCGCTCATCCACACGATCGGTCCACCGCGTGACAGGGTCAGCATCAGCTGGTTGTCGGTATAGGTGGAATGGATGCCCCATTTCTGGTGCGGGGTGATGAAGTTCAGGATGACGTGCTTCTGCCCGACCGCCTGATCGAGCAAAGGCTTCACAGCCTTGGTATCGATCGGCGGGCGATAGACGCACAGCGCCTCGCCAAAGGCCCGCATCCACTTGTGGTCCTGATAGAGCTGCTGCCGGCCCGTCAGGGTGCGCCAGGGGATCAGCTCATGGACGTTGGTGTATCCGGCGTTGTAGCAGACGTGCTCGCTCTCCAGCCCCGACCAGATCGGCGAGGAGATGATCTTCCTTGGCTGGGCCTGGATGTCGCGGAAGCGGATCTTCTCGTCTTCCTTGGGCAGGGCCAGATGGGCGTGTTCGCGCCCCGTAAAGGTGGAAAGCGATTCCCACGCCTTGACCGCGACTTCGCCGTTGGTTTCGGGTGCCAGCATCAGCAGCACTTCGGCCGCGTCGATGGCGGTGTCGATCCGGGCCATGCCCTTGGTCGGCCCGTCTTCGCTGACCGTGCCGTTCAGCCTGCGCAGCCCCTCGACCTCATGCCCGGTTTCCCAGGACATGCCTTTGCCGCCGTTGCCCAGCTTGTCCATCAGCGGACCAAGTGCGGTGAAGCGCTTGTAGAGGTTCGGATAATCCCGCTCCACCAGCACCACATTGGCCATGGTTTTGCCGGGAATCGGCTCGACCTCACCATGTCCCCAGTCAGCCACATCGAACGGCTGGGCAATTTCGCCGGGGGTGTCATGCTGGATCGGGACCATGACCAGGTCCTGTTCCACCCCCAGCACTTCGGGCGCGATCTCAGAGAAGGTCTTGGCGATCCCCTTGTAGATATCCCAGTCGCTCTTCGATTCCCACACCGGGTCGACCGCAGCCGAAAGCGGGTGGATGAAAGGGTGCATGTCCGAGGTGTTGAGGTCGTCCTTTTCGTACCAGCTGGCGGTGGGCAGGACGATGTCGGAATAGACGCAGGTGGTCGACATGCGGAAGTCCAGCGTGACCAGCAGGTCCAGCTTGCCCATCGGCGCGTCATCGTGCCACTTCACCTCTTTGGGTTTCTGGTGCCCCATCTCGCCCAGGTCCTTGCCCTGCACGCCGTGCGCGGTGCCCAGCAGGTGCTTGAGGAAATACTCATGCCCCTTGCCCGACGAGCCCAGCAGGTTCGAGCGCCAGACGAACATGTTGCGCGGCCAGTTCGCCTCGTCATCGGGATCGAGACAGGACAGTTCGAGATCACCGGCCTTGAGCGCCTGCGATATGTAGTCCTTCGGCTCCATGCCGCTGGCCTTGGCCGCCTTGCCCACGTCCAGCGGGTTGGTCTTGAGCTGCGGCGCAGATGGCAGCCAGCCCATCCGCTCGGCCCGGACGTTGTAATCGATCAGGCTGGCGTCCCAGTCACCCCTGGGCGCGGTGGGGGAGAGGATTTCGCCCACGCCCAGCGTCTCGTAACGCCACTGGCCGGTGTGGGCGTAAAAGAAGCTGGTGGAGTTCATCTGCCGCGGCGGGCGGCTCCAGTCGAGCCCGAAGGCCAGCGGTAGCCAGCCGGTCTGCGGGCGAAGCTTTTCTTGGCCCACATAGTGCGACCAGCCGCCACCCGACTGGCCGATGCAGCCGCACATCACCAGCAGGTTGATGATCCCGCGGTAATTCATGTCCATGTGGTACCAGTGGTTCAGACCGGCCCCCAGGATCACCATCGACTTACCATTGGTGGCTTCGGCATTGGCCGCGAATTCGCGTGCGGCGGTAATGATCGCGTCGGCAGGAACCCCGGTGATCTTTTCTGCCCAGGCCGGGGTGTAGGGCGCGGAATCGCTGAATTCGCGGGCTACGAAGTCTCCGCCCAGGCCCCGGTCGAGGCCGTAGTTGGCACACAGCAGATCGAACACGGTGGCCACGAAAGTGCGGCCCTCCTTCAGTTCCAGCTGCCGCACCGGCACGCGCTTCGGCAGCACGTCGGGGTGATCGGTGCCCTGGAAGTGGTCATGCTCGCGGTTGCCGAAATAGGGGAAGGCCACCTCGACCACCTCGTCGTGGTCCTTGTCGAGGATCGCGGTCATCCGCAGCTTGACCTCGGCGCCCTTGCCGTCCTTTTCCTCAAGGTTCCACTTGCCCCTGTCGCCCCAGCGGAAACCGGCCGAACCCGCCGGCGCGACCACTTCGTCGCGGGCTTCGTCGATGGCGACGGATTTCCATTCGGGGTGGTTCTTTTCGCCCAGATCGCCCTTGAAGTCGCTGGCGCGCAGCAGGCGTTCGGGCACCAGCCTGCCGTCCTGTTCGATCAGGCGGACCAGCATCGGCATGTCGGAATAGCGGCGGCAATAGTCCTCGAAATAGGGCACCTGCCGGTCAAGGTGGAACTCGCGCAGGATGACGTGGCCCATGGCCATGGCCAGCGCCGCGTCGGTGCCTTGCTTGGGGTTGAGCCACAGATCGGCGAACTTGGTCGCCTCGGCATAGTCAGGGCTGACCACGGCAACCTTGGCCCCGCGATAGCGCGCCTCGGTCATGAAGTGGGCATCGGGGGTGCGAGTTTGCGGGACGTTGCTGCCCCACAGCATCAGGAAGCCGGCATTGTACCAGTCAGCGCTTTCGGGAACGTCGGTTTGCTCGCCCCAGGTCATCGGGCTGGCTGGCGGCAGATCGCAGTACCAGTCATAGAAGCTCATGCAGGTCCCGCCGAGCAGCGACAGATAGCGCGATCCCGCAGCATAGCTGACCATCGACATCGCCGGGATCGGAGAGAACCCGATCACCCGGTCCGGACCCCATTGCTTGGCGGTATAGGCATTGGCCGCCGCGATGATCTCGTTCACTTCGTCCCAGGTCGAGCGGACGAAGCCGCCGTGACCGCGGATCGCGGTATAGCTCTTGCGGGCGACCGGATCGTTCTGGATCGAGGCCCAGGCGGCGACCGGCGGCAGTTTCGCACGCGCCTCGCGCCACAACTTGACCAGCCGCTTGCGGATCAGCGGGTACTTCAGCCGCTGGGCCGAATAGATGTACCAGCTGTAGCTGGCACCACGCGGGCAGCCGCGGGGTTCATGGTTGGGCAGCTCGGGCCGAGTGCGGGGATAGTCGGTCTGCTGGGTTTCCCAGGTGATGATCCCGCCCTTGACGTAGATCTTCCAGCTGCACGATCCGGTGCAGTTCACCCCGTGGGTGCTGCGCACGATCTTGTCGTGCTGCCAGCGCTTGCGATAGCTGTCCTCCCAGTCGCGCGCTTCGGCGGTGGTGACCCCGTGGCCGTCGGAGAATTGCTCCTTCTTCTGGCGGAAGAAAGTCAGGCGGTCGAGCAGATGGCTCATGCGGGGGCTCCTTGGGCAATTGGGGCAATGGGGGTGCGGCGGCGCTCGACATCGTGGAGCAGGCTGCCCTTGCGGGTGTAGGCCCACCACGTCAGTGCCGCGCAGCTGGCGTAGAACAGGATGAAGCCGTAAAGCGCCGCCATCGGCGATCCGGTGGACGAGATCGACATCCCGAAGGCGCGCGGGATAAAGAAGGCGCCATAAGCCGCGATCGCCGAAGTGAAGCCGACGATGGCCGCCGATTCCTTCTCCGCCTGGCGGGTGCTCTGGGCGGCGTCGAGCTCAGGCATCAGCCGCGGTACTTCCTGGCGCATGATCGCGGGGATCATCTGGAAGGTGGAGGCATTGCCCACCCCGGTGACAAAGAACATGAAGACGAAGGCACCAAGGAAGCCGTTGAAGTCCTTGGCCTCAAGGAAGTGGATCACGCCCAGCGCGCCGACGATCATGCCGATGAACACCCAGAACGTCACCCGCGCCCCGCCCCAGCGATCGGCCACCCAGCCGGTCGCGGCGCGGCTGATCGCGCCGACCAGCGGGCCGAGGAACACGTACTTCAGCACGTTAACGTCGGGGAACTGGCTCTTGGCGAGCAGCGGCAGACCGGCGGAAAAGCCGATGAACGAGCCGAACGTGCCGGTGTAGAGCCAGCACATCAGCCAGTTGTGCTTGCGCTGGAAGATCACCGCCTGTTCGGCAAAGCTGGCCTTGGCATCGGCGATGTCGTGCATCCCGAACCAGGCGAGGAGCGTGCTGGCGATGATGAACGGCACCCAGATGAACCCGGCGTTCTGCAGCCACAGCTGGTTGCCGTCGCTGGCCATGCGCCCTTCGCCGCCCAGAGCGCCGAACACGCCTGCCGTGATGACCAGCGGCACAGCGAACTGCATCACCGAAACGCCCAGATTGCCGAGGCCGGCATTGAGCGCCAGCGCATTGCCTTTCTGCGCCTTGGGGAAGAAGAACCCGATGTTCGACATCGACGAGGCGAAGTTGCCGCCGCCAAAGCCGCACAGCAGCGCCAGTACCAGGAAGATGAAGTAAGGCGTTTCGGTGTTCTGCACCGCATAGCCAATCCCGAACGCCGGGATCAGCAGCGATGCGGTGGACAGCGTGGTCCACAGCCGTCCGCCAAAGATCGGGACCATGAAGCTGTAGAAGATCCGGAAGGTCGCACCCGACAGGCCCGGCAGGGCGGCCAGCCAGAACAGCTGGTCGGTGGTGTAGTCGAAGCCGATGAGGGGGAGCTTCGCCACGACCACCGACCAGACCATCCACACTGCGAAGGCCAGCAGCAGTGCGGGGATCGAGATGTAGAGGTTGCGATTGGCAATGCGCTGGCCGGCTTCCTCCCAGAAGGCCGAATCCTCGGGCCTCCAGTCGGTCAGGACCTTGCCCTTGACCGCGTGTTCGGCGTGGGTTTCGGCATCGTGCAGCCCGGCCATTTCCGGGAACTGCGGCAAGGAGCGGGTATCGATCCCGGCAGCCTTCTGCTCCATCTGGCGGATCGCAAGGTGCATCCAGCCAAGCGCGACGGCAACAAGTGCGAACAGCACCATGAAGCAGCTGGTCCAGATACCGGTCAGATCGCTGACCGCGCCGAACACGATCGGTAGCACGAAGCCGCCAAGCCCGCCGACCAGACCGACCAGCCCGCCGACCGAACCGACGTGATCGGGATAATAGACCGGGATGTGCTTGTAGACCGCCGCCTTGCCCAGCGACATGAAGAAGCCGAGCACGAAGATCGTGATGACGAACGGCACCAGGTTCATCGACGTGGAGAACCGGATGTCGCCCTTGATCCCGTGGATCGTGTAGTCCGTCGCCGGATAGGACAGCATGAACAGGCACAGCATCGACACGCCGAAGGTGGCGTACATGATCTTCCGCGCACCATAGCGGTCCGACAGGATTCCGCCGTAAGCCCGGAACAACGAGGCCGAAAGGCTGAAGGTCGCAGCCAGCATCCCGGCGACCTTGATGTCCACGCCGTAAACCCCGATCAGGTACTTGGGCAGCCACAGCGCCAGCGCAACGAAAGCCCCGAAGACGAAGAAATAATACAGCGAAAAGCGCCAGACCTGCTCGTTCTTGAGCGGTTCAAGCTGCTCTTTCAGGCCCTTGGGCTTTACGCCGCTGATCTTGCGCGCGGCCAGTTCGGGATCATCCTTGGCAAACAGGAAGAACAGCACGGCCGTAATCGCCAGCGCCATGGCCCAGATCTGCGCCACCGCTTGCCAGCCCATCGCCACCATGACGAACGGCGCGGCAAACTTGGTCACCGCCGCCCCGACATTGCCCATGCCAAAGAAGCCCAGCGCGGAGCCCTGCTTCTCCTGCGGATACCACTTGGAAACATAGGCCACACCAACCGCGAACCCGCCGCCCGCCATGCCCAGCCCCAGAGCTGCCAGCAGCATCAGGATATAGCTGTCCGCCTGGCTAAGCAGCACGGTTGATACCGCCGATGCCAGCATGGTCAGCGGAAAGACGATCCGCCCGCCGTACTGGTCGGTCCAGACCCCCAGGAACAGGCGCACCAGCGATCCGGTCAGGATCGGGGTGCCGACCAGCAGGCCGAACTGGGTATCGTTCAGGCCCAGCTCCGCCTTGATCTCGATCCCGATGATCGCAAAGATCGTCCAGACGGCAAAGCAGATGGTGAAGGCAAAAGTGCTGAGCCCAAGGGCCCGGTTTTGTTGTCCGGAACTGACCGTTTGCGACAATGGCATGGCGGCGATTTTCCTGCTGCAGGTTGAATGCCTGCGACTCTGATCAAGATTGCCAGAGAGAGCTTGATCAGGATCAAAAATCGCCCTGCCCGCCCGGCAATCAGCAAACCGCCTGATCTGTAGCGTCAACCGGCCAAATCCAGATCAAACCCACGATTGATGAACATCAAGCGGGCTGCTAGGATCGGTCGGGTTCAACCAAGGAGCCCTGCTGCGTGCGCCCCGGCGAAAGACCTGAAATCGCGAATCTCCCCTTGTTCCGGGAAATGCAGGATCAGCAGCGCGAGCGGATTTTCTCCGGCTCGTTCCTGCAGGTGTTCCCGCCGCAACTGACCCTGTTCGAACTGGGCCAGCATCCCGATTTCCTGCACGTGCTGGTTGACGGGCTGGTCGAACTCTATGCTCACAGCGCCGGGCGCGACACGACGATGCGGATCGTCGAACCGGTCACCAGCTTCATCCTCGCCGCAGTCGTCACCGATCAACCCTATCTGATGTCGGCGCGCACGCTGGTGTCATCGCGGATCCTGCTGGTCCCGGCGGCCTTGGTCCGTGAAGTGGTCAAGGATGATCCGGCGCTGATGCAGGCGACCATGCGCGAACTGGCCCACGCCTATCGCGACATGGTCCGCGCGCTGACCGACATGAAGCTGCGCCAGTCTGCCGAGCGGCTGGGCAACCTGATCCTGCAACAGGAGCGCAGGCAGGGCCGGACCGGCAAGCTTCAACTGAAGGCTGAAAAGCGTCTGCTCGCCTCGCTGCTGGGGATGACCCCGGAAAACCTGTCGCGCGCCTTCGGCGTGCTCTGCGGGCACGGCATTACGGTCAGCGCTGCGCAGATCACGATAACCGATCGCGCCGCGCTCGAAGCCTTCTCCCGCCCGGACCCGGTGCCCGACGACCAGTGCTGATCAGAGCTTCGTCTCGATCTGGAACCACAGCTTGGTGGTATCGGTGGCAAAGCCATCGGCCTCGTAACGGGCCAGCTTCGCGGTCAGGGTGAAGCGCTTGCCCAGTGGATAGCTGGCCAGCGCGTTCCATTCCCGGCCATAGGCGATCCCGCCAGTGGTCGATCCGTAGTCGTGCCGCACCGCACGGAGCGTCAGGCCGGCCAATGGCCCCTTCCCGGGCACCTTGTAGGCTGCATCGAGGTAGAAATCGCGCAGGCCGCCTGCCGGGGTGGTCAGAAACTTGTCCGCCCAGCCATTGAAGGCATGCAGCGTTGCCAGCGGCGTTTGCAGGCCAACCGTGCCATTGCCCTCCAGCCGCTCGTAACCGACTTTGAACGATGCCGGGCCAACCTTCACGCCAGGCTCGAACAGCCAGTAATCAAGCGAGAAGCGGCGCGGGTTGGTCCCATGATCGTGCTGGCGAGCATATTCGGCCGTGTAGAGGAACGTTGACTTTCCTCCGACCGGCAGCTCGCCAGCCATCCGCACGCCCACAGTGCGGCTGCTGCTGGATGGTTGGGAAGGTACCTCCAGCCAGTAGCCATAGGCCGAGAGCGTGCCGACGTTCTTTATCGTCTGGGCGGCACGGAACCCGTGGATCTCCGTGTCGCGCCAGATGCCCTGGGGTGAATCCGGGCCGAACACCCGGTTGACCCGCCAGGCATAAAGGTAATCCAGGCTGGCCCCCTTCACCGGCCGGGCCGTAATCCGCACCGCATCGAGCGTCTGATCGTTCTGCCGCCAGCCGACCGAACCGATCCAGCGCTGGTTGTCGAAATTGACTGCCTGTCGCCCGCCGACCAGTTCCAGTTCGGCCTTTGGCCGCCAGCGCAGGTAAGCCTGGTTGAGCAATATGTCGGAAGGGTCGGCCACAACGGGATATGCGGTCTTGCCGTTGACCGTATCGTTATAGCTGGTCTCGCCCAGCACCGCGATCGCCTCGCCTTCGACCACGGCGCTGAAGCCTTGCCATTCGGCGGTCTTGACCCCGGCCCTGACCCGCAACGTCGAGGCTGCGGCCTCCTCGGCCAGACCGTCCTGATCGACCAGCTCCAGCCGGTAGCGGATATCGGCATAGGGCGTTACCGCCTGCGTCTCGGCGAGAGCGGCAGTGCTGGCCAGCAATGCGGCGAGCGTCAGGGCCGTGCGGCAAACTGCTTGATTCATGTTGGCCATTTCTGCTTGTCAGCGGCACTTGTAATTGACTTTCATCAACGAATGATTGGCTGTTCCCGCGCAAGGCAGGCCCATGGACTTTGCTCTCTACACTCTGGCCCGCTGCCTCCATGTCGCCGCGATTGTCGGCTGGATCGGCGGGGTCTGGTTCGTCACGCTGGTCTTCATGCCGGCCATTTCCCGTAGCGAGGCACCGGCGGCCCGGCTTGCCGCGTTCCACCGCATCGAACAGGGCTTTGCCCCGCAGGCAAAGTTCTGGGTGTTGCTGGCGGGGGCGAGCGGCTTCTGGATGACTTATCAGGCGGACCTGTGGAGCCGCTTTGCCGATCCTGCCTTCTGGTGGATGCATGCGATGCTGGCGCTGTGGACCGTCTTTGCTGTCATGCTGTTCGTGCTCGAACCGCTGTTTCTGCACCGCCGCATGGCCCAATCCGCCGCGCCAGAGGCCGACTTCGCCCGGATGGTGACAGTGCACCGGCTGCTGTCCGCCCTCGCCCTGGTCACTGTGCTGGGGGCAATGGGCGGGGCCCATGGGCTGATCTGATGACCAGCCCCGCCCCGATCCTGTTTGCCCCGATCCTGTTTGCGGCGCCGCACCGGCTGGCATTCCTTGCCGGCAGTCTGGGTCTGGCCGCCATGGCGCTGTGGTGGCCGATGCAGCTGGCCGCGCTCCACTTTGGCTGGCCGAAGCCGCCAGCCGGAAGCCTGCCCGCCGCCCTGTTACACGCCCCCGCGCTGCTGCTGCAGATCTATCAGGCCTTCATCTTCGGATTTCTGCTGACTGTGTTTCCGCGCTGGATGAGCCAGCCTGACTTGATCGCGCGCCAGTTCGGGCCGGTTTCTGGCGGACTCGCGATCGGCATGACGGCCAGTGCCATCGGCCTGTGGACCGGGGCAGACACGCCGGTCCGGATCGGCTTTCTGATCTGCGCCGCATTCTGGGCGCTCGGTCTAGTGGTGCTGGCCGCAGTGGTCCGGGCAAACAGGCGATCGGGCAAGCCGCCCTGCTGGCACGCCGTGTCGGCACTCGCCGCGCTGACGATCGGCCTTGGCGCCCTGTTGCTGGTCTGCGCATTCCTGATCGCTGGCGATCCCCGCCTGCTGCGCTGGGGCAATGTGCTGGGCCTGAACGGTTTCATCCTGCCAGTTTTCCTAACCGTTGCACATCGCATGGTGCCCTTTTTCGCTGGCAACGTTGTAAAGGGATATCAGAGCTGGCGGCCTGACTGGCTGCTGGGGGCAGTATGGGCGCTCCTGGCCGCGCGGATCGCGGGGGAACTTGCGCTGGTCCCGGCCCTGTCCGCGCTGGCCTGCGCCGGGCTGGCCGCCTGCACCGGCCTGATGGCATGGAAATGGTGGCCGCGCGGCCCGGCGCCTGGGCTTATGCTGGTGCTGATCTGGGGCTTTGCCTGGGCCCCGCTTGGCTTTGCGCTCGCCGCAATGGCCTCCTTTGGCCTGCCGCTGGGCCTCGCCCCGACCCACGCGTTGGCCCTGGGCTTTGCAGCAAGCCTGCTGGTGGCCATGGTGACCCGCGTCACGCACGGTCACTCCGGACGCCCGCTGGCCATGGTCCCACTGGCCTGGCTGGCTTTTGCCGGAGTCCAGCTGGCCGCAGCCGCGCGGATCATGTCCGCAATTCAGGCTGAGCCCGGCTGGCTGCTGGTGGTCGCCGCGCTCATCTTTGCAATCGGCCTGCTGCCCTGGTTGATCCGCAACGCCCTGATCTACCTGCGCCCGCGCCTTGATGGCCGCGACGGCTAAGGATGCCGAACATGGACGATCAGCCACACATTACCCCGCTCGAAGCGCTCGAACTGCTCAAGGAAGGCAACCGCCGGTTTCTATCCGACGCACCCTACAATCCACCCATGGACCGGCTGCACCGGCTCCACCTGGCGGCGGCCCAAAAGCCCTTCGCGGCCTATCTCAGCTGCTCGGATTCCCGCGTTCCGCCCGAACTGCTGTTCGAACGCGGGCTGGGCGAATTGTTCATTGTCCGCAATGCCGGCAACACACTTTGCGCCACTGCGCTGGGCAGCCTTGAATTTGCGGTCACCCAGTCGCAGGTGCCGATGA
Source organism: Pseudomonadota bacterium (assembly GCA_029779535.1). Classification (GTDB taxonomy): domain Bacteria; phylum Pseudomonadota; class Alphaproteobacteria; order Sphingomonadales; family Sphingomonadaceae; genus Novosphingobium. Next base: position 121,572 of record JAKPAG010000107.1, on the reverse strand, counting down.
TCGTGGTGATGGGCCACGAAGCCTGCGGTGCGATCCGCGCGGCCGTGTCGGTGGCCCGTGGTGAAACCGCCTACAGCAGTAATGTCTCGAAGGTGCTGCAGTCGTTGCTCCCGGCCGTGCTTGAAGCCGATCCCTGGGCGGAAGACCTGTGCAACGCCGCCGCCCTTTGTAATTTCCGCAAGGTCGTGAAGGAGCTGCAGAAGGAGGCATCTCCCGCACTGCTCGATCCACAAGCGGCAGGCCGTTTACTGGTAGTCGGTGCCTACTACCACCTCGATTCCGGACGAGTAGAATTTCTGGACCAGTGAAGACCGCACCAGGCGGTGACTGTCATCCTCATGCGCCGTCTGGCTGCAGCCCCATCGGAAATGTCTTTCGTTCCCGCGCTGACAATTCAGGGGAAGCATTGAAACCGATTCCGCAGTTGGCTTGCAAGCACACCCTACGCAGTGCCACTGCTTGAATTACTCATTTGAAAACATGAATTTGGTTGGAATTTTGAGCCTGGTGTCCAAACGATTTGACGGCAAAGTACAATTTGCAAACGAAATCGTCTCGTAGTCATGTATCTGAAATTGCGTCTTTATTTTCGAATCTGAATGAATTGTCGGAAATTGCATCGAGCGCAGGGCATATACTGGCGCGACATGCCTCGAAGACCATGGTTCGGCACTGTTGTCATCACCATCAGCGGTTCTGGCTGGTACAGTAAATGGCCCAGTCGGCCATCATGACGCGGCGCATGTCGAGGTAGTTGGTGCGCCGATAGGCGGCCTCGACCTTGTTGGCGACAGTGTGCGCCAGGGCCGCTTCAGCGACCTCTCCCGGGTAGCTGGTCTGCTCTGCTGCCCAGTCGCGAAACGCTGAGCGGAAGCCGTGCACCGTGTAGGGAATGTCGGCGCAACGCAGGATCTTGAGCAGGGTCATGTCGGACAGTGGACGACGCACATCGCGTCCCGGGAAGAGCAGGTTGCCGCACGGGGCATGGTACTGCCTGGCGCGCTCCAGTACGTCGATCGCGGCCACAGAGAGGGGTACGACATGTTCCTTGGCCACCTTCATTCTGGAAGCTGGGATGGTCCAGAGTTTTGCTTCCAAATCGATCTCGTTCCACTCGGCGCCGCGTACCTCTCCGGACCTTGCCGCGGTCAGGATCAGGAACTCTAGGGCCAGCCTCGGCACGCTCAATCGGGCATGCAGATGGGTCATGAATAAGGGAACTGAATCATAGGGCATAGCAGCGAAATGCCCGTCCTTCTTGGGCTGCCTTGGCAGCACCCGGTTGACCGAACGCATCGGCGCTTCAGTGGGCCGCATGCCGCTGGCATAGGCCCAATCGAGAACCACGCCGATCCGCTGCTTGACCCGCCGGGCGGTCTCCGGTTTGTCCAGCCAGATCGGCAGCAGCACTTCGCGGATCAGTGGGCCTTCAATGTCGTTGACGAGGCGATTGCCCAACAAGGGGAAGGCATAGTTCTCCAGCGTGGTGATCCACTGGTCCTGGTGCTTGCCGTTCTTCCAGCTTGCCTTTTGTTCCGCATGAACCCGCAGCGCCGCGGCCTTGAACGTCAGAATCTCCAGCTTGCGCCGCTTGCGCTCGGCCACGGGATCGATCCCGCGCTGGATATCGCGGCGCAGTTCGAAGGCCGCATCGCGGGCTTCCTTCAACGAGACCAGAGCCAGAGAACCCAGACCAATATCTCGCCGTCTGCCGTTCACAGTAGCGCGGAGCTGCCAGTTGCCTTTGTTCTGTCCCGTCAGCTCCAGATACAGGCCGTCGCCGTCACTGTAGCGCCCGGGTTCCTTGAGGTTTCGAATCTGCAGTGGCGTGAGCCGGCCCATGATCGATCATCCTGTTCCGCCCCCACAATCTCCCCCACACTCCAAGCCGAATTTGGGGAGATTATTGAGAACAATATAAGAACATAGCAAGCGCGATCAAGACCGAAAAATCGCAGAATTCTGCGGCTTTCAGAGACTAGCCGGGCTTTCCTGGGATGATATAGATGGCGGAGCGGGAGTCCGCCTAACTAGTGTCCAGCCGCATCCGAATACCTCCACGATAACGGCTACAATAGGCGGATTTAGTGGGAGCCTGCCCGTTCGCTTGTCCGAATGCGTCCCGTTGCGTTCCCATAAAACCGCGCTATTATCGGGGAACAGTTTTGGGAACGCGGTGCCGCGACGCCATTGGGGCGGTCTAGGGGCAGGTTCGGTTCCCTGACAGGGAGCCATAATGCCCAAGAAGCTCAGCAACGTGCTAACGCCCTTGGCGGTGAAGAATGCAAAGCCCGGTCGCCATGCCGATGGTGGCGGGCTGCATTTGCTGGTGAAGGAAAGCGGTGCCCGATCATGGGTCTATCGATTCATGCTCAACGGCAAGTCGCGGGACATTGGCCTTGGCGCGGCTGGACCGGACGGCATTTCCTTGTCGCAAGCCCGCGATGCCCGCGACGCGCTGCGCCTCAAGGTCAAGGCGGGGATTGATCCCCTTGAGGAACGCCAGCGGGAGGCCGCTGAGGCCCTTGCAGCGGCTCAGGCGGCACAAGTCGCCGGAATGACGTTCAAGGCCGTGGCGGAAACCTACATCGGCGCGAATGAGGGAAGCTGGCGCAATGACAAGCATCGCCAGCAATGGAAGAACACGCTGGCCACTTACGTCTATCCCGTGATCGGGGAGTTGCCCGTTGCCGAGGTCGGGACTGCGCACGTCCTGCAAATCCTTGAGCCGATCTGGAAAGCCAAGACCGAGACTGCCAGCCGCGTGCGGGGACGCATGGAAACGATCCTCGATGCCGCCAAGGCGCGGGGATACCGGGAGGGCGAAAATCCTGCCCGGTGGCGCGGCCATATCGCGCAAATCCTGCCTGCCCGGTCCCGGCTCACACGCGGCCACCACAAGGCCATGCCCTATGAAGCGATCCCGGTATTCGTCGGCGCGCTGCACAAGCGGGAGGCCATCGCGGCGCTGGCGCTGGAATTTACGATCCTGACTGTTGCCCGCACTGGTGAGGTGATCGGCGCGAAGTGGGATGAGGTCGATTTGGACAAGGCAATCTGGACCATTCCGGCTAACCGCATGAAGGCGGGCAAGGAACATCGCGTGCCCCTGTCTGGCCGTGCTGTGGAGATTTTGAAGTCCACGCAAGGGCTGCGCAAGGAATGGCTGTTCCCCGCGACCAAGGGCGGGAAAATGTCCGGCATGGCCATGACAATGTTGCTGCGCCGGATGAAAGTTGACGTGACCGTGCACGGCTTCCGGTCGGGCTTCCGCGACTGGTCCGCCGAATGCACCGGCTATGCCCATGAGGTCGCGGAAATGGCCTTGGCGCACACCATAGAGAACAAGGTGGAGCGGGCCTATCGGCGCGGCGACCTGTTCGACAAGCGGCGGCGGCTCATGGACGATTGGGCCACCTATTGCGCCACGATCCCGGCGGCTGGTGCCAACGTCACGCCCATTCGTAAGGCTGAGGCCGGATAGAGTTTCACCGGGCATTCGGCCCGACGGAAGCGGGCCAGCGGGGGAGCTACTACCTTCCCCGGCTGGCCCTAACCACAACCCGACTGCAAGGAGTCGAGAATATGGCTAGCAACCCCATAGGCCGAGAGGCCCAGCCCGTCACCCTGCCCGTCACGATACCGCCCATGCCAGCCGTGGCGCGCATCCTGTCACGGTATGATCGCGGTAAGCTGGCGGCATTCGTCACCGTGGCAATCGACTTGCTCGACGTGCTGGACGGCGATCCCGACCGGGAAGGCGAATGCAGCGAGGATGAGGTTTCACGCTGCACTGACTTGGGCCTTCCGGTGCCCAGCGATGGGCCAGGATGCGACATTGCCGACACCGGAGAGAATGCTTGGATTGAGTGGCACACCATGCGCGGGAGCCAGAAGCGCGGCCCGAATATCACGCAAGCGCACGAGGATGCCGAGGATGACGATCCAGCCGGGCAATATGATGAGGATTGCTGGACCGGCCCGGCGATGCCCAACCGGGGCGCTGGCTGTGCGATCAGCGATCCGGGGGAATATGAGGATGGATATTGAGCGGCTGGGGATTGCTCACGCTGCCCCCTGACAAAATGAATATCCGCCCATTATTTAATTCGACGGGGATAGGACGGCCATCCGACAAGCGCGCTTCCCACGTGCTTCCCCGTCACCTTTTTGGGAACCGCTAGGGAGGCGGACTTATGGTTACGCATGGGGGCAGCGTCCGCCCCAATTCAATTTCCTGCCGGGATGCCATCCGGGAACTGCACCAGCGCGTCAAAGCGGCGGTACCCGATGCCGATCCAGCACCGTGGCTCGATGTTTCGCCAGTCCTGATCGAGATGTTTTCCGAGGGCGATGAAGTCGCATTCGTCCGCCGCAAGAAGATGGAAGAACGTTCCATGCTTGTCTTGCAGCGAGGCTTGCTTTCGGGCGCGGTGCGGGCGCATTTCAGCGACGGATTGGAATCCCGCGATGTTCCCGGCTGGGCATGGGTAGGGGCAGAGCGGAATGAGCATGTCTGGTTTGAGGGGCGTTTGCCCTTGGACGTGTTCCTGCCGGACGAATGGCAGCGTTGGTCGTGTCACTCAGTATATCTGGACCGCGCCGCTTTCACGGCATGGATGGGCAGCCAGCCCTTGCACGATCCCTGCGGTTTGCCTGTCCTTCCGTCCCCCTATGATGCCCAGTCCAAGCCGGAGTCAGTCAGGAAGCGGCTTCCGCCGGACACGCCATTTGTCACGCTGTCCGAGGCTGTGACGTGGATCGCATTTGGCTTCGCGCTGGATCGGGATAGCCTTGACCGGGCAATTTCCGGGCACGCCTTCGACGCTACCGATCCTCAGGCCGCATTGTCCGCTGCCATGGCAAAGCTCGCTGTTCGGGCGAGCGGTGGTCAAATCGCCACGCGCGGCAAGTATGTTGCAAGTCATTCGACGGACGAGAACAAGGTGCTCACAGCACCGATTGATCCGGTGCGCTTTGAGGATTTTGCCCAATTCGATATTCTCTATGACGGCTTGCGCTACGGCACCGGGCTGACTTGGGAAAAGCGGAACAACACGCTCGATAGAGTATTACAGGATCGCCGCGACGCATTCCGCTCAGTGAAGGTGAACCGCGCTGATTTGTTGAAACTGTTTCCCGATCAGGACGACACAGCACTGGCGTTCTTTGTTCCGCTGCCAGCGGCTCTGCCCGATATAGGCCCCGTCATGGCGCTGGACGAAGCGTTGTCATGGCTCGCGCATGGCAAGCCGTCACATGATATAGAGATTTGGCAGAACACGGCTGGCGATCTGATTTTTCGTGATCCCAGTGGCGCGATTATCGAGCCTCGCGCAGACGGCTCTCCCCCGCCGTTTATTGAGACATATCGGCAATCCAGCCGCACTATCCATGCGGCGCTGAGGGACGGCAGCTTGCCGACTTATGTTGCGCCTGCAAGTGGCACCCCGCTGCTGGTGCCTCGCTTCTATTGGAACGGCGTAAACCCGGAAAGCCTGCACCATGTCTATCGCGGTATGACGCCGGACGATCATGGCGCGGGATGCCCTGTGCTGTTGTCCCGTCAATCATTCGATGCATGGCGCGCGGCCATTCCCCCGATCAAAGCGCCTGAGAAGCCCCGTCCGTCACATGGCGATGTCGTAGATTGGTGCAAGCACTGGATCGAATCCGGCAACGGGAATGGCATGGATAAAGCATGGCAAGACTTCCAAGCTACGCCTGAACACCATGGGCTTTCGCGTGATGACGTGTTTCGTCCAGCGTGGCGGGAAGCAAAAACGCGGTAATCCACCGGCCTGCCGCACGCGAAATTTCACGCGGCGTCACGCGATAGTCCGGCTGGGCCGCGTAGTTTCGATCTGGCCTTTTCGCCCTCGTTCAACAACGAACGAGGTGCTTCAATGCAGTCCGTCAAACACGATCCCCAGAAGATCGGTTATAGCATTCGGGAAGCTTGTCAGGCGTCCAGCCTAGGCAGGACCACGCTCTACAATCACATTTCGGCTGGTCGCCTTCGCGCTGTTCGCGTCGGTGGCAGGACGATCATTCCAGCCGAGGCGCTCCACGCCCTGATCGCGGGGGAGGCATAAGCCATGCCCCTAAAGCAAAACCCGACCGCCAAGGGCGACCGGGTTCTGTGGAATGCTTTGGTCGGCGCTTCCACGGAATCCCTTACCCTCTCCGCCTATCGCGCTCAATACCTGATCGGCAGCTACGGCATTCGCCCCGAACTGGCCGCGATGGTCGCCGCGCTCGCATTTGGGGGAGGTGCCTGTCATGGCTGATCCCTTCCCCAGCTTCCCCGCTGCCGCACGCGCCTTGCTGGCCGTCGAATCGCTGTCCGAGAAGGAAGGGCAGTTTTGCGGTGGCCTTGCCTTCCGCACTGTCCCGCTCAGCGACAAGCAGGCAAACTGGCTGCGCATCCTGCTTTCCCGACATGGCCTTCCCGCACTGGCTGAGGGAGGCGAGCATGTCTGATCGCTATCCCGAAATTCCCGGCGCGAAAGGCCCGGACGGCACCAGCCAGGACGCTGCCGAGGCTATCAAGCCATGCGTTTCCTACCTTCGCCGCGTCGCCATGCGCTCGCTGGATCGGCTGGGCGAGGCGACGGTGCTTGAAGCCGTCGCCTTTGCCGAGGTCGCCCGCGAAAGCCTGCAACCGCGTTTCTCCGAACTGCGGGCCATGGGCCTTGTGGAGCCAACTGGCACACGTCGCCGCAATCCGTCTGGCAAGGGCGCAGCGGTGCTTCGCCTTACCGAAAAAGGGAGGGCCGCACTGTGACCGATCCCGTTTCGGATTTTCTCGATGCCATGGGGGCGGCTGGCATCCGCCCCGTGGAGCCGATTGCCGACAAGCTCGCTTCCGGTGATCCCGTCCGCTTCCGCGCCGATGGCGACAAGCCCGGACGACGCAACGGCTGGGCATGGCTGCACCTCGATGGCGTGCCCGCTGGTGTGTTTCGGCATTACCGACTGGGCGTGCGGACGGTATGGCGCGCGGGGAGCGATCCCCGTGCGCTGTCCCCAGCCGAACGGCGCGCGATCATGGCTCAGGCCCGTGAAAGCGAAGCCCGGCGCAAGGCGGAAACGCTGGCCAAGCAGGAAGCTGCGGCTGGCACTGCCCGCGATCTGTGGCGCGGCGCTGACAAAGCCGATCCCGCGCACGGCTATTTGGCACGCAAGCGCCTGCCCCCGTTCGGTATCCGGCAGCATGGTGACGCCCTGCTTGTCCCGATGGTCGATTGCGGCTTTCGCCTGTGGAACGTCCAGCGCGTCTATCCGGGCGGGCGCAAGCTATTCCTGTCCGGCGGGCGCACCGATGGCCTGTTCTGGTCGCACGGCGCGTTCGTGCAGGATGGCAGGCCATCGGCTGGGCCGCTGGTGATCGGGGAAGGCTTCGCCACCATGGCAGCGGTCCACCATGCGACCGGGCACGGCGTTGTCGCGGCTATGTCGGCGCGCAACCTCGAGTCCGTCGCCCGCTCCATGCGCAAGCTGTTCCCCAGCCGGACGCTGATCGTTGCGGCGGACGATGACCGTCACCTGTCGGAGAATATCGGGCTGGAAGCCGCTCAGAGGGCCGCTGAGTCCATTGGGGCGCTTTTGGCCACTCCGCTGCCCCAAGGGCCGGAAACGCGCTCAGCGGACTCAGGAACCGATTTTGCGGATATTGCGCCTGCCGAGGTGGCGGCCCGGATCGCTCAGGCCGGGAGTGCTGGCTATGCGTAACGCAACCGCTCCCATGGACTTTGCCGATATGGAACCGGATGACGTGGCCAGCCGCATTGCCGGTGCCACGCATACCGGCACGGCCATTCGCGCCACGCCTTACCGCTGGCCCGATCCCCGTTCGCTGCCGACGCGGCAATGGCTGCTTGGCCATTGGCTGCTGAGGGGCGAGGTTACGGCGATCATTGCGCCCGGCGGCACCGGCAAGAGCACGATTGGCACCGCGCTGGCGCTGTCGCTCGCATCCGGGCAACCGCTGCTTGGTAAGCCGCTCCCGCGCGGCCCGCAATCGGCATGGATCTACAACCTTGAGGATTCGCAGGACGAGCTGGACCGGCAAGTGTCCGCTGCCTGCCTGTTCCACGGCATAGTGCCGGACGACTGCCGAAACCGCCTTTGCGTCGATAGCGGGCTTGTCCAGCCGCTCTGCACCGCAACCGAGGATCGCGACGGCTTCGCCATAGCTGAGGGTGTGTTTGCTCAGGTGGCGGCAACGGTGCGGGACCGGGGAATATCGGTCGTGATCGTGGACCCGTTCGTGTCGAGCCATACCGTGCGGGAAAGCAGTAATGAGGCAATCGACGCCATCGCCAAGCGGTGGAAGCGGCTCGCTCAGGAAACGGGCTGTGCGGTCGTGCTGGTGCACCATACCAAGAAGCTGGGCGGGCGTGAGGTGACGGCAGAGGATGGGCGTGGCGCGGTCGCCCTTCGCGATGCTGCCCGCGTCGTGCTGCCGCTCAATGCCATGAGCCAGGCCGAGGCCGAGGAACTGGGCATTACCGATCCGGCCTTGCGCCGCTCGCTGGTGCGCGTCGATACCGGCAAGGCCAATCGCGCTCCCCCGGACGCGGCAACGTGGATCAAGCTGGAAAGCCAGTGCCTCGATAACGGCGATGGCAGCGAGCCTGCCGATTATGTCGGCGTCGCACGCCTCTGGGAGAAGCCGGACGTGTTCCACGGGCTGAGCACGTGGCACCTCTACCAAGTGCAATTGCGCGTCGCGGCTGGCCAATGGCGGGACAGTGCGCAGGCCAAGGATTGGGTCGGCCATGCTGTCGCTCAGGTCGCCGGGCTTTCCGTTGATAGGGACAAGGCCCGTATCAAGGCCATCCTGAAAACGTGGAAGCGCAACGGCGCGCTCAAGGTGGAAAACCTGCCCGACAAGAACGGCGATGAGCGTCCTTTCGTCGTGGCCGGTGATCCGGTGGACCCGGCTCAGGTGAGTTACCCGCACCCTGAAAAGTGCGGTGCGGAAAGTGCGGAAAGTGTGGCTGGTGACCCTTGCTGAACCCGTCCGCACCTTCCGCACTTCCCTTATAGGGAGTGCAGGTGGTGCGGGTGCGGGTGAGTGGAGGTTTCGGGCCTAAATCAAAGGTGCGGATATGACGGCGACGAAAACCAACCCCAAACCGGCGCGGGGGACCAAGGCGACCGGATCGAAAGCCCCGGCAGAGCAGAGGCCGTTTGTGTTTGTGGTGCCCAATACGGCCACGCCGGATGAGGCCATGGCGATGCTGGCCGAGCGCGTTCCCCACTGGGATAAGTTGTCCGACGATGAAAAGGCTGAATTTGCGGAAATGGTCGCCAACCAACGCAAGCAACGCCAACCGGTCAAGGTGACGCTCTCGCGAAAGCCAGGTGGGGGGATAACCGTTGGCATCGCCGGAGAGAACGAAGTTCACGGGCTGCTCAAGCTCCAAAAGACCTTTGCGGCGGTGTCACTGGACCCGGTGAATGCCCGCGCCAATGAACTGCTGAACTACCTTTCCTCAGTCGGTGCGGACAACGCCGACCGCTACAACGCGGCGTTGTCATTCATTGAAAGCATGGAACCCCAAAATCAGGCCGAGGCGCTATTGCTGGTGCAAATGTATGTGACCCATGATGCCGCGATCCGGGCGCTGAACCAGCTTGGGAAGGCAGAATGGGTGCCGACTGCGCAAATGTATGGCAACCTCGCCACAAAGCTGCTGCGCACCTCTCAGGGGCAAATGGAAACGCTAGCCCGGATGCGGCGCGGCGGGGAACAGGTCGTGCGCCATGTCCATGTCGATAATCGCGGCGGGCAGGCCGTCATTGCTGAAAACGTCCACACCGGGGGGAAGGGAAATGGAAAAATTGACGATCAATCCCATGCAACAGGAGCGGTTGGCATCGGCCCCGCGCTGCTTGGCGCGGACCCGTTCGGGAACGGAGTGCCAATCCCCAGCCGTGAAGGGGCGGAAGCGGTGCCGTATGCACGGGGGTACGAATCCGGGAGCGCCTGAGGGGAATAGCAACGCCCGGAAGCATGGCGGGCGCTCAGCCAGGGCGATGGCGGCTGCTAGATACCTGAGGGAGATTGCGCGGCTGGTTAGCGATGATCTGGGCTGAATGCCGCCTGTCGGCTGACGAATCCATTGCGAACGTCTAGAAGCACGGTAGTGTCATTCTATGCGGAACGCGTTCCAACTGCCGATTTTAATTCTCGCGCTTGCTTTGTCGGGAGCTGCGCAGGCAACATCAACAGTTTGCTCAAATCCGGCACGTGCACGCGTTCTATCAACGGCTATCATAATGCTTCCGTCTGACTCAATTGAAGCACTTGAGCGTAGGTTCACTGTAATATCTACGCAGGTTGGCATGGAAACTTGGGGCACTGCACTTAGTGATCAATCAGGAAAAATTGAGCATCAAACGTTGGGTCTCCAGAGTCCTCACGTGAGTGTAAGCATCAAGGCCAAATGGCAGCCTGGCCAAAGATTTGCCGCGCTTACTGTGGAGCGCACCTGCTATAATGACGCTCTGGAACCATGGCGCGGCTATTGGTGGGGAGTAGTTAACCGTCTTGAAAAGGCAGGTTACTCGGTTCGCCCCGCATTCCAGCGTAAGTAACTTTAACTCCCAACCTCTCCACATTATCGCTGGCGAGAAGGTTCAGAGAACCCGACGCTCAGCAAATCAAATCTGATTGGATCGCAAAGCCGGGTTTTCCGCCCTTTCCGTCAATTGCCCGTTGCCCGTCATTTTTGACTGAGAAGCTGCCACCTCTCGAAACCCGCACCAATCCACCATTTCCAGTCGCGATTTGTCGCGTTCGGTGTGTAGGGGTTCCAGCTTCCACGGCTGGCACCGGCATGGCTTGCCCGAATAGCATGACGGACGCTTGCCCCGCCCAAGTTGAGAAATGTTGAGGTGCGCGCCGATTGAGCGAATCCAGCCGTTGGCGTTCGCCTCAAGTGCCGGACCTATCGGGGAGCGGTTATGGGAACAGGCGTGCGATCTTGAAAAAATATCAATTAAATCAAGGTATGTTGGCGGAGCGGGAGGGATTCGAACCCTCGATACGCTTTTGACGTATACTCACTTTCCAGGCGAGCGCCTTCGACCACTCGGCCACCGCTCCGCATGCACTGGAATGGCGCGCACTAGACCGGTCGCGGCGCTTAGGCAAGCGTTGCGGATCGCGCCGGGGCGCCTATCTTGCAGGGATGGAGCGCTTATTCGGAACTGCCCCCGACGCCGTCGAGATCGAGCGGCTTGCCCTTGCCGCGCTGGCGCGGCTGCCGCAGCCGTTCGCCGCGCACCTCGATGGCATCAGGCTGGTGGTCGAGGAATTCGCCGATGCGGAAACGCTGGCGGATCTGGGCATCGACGATCCGTTTACCCTGTCGGGCCTCTACGAAGGGGTGCCCGTGGGCGAAAAACACATGGCCCCCAGCGGCACCATGCCCGACCGCATCCGCCTGTTCCGCGCCGCGATCCTCGATGAATGGATCGCGCGCGGGGACGAGACGCTGGAGCACCTTGTAGCCCACGTGGTGGTGCACGAGGTGGGGCATCACTTTGGCCTCAGCGATGCGCAGATCGAAGCGCTGGAGCAGGACGCCTAGACGGCCCAGCGCGCCGCTGGCACAGTGCGGCGATGCGCAAAGCCCTGATCCCCTTCACCCTCCTGGCCGCCGCTCCGCTGCTGGCCCAGGACAAGCCGGCCTATCCCGCCCCGTCCGAGATCGCCGCCGCCGCGCCCAAGGCGAACTGGACGGCGATTGCCGCCAGCGACCTGCTGGTGATGGATCTGGCCCCCGCTGCCAATGGCAAGCCGCGCCGGGTGGTGATCCAGCTGATGCCGCCGCCCTTTTCGCAAGGGTGGATCGGCAACATCCGCAAGCTCGCCGCCGCGCACTGGTGGGACGGCCTCGCGGTGACCCGGGTGCAGGACAATTATGTCGCGCAGTGGGGTGATCCTGACGGGGAGGACAAGGCCAGGGCGCGCAAACTGCCCGATGGTTTGGCGGTGGTGCCGGAGAGCGAGTTTGTGGAACGACTTACTCCAATAAAGCCGATCAAACGAAGCAGGTCCAGAAAGCCAGAACATCTATCAAGACGTCTCGCCAACGATCCTTATGGTCACGCGTTCTTCGGCCTTGGCTGGCCCTTGGGTGGCAAGGACTTTGAGATGTGGCCCGTCCACTGCTATGGCATGGTCGGCGTCGGGCGGAACATGTCGCCGGACACCGGCTCGGGCGCAGAGCTTTACACCGTGATCGGCCACGCTCCGCGCCATCTCGATCGCAACATCGCGCTGGTCGGCCGGGTGATCGAGGGGATCGAGCATCTCTCCAGCCTGCCGCGCGGGACCGGGCCGCTGGGGATCTATGAAAGCCGGGCGGAACAGGTGCCGATCCAGTCGCTCCGGCTGGGCAGCGAAGTGCCGGGCCTGCCGGCCTACGAATACCTCTCGACCGAGAGCGAGAGCTTCGCGAAGTACGCCGACGCGCGCGCCAACCGGCGCGATGCCTTCTTCATCCGGCCCGCCGGCGGCGCGGACATCTGCAACATTCCGGTGCCGGTGCGGCGAGCGAAGTGAGCGAGCGGCTGACCCACACCGGGACCTTGTGGCGCTGGACCGGCGGCAATGGCGGTTCGTGGCATTTCCTGAGCATCGACGGGGCGGCGGGCGAGGCGCTGTCCGGCACCGCGCTGATGCGGCGGCTGGAGCGGACCATCGGCGGCTTCGGATCGCTGAAAGTGCGCGCCACGATTGGCGGCAGCAGCTTTGCGACGTCCGTTTTCCCGAGCAAGAGCGCGGGCTGGATGCTGCCGGTCAAGGCCAGCGTGCGCAAGGCCGAGGGGCTGGCAGAGGGCGACCCGGTGACCGTAGCCCTGGAGGTCTGACAGTGGTTTTGGCTCTGCTGCGGCTGCGCCTCCGCAACCGCTAGATGCGCTGCGCCTCGGCCACGGCGTCGCTGGCGCGCAGGGCGCTGACGATGCGGGTCAGGTGGGCCAGGTCCGCCACTTCGAGGTCAACCTCGTAGCTGCTGAACAGGTCGTCGCGGCTGGTGTTTTCCAGGCTGGCGATGTTCGCCCGGTTGCCGGCAAAGATGCCCGCCGCCTCGGCCAGGGTGCCGGGTCGGTTGTAGAGCACCATGCGCAGCCGCCCGACCGCGCCGGTGGTCCGCTCGCCCCACGACAGGTCGAGCCAGTCGGCATCGACACCGCTGGCCAGCGTCAGGCAGTCGATTGCGTGGACTTCGACGCCGCGGTCGGGAATGCGGATGCCGACGATGCGGTCGCCCGGCACCGGGTGGCAGCAGTGCGCCAGGTGAAAACCAACCCCCGGGGTCAGGCCCCTGATCGAGATCGCGCGGTCCTGGCTGGTCCATGCCTCGGGTTCGGGCAAGTGCGCGGCGCTGCCCGGGACAAGCGCTTCCATCACCTGCCGGTCGTCCAGCTTGGCGCTGCCGATCGCGGCCATCAGGTCGGTTTCGCTGGCCAGCCCCAGCCGCTTGCAGGCGTCCTTGACCGCCTTCTTGCCGATCTTGCTGGGCAGCCGCTCGACGATCTCGTCGAACAGCTTGCGGCCGATTGCGGCCAGTTCCTCGCGTTCTTTCGCGCGCACCGCGCGGCGGATCGCGGCGCGGGCCTTGCCGGTGACGACAAAGCCCAGCCACGGCAGCTGCGGGCTGGCCTTGCGGCTCTTGATGATCTCGACCACGTCGCCATTGCTCAACGCGGTGCGCAGCGGCATGTGCCGTCCGTTGATCTTGGCCCCGACCGCCCAGTTGCCCAGGTCCGAATGGACCGCATAGGCGAAGTCCACCGGGGTCGATCCCTTGGGCAACTGCAGCAGCTGGCCCTTGGGCGTGAAGGCGAAGATCCGGTCCTGGTAGATCGCCATCCGGGTGTGTTCGAGCAGTTCTTCGGCGTCGTGGCTGGCGTCGACGATTTCGATCAGGTCGCGCAGCCAGCCGACCTGCCCGTCGGGCCGGGCCGCCTGCTTGTAGGCCCAGTGCGCCGCCAGCCCGAATTCGTTGGTTTCGTGCATGTCATGGGTTCGCACCTGCACTTCCATGCGCATCGAGTTTTCGAAGATCAGGCTGGTGTGGAGACTGCGATAGCCGTTCGACTTCGGGGTCGAGATGTAGTCCTTGAACCGCCCCGGGATCATCTGCCAGGTGGTGTGCAGCACCCCCAGCGCCTGGTAGCAATCGGCCACGCTGCCGGTCAGCACGCGGAAAGCCATGATATCGGTGATCTGTTCGAAGGAGACGTGGCGTTCGGCCATCTTCTTCCAGATCGAATAGGGATGCTTTTCGCGCCCCGACACTTCCACCTTCAGCCCGGCTTCGGCCAGCGCCTGCTTGATCGACAGCGCGATCGCATCGACCTGCCCGCCTTCGCTGCTGCGGATCTGGGCCAGGCGGCCGGTGATCGTCGCATAGGCTTCGGGCTCCAGCTGCTCGAAGGCGAGCAGCTGCATTTCGCGCATGTATTCGTACATGCCCACGCGTTCGGCCAGCGGGGCATAGATCTCCATCGTCTCGCGGGCGATGCGGCGGCGCTTTTCCTCGCTCCTGATGTAGTGGAGCGTGCGCATGTTGTGCAGCCGGTCGGCCAGCTTGACCAGCAGGACGCGGATATCCTCGCTCATCGCCAGCAGGAACTTGCGCAGGTTTTCGGCCGCGCGTTCCTTTTCGCTCATCGCCTCGATCTTGGACAGCTTGGTCACCCCGTCGACCAGCTTGGCGACATCAGGGCCGAACAGCCGCTCGATCTCCTCGGGGGTGGCGAGGGTATCTTCCACCGTGTCGTGCAGCAGCGCCGTGACGATGGTTTCCTGGTCGAGCTTGAGCTCGGTCATCAGCCCGGCCACTTCGACCGGATGGCTGAAATAGGGGTCGCCGCTGGCGCGCTTTTGCGTGCCGTGGCGCTGCACCGTGTAGACGTAGGCACGGTTCAGCATCGCCTCGTCCGCATCCGGATCGTAGGCCATGACCCGTTCGACAAGTTCGTACTGGCGCAGCATCAGGGTGCTATGTGGCCACTAAAGTCCCGGCTGGGCAAGGGCTTTCGCGGCCAAATCAGCTCCACACCGCTTCGGGCGGCAGGCTCATCAGGATCGCGTCGATGTTGCCGCCGGTCTTGAGGCCGAACAGCGTGCCCCGGTCATAGACCAGGTTGAATTCGGCATAACGCCCGCGCCATTCGAGCTGTTGGCGCTTTTCCGCTTCGGCAAACGCCATCCGCATGCGGCGGCGCACCAGCCTGGGGAACACGTCCAGGAACGCGCGGCCGACGTCCTGGGTGAAGGCGAAGTTGGCTTCCCACTGCGCTTCGTCGGCGCATTCGAGATGATCGTAGAAGATCCCGCCAACCCCGCGGTGGACCTGGCGGTGCGGGATGTAGAAGTATTCATCGGCCCAGGCCTTGAACCGGGGATAATAGTCCCCGTCGTGGGCATCGCAGGCGGCCTTGAACGCGGCGTGGAATTCCTCGGTATCCTCGGCATAGGGCAGCGGCGGGTTAAGGTCGCCGCCCCCGCCGAACCAGGCCTTGCTGGTGGTCAGGAAGCGGGTGTTCATGTGCACCGCCGGCACGTGCGGGTTGGCCATGTGCGCGACCAGGCTGATGCCAGTGGCGGTGAAGCCGGGGTTATCCGCCCCCGCGCCGTGGATCGTCTTGGCAAATTCGGGCGCGAACTGGCCATGGACGGTGGAGACGTTGACCCCGACCTTCTCGAACACCTGGCCCTTCATCACCCCGCGCGTGCCGCCGCCGGGGTTGGCATTGCCTTCCTCCTCGCGGTTCCAGCTGGTGTATTCGAACTTCGCGTCGCTGCCCATTTCGGCCTCGATGCTTTCGAATTCGGCGCAGATCCGGTCGCGCAACTCTTCGAACCAGGTCTTGGCGCGGGCGGTGTAAGGGGTCCAGTCGGTCATGGACCCAGCCCTTGCCAAGCAATTCGGCTTGCGGCAAGGGAAAGCCATGGTTCCCTTTTCGTTCGCAGGGCAGGAATTGGTGCTGGCGGGCCCGCGCGCGCTCTACTGGCCGGCGGAGCAGGCGCTGCTGGTGGCCGATCTGCACCTGGAAAAGGCCAGCTTCTTTGCCCGCCACGGGCAGCTGCTCCCCCCTTATGACAGCCGCGAGACGCTGGAACGGGTGGCCGTGGCGATCCGCGAAACCGGCGCGCGCAGGGTGCTGTGCCTGGGCGACAATTTTCACGACGTGGACGGCGCCGCCCGGCTTGAGCCGCACGCCGCCGGGATGCTTGCCGCGCTGGTCAGGGCGACCGACTGGGTGTGGATCACCGGCAATCACGACCAGGGCGAGGTGGGCGAAGGCACGGCGCTGCCGGAACTGGAACTTGCCGGGCTGGTGCTGCGCCACGAGGCCGTGGCAGGAGAAACCCGGCCCGAGCTGTCCGGCCACTGGCACCCGCGCCTGCGCGTCAAAGCACGTGGGCGCACCGTTGCCCGGCCATGCTGGGTGCGCAGCGAGCGCAAGCTGGTGCTGCCGGCCTTCGGCGCCCTGACCGGCGGAATGGACGCCGCCGATCCCGCGATCATCGCCGCGCTGCAACCAGCGCGCGCGGTCGATGCCTTGCTCCCAGCCAAGGGTAGGCTCGTCCAGTATCCGCTGTGGCGGGCTGGGTGATTTGCTGACCGGCTGACGCCGATGCGGGAAGGCCTTCCGGCCTTCCCTTGCAAACCCTGCGCGGATGCGAAGGGCGCACCCAGCAAGAACACTTCCCCAAATCCGCGAATCGCATTAAGGACGCGCGCGATGGCTTTTTGCCGCAACAGGAGACTACGACATAGCACCCCCACCCCGGCGCATGATGACGCCCCCCGTGAAGAGCGGGCCGCGCTACAATCACATGATCACCTCGGACAAGGTCCGCGTCATTGACGAAGAAGGTGAGAACCTTGGCGTGATGTACACGCGCGAAGCGATCGAACAGGCGGCCGAAGTCGGCCTTGACCTGGTCGAGGTTTCGCCCAACGCCGATCCGCCGGTGTGCAAGTTCCTCGATGTCGGCAAGTTCCGCTACGAAGCGCAGAAGAAGGCCAACCTCGCCCGCAAGACCCAGAAGACGCAGGAGATCAAGGAGATCAAGATGCGTCCGAACATCGACGATCATGACTATGATACGAAGATGCGGTCGGTGCACAAGTTCATCGGCGAAGGCGACAAGGTGAAAATCACCCTGCGCTTCCGTGGGCGCGAGCTGTCGCACCAGCAGATCGGCATGGACCTGCTGCGCCGCGTGCAGGAAGACGTGGCCGAGATCGCCAAGATCGAAAGCTATCCGCGCATGGAAGGTCGCCAGATGCTGATGGTGATCTCGCCCAAGTAAGGGCGCTGCGGGCCAGGGGGCGAAAGTGCCCTCGCCCGATCCGGGGGGAGCGAGGATGACCGCACGCCGCATTGGCCTCTGGCTTGGCATTGCCGGCTTCGTCGCCACCCAGGTCCTGCCCGCACCGGCGGGCATGCCGGACATGGCCTGGACCGCTGCGGGACTGGTCTGGTGGATGGCCGCCTGGTGGATGACCGAGGCACTGCCGCTGGCGGTTACCGCGCTGCTGCCGTTCCTGGTCCTGCCGCTGGGCGGGATCGCCGATGCCAACAAGACGGCGGCGGCCTATTATTCCCCGATCCTGTTCCTGTTCATCGCCGGGGGCTTCCTGGCCCTGTCGATCGAGCGGACCGGGCTGCACCGTCGGCTGGCGCTGTTCATCATGGGGTTGGCCGGGGCCAGCCCTTGGCAACTGCTGCTGGGGGTGATGACCGCCACAGCGCTGATCTCGTCGATCATTTCCAACACCTCGACCGCGCTGATCATGATGCCGATGGGCCTTGCCATGTTGCGCGCCGGCGGGGTCGAGGAAGGCGAGACCAATGGCATCGCGGGCGCGCTGCCGATGGGGATCGCCTTTGCCGCCTCACTCGGCGGGCTGGCAACGATGATCGGCACGCCGACCAACGCCATCGCCGCGGCAATGATCGAAAAGGGCGTCGGCCAGCGCATCACCTTCCTCGAATGGAGCCTTTATGGCGTGCCGCTGGTCTTGCTGGCGGTGCCGCTGGCGGCCTGGATCATCGCCCGGGTCCAGCGCCTGCACGAAGACGATTTCGACCCCGCCAGTGCCCGCGCCGCGATTGGCCATTCGGCCGCCTGGACCACGCCCGAAAAGCGCCTGATGCCGCTGATCGTGCTGGCCTTCGTGGCCTGGATCGCGCAGCCGTGGCTGGAAGGCCTGTTTCCCAAGGGCGGGCTGACCGATGGCACCATCGCCGCCGCCGTGGGGCTGGCGCTGTTCCTGCTGCCCGATGGCACGGGCCGGCCGATGCTGGTCTGGCAGGAAGCCAACCGCGTGCCGTGGGACATCGTCTTCATGTTCGGTGGCGGGCTGGCGCTGGCAATGGGCATGACCGCATCAGGCCTGACCGACTGGCTGGGCAAGATGATGCTGCCGCTGTCGGCCGTGCCGCTGCCGCTGGTCGCGCTGATCCTGGTCCTGTTCGTCATCCTGGTCACCGAATTCGCCAGCAACATCGCCGCGGCCAGCGCGATCATCCCGGTGGTTGCCGCCCTGGTCGTGGCGCTGGGCGCAGATCCGGTGCTGCTGGCGCTGCCAGCCGCCTTTGCCGCCACCTGGGGGTTCATGCTGCCCGCCGGAACCGGGCCCAACGCGCTGGCCTGGGCCACCGGGCACATCACCATGGGTCGGATGCTGCGCGCCGGGCTGTGGCTGGACCTGGCGGGCGCGCTGCTGATCGTCGCCGTGGTCTGGGCGGTGGCCGCGCTGCACTGATCCACGCTTGCATGGCCGCGCGCGATCTGCTGTTGCGCGGGGCATGAGCGACACCCCCCACGACAAGCTGCAAGCCGACGATCTCCCGCTGCGCCCCGGCCTGGCGCTGATGCGCGAAGGCCCCTGGGCGGGCTGGTACCACTGGGAACCGGTCGACGATTTCGAGGAGCACGCCGGGCCATTCTATTGCCAGCCCGAGGGCGAAGGGCCGGATGCCCCGGTGGTCTGCGGCTTCATGCCCGAAGCCAAGAACCGCAACGGCGGCGGCAACATCCACGGCGGCGCGCTGATGACTTTCGCCGACTATGCCCTGTTCATGATCGCCGGGGGGATGAGCACATCGGTCCACGGCGTGACGGTGACGATGAACTGCGAATTCGTCGGGGCGGCGGAACCCGGCAAGCTGCTCACCGCGCGCGGTGAAGTGGTGCGTGCCGGGGGCAGCCTGGTCTTCGTGCGCGGGTTGATCAGCGAAGGCGAACGCGCGGTGCTGGCGTTCTCCGGCACGATCAAGCGATTGAAGCGGAACGCCTAGAAGTCGACCGCAATCCCGTCCTTCACCCAATCGCCATAGCGGGTGGGGGAAAGCCCGGCCGGATCGTCGGCCTCATCCTTGCCTTGCTGCGGCGCGGGCGCGGGCTCGTTGGTCCAGTGCGCGGGCTTCTGGAACTGGGCGGGGCGTTGGGTGGCGCGCTTGGTCATGGGCCCTATCTGGCTATTGCCGGGCTTCGCGTCTAGAGGCTGCGGCATGGATATTCCGGGACTTCCCGCCCGCAAGGCGGCTTTGCGGCTCCTCGATGCCGTGTTGCATCGCGGCGAAACGCTCGATCAGGCGGCGCATGGCGCACTGCAGGGGCTGCGCAGCGGCCCGGACAAGGCGCTGGCCCGCGCCCTTGCGGGCGAGGCGCTGCGCTGGCTGACCGACCTCGATGCGCTGATCGACAGCGCGACCCGCCAGATCCTGCCCCCCGATGCCAAGCCGCGCAGCGTGCTGCGGCTCATGCTGGCGGGCTGGCTGCGGCTGGAAACCCCGCCCCATGCTGTGATCGCCACCGCGCTGCCGCTGCTGTCGGGCGGGCCGCGCCGGCTGGCGCACGGGGTTTTTGCCGCGCTGGTGCGCCGCCAGGTCGCGCTGCCGGCCCTGCCAAGCCTGCCGCCTGCCGTGGCCGAACGCTGGGGCGCGCGCGCCGGGGCGATTGCCGCCGGGCTGGCCGATCTGCCGCCGCTGGACCTGACCCTGCGCGATCGGGCGACGACGGCTGAATGGGCCGAGCGGCTTGGCGGCCAGTCACTGCTGCCCGGCCACCTGCGCCTGCCGCGCGGCACGGCGGTGGAGAACCTGGCTGGATACGGCGAAGGCGCATGGTGGGTCCAGGACCTGGCCGCCAGCCTGCCGGCGCGTTTGCTGGGCGCAGGCCAGGGCCGCCGCGTGCTGGACCTGTGCGCTGCGCCGGGGGGCAAGACGCTGCAACTGGCCGCCGCCGGCTGGCAGGTCACCGCGCTCGACACCAGCGCCAAGCGGCTGGAGCGGATGCGCGCCAACCTGGACCGGGTTGGCCTGACCGCCGATCTGGTCACCGCCGATGCGCTGGTTTGGGAACCGGACGCCCCTTTCGATGCCGTGCTGCTGGATGCGCCCTGCACCGCCACCGGCACCTGCCGCCGCCACCCGGACGTGATCCACCGCATCGGACCGCGCCAGATTGCCGAACTGGCCGAATTGCAGGGCCGGTTGCTGGACCGCGCGGCGCGCTGGGTGCGCCCGGGCGGCAGCCTGGTCTATGCCACCTGCTCGCTCGAACCGGCAGAGAGCGAGGAGCAGGCCGCGCGCGTCTCGCTGGCCCCCGATCCGATTCGCGCCGAAGACCTGCCGCAGGGGCTTTCCCCCACCGCGCAGGGCTGGCTGCGCACCGATCCCGGCATGCTGCCCGAGGCGGGCGGGCTGGACGGGTTCTTCGTCGCGCGCTGGCGGGCCTAGGGTCAGCCCTGGCCCTTCAGCCGCTCGGCAAAGCCCTTGCGCAGCTTGGCCAGCTTGGGCGGGATCACCGCCAGGCAATAGGGGTTGCGCTGGCCTTCGCCTTCCCAATAGAGCTGGTGATAGTCCTCGGCCGGATACCAGGTGGCCGGGCCTTCGATGGTGGTGACGATCGGCGCATCGCGCTCGGCCTGGGCGCGGGCGATGGCCGCTTCCACTTCGCCGCGCGGGCTGTCCTCGTTGAGGAACACGGCCGAACGGTACTGGGTGCCGATGTCGCCCCCCTGGCGGTTGAGCTGGGTCGGATCGTGCGTGGCGAAGAACACGTCGAGCAGCTCGCCGTAGCCGATCACCGCCGGATCATAGGTCACGCGGATCGCTTCGGCATGGCCGGTGTCGCCAGTGCAGACCTGCTTATAGCTGGGATCCGGCACCGTGCCGCCGATGTAGCCGCTTTCCACCTCGCTCACCCCGGCCAGTTGCCGGAACACCGCCTCGGTGCACCAGAAGCAGCCGCCTGCGAGGATTGCCTGAGCCATGGTTCGATCACCTTCCATCTGATTGCCTGCGACAAATAGGTACAAAGGGCCGCCTTGTCATCGCCGGGTCGCTGCCTAGTTTTCCCGCCAGCACCAAAAGACATGCGGGAGAACCCTTTCATGCGTCTCGTCATCGCCCTTGCGGCCAGCGCGCTGGCCCTGTCCGCCGCGCCGCTCTCCGCGGCCGGCAAGGCCCCCGTGGCCGTCACCGCCGAAACCCGCGCCGCCCTGGCCAAGGCCGTCGCCCATCCCCTGCGCGAGAGCGACCGCCCCCGCGACCAGTATCGCCGCCCGGCCGAAACGCTGGCCTTCTTCGGCGTCGCTCCTGACATGAAGGTGGGCGAATATGCCCCCGGCGGCGGGTGGTATTCGCGCCTGCTGGGGCTGTACCTGGGTGAACGCGGCAAGCTGGTCGGGCTCTACTATGATCCCACTTCGGGCGCGTTCAATGAAAAGGCGCAGCAGAACATCCGCGATGGCGCGGCCAAGTATCCGGCTGATGTCGCCACCTGGTCGGGCCTGCCGGCAGATCGCTTTGCCGCCCATACGCTCGATGCGGTGCCTGCGGCGGAAAAGGGCACGTTCGACCGCATCCTGGTGATGCGGGCGATGCACAACATGATGCGCATGAACATCGCCGACCGCGAGATCAAGGCGCTGCGCGAACTGCTCAAGCCCGATGGGATGATCGGGATCGAACAGCACCGCGCCCGCCCCGACGCGCCCTATGGCTATACCAATGGCGCCAACGGCTACCTGCGCGAAGCGGACGTGATCAAGTTCATGGAGGTTCACGGCTTCACCTTCGTCGGCAAGAGCGAGGCCAATGCCAACCGCAAGGACCCGGCCAACCACGCCGATGGCGTCTGGAGCCTGCCGCCGTCGCTGCGCGGGGCGAAGGACGATGCCGCCAAGGCGCGGCTTCAGGCGATCGGCGAATCCGACCGGATGACGCTTTTGTTCCGCAAGCGCGCCTGATAATGGGCGGGGGATGACCAAGCTCACCGTCGCCGCCCTGCAACTGCCGCTCGGATCGCAAGACGAGGCGGAGAACATCGTCGCCGTCTCGATGCTGATCGAGGAGGCTGCGGCCCGGGGCGCGCAGGTGATCCTGCCGCCCGAGCTGTTCTCTGGCCCCTATTTCTGCAAGGTCGAGGACGAGGCGCTGTTCGCGCTGGCCCGCCCGACGCAGGACCATCCCTCGGTCCGGGCGATGCAGGCGCTGGCCGCCAAGCTGAAGGTCGCGATCCCGACCAGCTTCTTCGAGCGCGACGGGCATCATTATTACAACACGCTGGCCTGGATCGATCCCGACGGGCAGATCCAGGGCACCTACCGCAAAAGCCACATTCCCGATGGCCCGGGGTATGAGGAAAAGTACTATTTCCGCCCTGGCAACGACGGGTTCAAGGTGTGGGACGCCTTCGGGCACAAGCTGGGCGTGGGCATCTGCTGGGACCAGTGGTACCCCGAATGCGCGCGGGTGCTGGCGCTGCTCGGCGCCGAACTGCTGCTCTATCCCACTGCGATCGGCAGCGAACCCTATGACGCCGATCTCGACACCAGCCGGATGTGGCGCCGTGCGATGCAGGGCCATGCCGTGTCGAACTGCATGCCGGTAATCGCCGCCAACCGCATCGGCACCGAAGACGGCCAGCGCTTCTACGGCCACTCGTTCATCTGCGACGAATGGGGCGATCTGGTGGCCGAATTCGGCGCTGCCGAAACCGGGGTGCTGGTCCACACGCTCGACCTTGCCCAGGCCGCCACCCACCGCGCCGGGATGGGCTTCTTCCGCGACCGCCGCCCGCAGCTTTACACCCGCATTGCCCAGGACATCTGAGCGTCCCCGATGGGCGAGCGCTACCTGATCGCCCTTGGCTCGAACCGGCGGCACCATCGCCAGGGGCCGCCCGAACGGGTGCTGGCGGCTGCCCTGGCCGCACTCGATAAGGCAGGCATTACGGTGCGCGCGCGCGGGCCGGTGATCCGCAGCGATCCGATCGGTCCCTCGCTGCGGCGCTATGCCAACAGCGCGGTGACGGTCGAAACCACGCTGTCCCCGCCCGAGCTGCTCGCCGCGCTCAAGCGCATCGAGCGTGCGTTCGGACGCACCGCATCGGGCCAGCGCTGGTCGAGTCGGGTGCTCGATCTCGACATCGTGCTGTGGAGCGGCGGATGCTGGTCTTCGCCCGGGTTGACCGTGCCCCATGCCCTGTTCCGCGAGCGCTCGTTCGTCCTCGGCCCCGCCCTGCCCATCGCCGGTCAGTGGCGCGACCCGGTCAGCAATCTCACCCTGCGCCAGTTGGCGGCCCGGCTGACCATGCCAAGGCGCCTGCCAGTGGATTGACCACCGTAGCGCACACCCTGACACCGATGCTTGACCCCGCCGCCCGCGCCCCCTAAGCGCGCAGCCATGGTCAGGGCCCTTAGCTCAGTCGGTAGAGCAACTGACTTTTAATCAGTAGGTCGCTGGTTCGAACCCAGCAGGGCTCACCACGTTTTTGAGCGATCGTGCATCGCGTTACCCCACCCCCTGCTCGTCAGGCGAACAGGGCGCATGGGCAGGCTGGATCCAGCGGGATCGCTAGAAGTCACCGGCACCGAAGATCGCTGAACTGATCGTCGGCGCGCCGGGGCCGCCGGCCAGCAGGCAGGTCCGCGCATCGGGAACCGGATTGGCCGATTCCCCACGCAGCACCCGTACCGCCTCGACCGCGCAGCCGATCCCGTGGACGAAGCCGTGCGCAAAGTTGCCGCCCGAGGTGTTGACCGGCAGCTTGCCGCCCGGCGCGACCAGGTTGTCGAAGCGGATCACTTCGGCGACGTTCTCGTAAGTGCAGAAGCCGTGGTCGATCAGCGAGGCTACGCCCTGGGCGCTGAAATTCTCGTAGAGCTGGACCACGTCGATGTCCTGCGGAGTCAGGCCCGCCTGACCGTAGAGCCGCTCGCGGATCGCGCCGAAACCGGCGGTCGGATAGAGGTCCGCATCGTCGTTTTCGAGCAGGTCGCCCCAGCCTTTCTGCGTGCCTTGAGCCACGGATAGCAGCTTGACCGGCGGTTTGCGCAGGTCCTTGGCCAGTTCGGACGAGACGAGCAGCAGCGCCCCGGCGCCGTCGTTTTCGCGGCTGCAATCGAACAAGCGGAAGGGTTCGGCGATCCAGCGCGAGGTGCGCGCTTCCGCGATATCGAACGGCTTGTCATAGGCGATCGCCTCTGGGTTGCGGCTGCCGTGGTAGTAGTTGGCGCGGATCAGTTCCTCGCAGACCGATTGCGGAACCCCATGGTATTCGAACAGGCGCTGGGCGCGCATCGCGCAGATTTGCGCGGGTGCGACCATCCCGGCGGAGACCATGTGGTCGTTGAGGTGGTGGGCCATGACCGCGGCGGAAAGGCGGCCGCTGCTGCCTTCGACCAGGGCGCGGAACACCACGACGGCGCGGGCCTGGCCGGTAAGGATCGCGGCAGAGGCGAGGCCGAAGGCCCCGGCCACCCCGCCGCCGCCGCCGCCCCAGACCTGGGCGGACCAGTTGAGTTCCCTGGTGCCGAGGTCGGGCATGAGGCGGACGGGTTCGTTCTTGTCATCGCCGTAGGAGACGAAACCGTCGATCAGCGCGGGGTCGAAACCGGCATCTTCGCAAGCATCTACAATGGTTTGGACGAGAACGCCGCGTTCCGGCAAGGGGGCGCTGCCGCGCTTGTACTGGCGGTAGCCGATACCGGCCACGGCAACTTTTCCGCGCGGGTCGATCATGCGCCAAGCCTCCAGCGAATGGCGGGAATCCGCGCCGCTCCGAACATGGTATGGTCAATCCGCCCGGTCACCGGCGCACCGATCCTGAGGTCGGTTTCATCGCCTTCGACCACGCCGATCAAACGCACCGAGAGGCCGTTCAAAGTGACCAAGGCGGTGCTGAACGGCAGCGCGAAGTGTTCAAGCCCGCCAAAGCGGTGGTGCGTGCGGGTGTAGCTGAACACCTCGCCGGCAAGCTCGCGTTCCAGCCATTCCTGGTCCCACGAACCGCACGCGCCGCAGCGCCACACCGCCGGCCAGTGCCAGGCCCCGCAATGTGTGCAGCGCGGCAGGAGCAGCTTGCCCGCAAGCAGCCCGTCCCAATAGGGCCCTTCCGCCCCGATCGGCCCGGTCGCGGTGACGTAGGTCGAGCGCACCATCAGGCCGGGTCCCATTCGAGCGGCAAGGATTCGATCGCGATCACGGTGCCGATGCGAAAGCCGTGGCGCACGCCCGGCACGGCGCGGAAACCGGGCACGCGCTTGAGCCATTCTTCCGCGAGGATGCGCATTTCGGCGCGGGCGAGCGCATGGCCGAGGCACAGGTGCGGCCCGGTGCTGAAATTGTAGTGCGGCATCTCGGCCCGGTCGATGTCGAAACGGTCGGGATCGTCCAGCTTGGCCGGGTCGCGCCCGCTTTGCCACAGCGCACAGAGCACCATTTCGCCCATGCGGAACGAGACGCCGTGCGCGTCGAAATCCTGAACCACCAGGCGCGGCGTGCCGATCACCCCGAACATCCGCAGCCCTTCTTCGGCAAAGCGCGGCATCAAGTCTGGCTGCGCGGCCAGGCGCGCCTGCAATGCCGGATCGCCGGCAAGGTGCTGGAACGTGAAAGCGGTGACATTGGTCACCGTGTCCATCCCGCCCAGGAACAGCACGAAGCACATCGCCAGGATCTCGTCCTGGCTGAGGCGGCGACCACCGCCCATGTCGACGGTGAGGAAATGGGTGATCAGGTCATCGCCCGGCGTCTCGCGGCGATAGGCGATCAACTCGTTGAAGATGCCGAAGATCTGCTGCGAACTGGCCTGGATCGCCTCGCTGGTGCGGGCCTTGAAATAGGTATCGGCGATAGCGCGGAAGTGGTGCAGCTTGTCCAGCGGCAGGCCCATCACTTCCATGAACACCGAAACCGGAAAGCGCGCCGCGACATCGTGGACGAAATCGCACTGCCCCTTGTCCGCGACGCTGGCGACGATGTCCGCCGCCAGCGCGCGCATCCTGCCTTCCATTTCCGCCACCGCGCGGGGGCTGAACTTGGGCATCAACACGTGGCGATAGGGCACGTTTTCGGGCGGATCGACGCTGAGCGGGATGAAGAACGGCGGATTTTCCACCCGCGGGATCTGCATTTCCCGCGCCGAGAACACCCCCGGATTCTTGACCACTTCGGCAATCAGGTCGTGGCGCTGGACCACCCAGTGCCCACCGTTGCGCGGGCTCCAGAAGATGTCCGGCGCCCCCTTGAGCGCGGCGGAATAGGTCCCCTGCACATCATCGCCAATGCGCGGATCGGCATAGATGTCGAAATCGAACACCTGTTCGGGGCGGACATGCGCGGGAATGACAGGGGCGAGGCTGGCCATGACGGTCCTTCTGCTCAGCGAACCTTGGGAAGGGTGAGATGCGCGTCGCGATATTCCTCGCGCAGCGCGGGCTTTGAGATCTTGGCCGTGGCCAGGCGCGGCAACGGCTCGTCCCGCACTGCGACGTAACGCGGCACCTTGTAATCGGCGAGGCGGCGGTTGCAGTGCGCGATCAGCGCCGCAACATCGACCGGCTCGCGGGCATGGATCACCGCCAGCGGGGTTTCCTGGAAGCGGTCGTCATGCGCGGCGATCACCGCGACTTCCTCGATCCCCGGAAATTCCAGCACCGCGCGCTCGATCTCGGCAGCGGAAATGTTGAGGCCGCCCGACACGATGATGTCCTTCAGCCGGTCGATGAAAGTGATCAGGCCCAGCTCGTCGATCGTGCCGATGTCGCCGCTGTGCAGCCAGCCATCGCGGATCGTTTCAGCCGTGGCCTGCGGGTTGTTCCAGTAGCCCAGCATCATGCCGGGGCCGCGGATCAGGATTTCGCCTTCCACCCCGTGCGGCACGTCGTTACCCGCGGCATCGACCACGCGGTGATGGGTGAACATCCCGCCCCAGCCAACCTTTTCCGGGAACTGCCCGGCGAACTTCGCCGGCATCACCGTGGAATTGCCCCCGGCTTCGGTCTGGCCATAGGTCTGGCGGATGATCAGGCCCTTGGCGGCCCAGGTATCGAACAGCTTGCGCGTCACCCGCGCGCCGCCGGCCATGACCACCTTGATGTGCGACAGGTCGGCATCGGCAAAGCCGGGGCATTCGGCGATCCGTTCGAAAAAGGCGGGCGCCCCGGCAAAGCTGATGATCGGTTCATTGGTCAGGATGTCCAGGAACCGCTCGGCCACGAACACCGGTTCGAGGTAAAGCGTGCAGCCCAGCGCGGTGTAATGCACCACCTGGACCATGCCTGCCGAAGTGGCGAGCGGAGCGACGATGATCACCCCGCCGCCATCGCGCATCGCGCCGTCTTCCATCGCGGACGCCATGGCATAGTCCAGCATGGTGCGGTGCGAGAACATCACCCCCTTGGGCTTGGCGGTCGACCCGCTGGTCGAAATGATCACCACGCAGTTGTCGGGCGAAATCTCGCGCACGGGGTGCGTTGCCCGCGAGTGGCGCAGCGCCGTGACCTCGTCGATTGCGTGAACGGGCACGCCGCAGTCCGCGAACTTTTCCGCCTGGGCGGCATCGGCAAAGATCAGCCGCGAGCCATGGTCGGCGACGATTTCCGCCAGCTCGTGCGCGGTGAAGCGGGTGTTGAGCGGGGCAATGATCGCCCCGGCGCGCATCGCGGCAAAGGCCAGCACGACATATTCGATGCTGTTGGCGGCGCAGGTGTTGATCCGGTCGCCCGTTGCCACCCCCAGCGCGATCAGCCGGACGGCCACGCGGTCGACCCAGGGGGTCAGTTCGGCATAGGTCAGCCGGTCTTCCCCCAGGACCAGCGCGGGGGTATCCGGGCGGCTCTTGGCCCACCATTGCAGGGCGCTGGGAATCGTCAGCACGGGCGCGCGCTCACTTTTCCAGGACGCCGTCGAGGATGTCGTAGTAAAGCGGGATCGTCGCTTCGAGCCCGGAATAGACCACCTCGTCGATCGCCCCGGTGCGCAGCCCGGCATGGCTGATTTCGGCCGCGTAGAAATCCTCGCCGCCGAACACGCCGATGATCATCTCGTAGCTCTTCCTGTAGAGTTCCGCCCCCTTCGGATTGTCCGGCGGACGGCGGGTGAGCATGAAATAGTCCACCGTGGTCTTGTCCGGCGCGGTCGGCATCAGGAACATCACCGAGATGTAATAGGGGCTGGTGACGATCACGCAGTTGGGAAACACGTTGTAGGCGTGGGTGACCGAGGCGTGGATGTTCTCGCCCGGAATGTCGAGGCAATCGGGCGTGAACTGCATCTTGCCCGAGATCTGCCGGATGTTGAGCCCGAGGGTGTCGACCACGTTGGGCACGTCGGCAAACAGCGGGCCGACCGTGCGGGCGTGCAGCCGCTGGACGTGATACCCTTCGAGGAAGGGTTCGAGCACCAGCTTCCAGTTGGCATTGAGGTGGAACTGCTTGTGCCCGTAAACGTGCAGATCGGGCAGCTCGAACGCGGCGAAATCGGCGGCGAGCTGTTCGTCCACCCCGCTGAAATCGGGCTCGGCATGGCGGTCCAGCATGGCCCAGATGATCCCGCCCGCCTCGCGGCTGGGTAGCTCGGCCAGGCCCCGCGCACCCTTGTCGAGATTGACGAAGGTTTCGGGCCGGGCCGCGCCGATCAGCTTGCCATCGGTGCCGAAGGTCCAGGCGTGATAGGGGCAGGTCAGGCGGTTGCCCTTGGCCACTTCGCAGCCGTCGAGCAGCTTGGCCCCCTTGTGGGTGCAGGCGTTGAGGAAGACGTGGGCCGCCCCGTCCTTGTCACGGGTGACCAGCAGCGGCACGCCGTAGCCATCGTGGGCCACGCTGCTGCCGGGTTCGGCAATCCGGGCGGAAATGGTGATCGGCACGGCCTGGCGGCGGAACAGGCGTTCCTGCTCAAGCTGGAAGAAGGCGTCACTGGTAAACATCGAGACCGGGCGGCGCGCCTCGATCGCGGGGACCTGCGCCTGGTCGTGCGGGGCAATGGCGCGGATCGCGCGCTGCTGGCTGGCGGTCAGCATGTCGATGGTCTGGAACAGCGGACGCTGGACCGGACTGGCGGCGGCGGTTGCGTTCATGGAATCGATCCTTCTCCCGATGCGGGGGAGCCTAACAGGCGGTTTATCTATTGCCAATAGATTTTATCAGCGCTGGCTGGGCGGGGTGGTGACTTCCAATCCGTCGAGCTGCGGCGTGACCATGATCTGGCATGACAGGCGCGAAGTGGGCCGGGGGTGGCGGGTATATTCCACCATCTCGGCTTCCATCGCGCTGGCGGGGGGCAGGCGCTCGAACCAGTCGGGCGCGACATAGACCTGGCAGGTGGCGCAGACCATCGAGCCGCCGCATTCGGCCTCGATCCCGGCGATGCCGGCAGCCTTGGCGCTTCCCATCAGCGATTGCCCGGCGCGCGCCTCGATCTCGGCCGCATTGCCCGCGTCGTCGCGGAACACTATCCGTACCATCCATCCGCTCCTTTCCCTGTGCGTCACGGTTGCGCGAGGCTATTATCTATGTCAATTAGATATTGACCGCGGCGAAACGCGGCGCTGGAGAGGTGCATGGCTGATTACGATTACATCATCGCCGGGTCCGGCGCGGCGGGCTGCGTGCTGGCCTACCGATTGTCGGAAGATCCAGCCAACCGCGTGCTGGTGCTGGAAGCCGGGCCGGCGGACCGCCATCCGCTGATCCACATGCCCAAGGGCATTGCCAAGGTGATGGCCGATCCCAGCCACATCTGGCCGCACGAAAGCCGCGCCGAAGCCAGCACCGCGCACAAGCCCGAGTACTGGGTGCGCGGCCGGGTGCTGGGCGGGTCGACCTCGATCAACGGGATGATGTATGTGCGCGGGATGCCCGCCGATTTCGACGGGATCGCCGAACTGTCGAGCGAGGACTGGGGCTGGGAGCATATCGGCAAGGCCTATGCCGCACTGGAGCACCACGAGCTGGGCGCGGCCGAAACGCGCGGCGGCGCCGGGCCGATCCGCATCACCCTGCCCACCCACCGCGACGCGCTGAGCGAGGCGCAGATCCAGGCCGGACACGCGCTCGGCTGGGGCAGCAAACTGGACATGAACGAGCCGGACGACGCGGTGGCGATCGGCTATGCCCCGCGCACGGTCTACAAGGGCAAGCGGCAAAGCGCGGCCACCGCCTTCCTCAAGCCCGCCATGGCGCGCCCGAACCTGACCGTGCTGACGGGCGCCACGGTCGACAAGGTGCTGTTCGCGGGCAAGCGCGCGGTGGGCGTGCGGGCCATGGTGAACGGCGCGCCGCGCGAGATCGCCTGTGATGGCGAGGTGATCCTGTGCGGCGGGGCGCTCGCCAGCCCGGCGATCCTGGAACGCTCCGGTGTGGGCGATCCGGCGCTGCTCGACCGCCTTGGCATTCCCCTGGTTCATGCCAATCCCCAGGTCGGCGAGAACCTGATCGAGCACCGCGCGATCCTGATCCAGAGCCGCTTGAAGGCGGACATTTCGCACAACAAGCAGTACGGCGGCTGGCGCGTGGTGAAGAACGCGCTCAAGTATTTTCTCGGCCTTGACGGGCTGATGTCGGCGGCGAGCTACGAGATCGTCGGCTGGCTCAAGACCGATCCCGGGCAGAACCGTCCCAACGCGCAGATCCTGGTCGCGCCGTTCAGTTTCAACATGGAAGATCGCACCCAGGTGGAAAAGATGCCGGGGATGCACGTGACGGCCTATACCCTGCGCCCGACTTCCAAGGGTTCGATCCACATCTCGACCACTGATCCGCAGGCCGCCGCCAGTCTCTCGGCCAACCACCGCGCCACCCAGCAGGACCGCGACGAGATGGTCGCGCTGGTCCGCGCGGTGCGGCGCTATCTGGCGACCGAGCCGCTCGCCTCGCTGATCGCGGAGGAGACTTCGCCCGGCCCCGCCTACCAGAGCGACGCGGAAATCCTCGCTGCCTATGATCAGTTCGGGACCTGCGGCTATCACGCGGTCGGCAGCTGCCGGATGGGCAAGGACGAAGCATCCGTGGTCGATCCGGCGCTGCGGGTGCGCGGGGTGGAGGGCCTGCGCGTGATGGACACCGCGATCATGCCGGTGATCCCGTCGGGCAACACCAACGGCCCGACCATGGCCATGGCATGGCGCGCCGCCGACCTGATCTTGCGGGACCGGGCCGGCAGCTGATCCGCCGGGCTATTCGGCGGCTTTGGCCATGACGCTTTCGATCCCTTCGTAGAACTGCGGGATCGGCGCTTCCATCCCGCAGTAGATCACGTCCGGCACCGCGCCCGAGGCAAGGCCGCGGTGGCACAGCTCGCTCGCCTTGAAGTCCTCGTTGCCGAACACGTCCTGGATGATCGCGAAGGACCTGGCGTAGAGCTCCTCGGCCTTGGGATTGTCGGGCGCGCTTTCGGTCAGCATGTAATAGTCGACCCGGCTGCGGCCTTCGTCCACCGGCATGATCACCATCACGCTGGTGTAATAGGGGCTGGTGATCACCACTGTGTTGGGGAACAGGTTGTAGGCGTGGGTGATATAGCTGCGCACGTTGATAGCGGGATCATCCAGCACTTCCGGCGCATAGTTGCCCCGGCCAGAGGTCTGGCGGGTGTGCAACCCGAACCGGTCGGCGACGGAAACCACATCGGCGAACATGTCCATCCCCTGCGGCCCGATCGAGTTCACGTGCAGCCGCTGGACGTGGTAGCCTTCAAGGAACGGCTCCATCACCAGCTTCCAGTTGGCGTCGAGGTCGAACCGGCGATGGCCGTAGACATGCCAGTCCGGCAGGCCGAGGTGCTCGAAATCGCTGGCGATCTGATCGTCGAGGATCGACCAGTCGGCCTCCGCCCTGGGATCGAGGATGCCCCAGATCAGCCCGCCGCTTTCCCGGCACGGCAGGTGGGTCAGCGGGCGGGTGCCCTTGTCGAAATCGGCGTAGGTTTCCTCGCGCGGGACGCCGATCAGGCGGCCGTCGAGGCCGAAGGTCCAGGCGTGGTAGGGGCAGGAAATCGTGCTCCACTTCTTGACCACGCAGTCCTCGATCAGGGCCGCGCCCTTGTGGGTGCAGGCGTTGAGGAACAGGTGAACCTGGCCCTTCTTGTCGCGGCTGATCAGCAGCGGAATGCCATAACCATCGTGCGCCACGACCATGCCCGGATCGGGCAGCCGGGCGGACGGCGCGACGACCACCGGCTTGGCGCGAAAGATCTGCGCCTTTTCCATCTGCCAGTAATCGCCCGACAGGAAGATATCGACCGAGCGGCGCTCCAGCAGCCGCGGCGGTTTCGCCTGGTCATGGCGGGGAATGCGGCGGATCGCGTCGATCTGGCTCTCGCTCAGGGCACTGAGCGGAATGCCATAGCGGCGGCGCGGCTGGTCTGGCGAATCGGTCATGCGGACGGTCCTTTCCCTGCGGGACGGGTTCCGCCCGGCCCTGGCAGCTTTATCTAATAGCGATAGATAAAGGTCCGTCCTTGACCGTGATCAAATCGCCCCGGCGCCGGGTCAGCCGTCCAGCCGGCCCCGCCGCGCGAGGTGGAAATTCTCGCTGCCGAAGCTGCGTTCGATCACCGTGGCGCGCTTGAAATAGTGCCCGATCGCCAGTTCATCGGTCATGCCCATGCCGCCGTGCAGCTGCACCGCGTTCTGGCCGATGAAGCGGCAGGCCTGCGCCGTGGTGATCCGGGCGGCAGAGGCCGCGCGGGCGCGCGCCGCGCTATCGCCGTCGAGCGACTGGCAAGCCAGCAGCGCGGCCGAGCGCACCAGTTCGAGCTGCAGATGCATGTCGACCATGCGGTGCTGGAGCGCCTGGAACGAGCCGATCTTCTGCCCGAACTGTTCGCGCTGCCGGGCATAGGCGACCGTATCGTCGACCAGCCGTTCAAGCAGCCCGCTCGCTTCGGCGCAGGCGGCGGCAACCGCGCGGTCGCGCCATTCTTCCAGCAGCGGCAGCGCGCCGCCTTCCGGCCCGATAAGGGCATCCGCGCCTGCCGGAACCCCGGCAAAGGTCACGTCGGCCGCGCGCCGTTCGTCCAGCATACGGTATTCGTGCAGCGTCAGCCCGGTTGCATCCACCGGCACCACGAGCAGCGACAGGCCATCCGCATCGCCCGCCGCGCCGCTGGTCCGCACCGGCACCAGCAGATGGGTGGCCCAGGGGGCGGCGACCACCACCTGCTTTTCGCCGGTCAGCGTCCAGCCGTCCGCGTTGCGCCGGGCCGGCATGGCAATGGCCGCCAGATCGTCGCGCAGGCCCGCTTCGCCCAGCGCCATGGCCAGCCGCACGTCGCCCGCGATGACGCCGGCCGCCAGCGCCTGTGCCGCCGCGCCGCCATGGCCCAGCAGCGGAGCGCACTGGAACAGCGTTTCCGCCAGCGGTTCGGGCAGCAGTGCGCGCCCCGCCGCTTCCATCACCACCAGTTGGTCAATGCCGCTGCCGAACCCGCCCAGCGCTTCGGGCAGGCCCACGCCCAGCACGCCCAGTTCCTGCGCCAGCCGCTGCCACAGCCCGGGCCGCCAGCCCGGTTCGCCGCGCACCGTGGCGGTGCGGGCCGCCAGGTCATTGGCCTGGGCCAGCAGGCGGTCGAGCCCGCTGCGCAATTGCTGCTGTTCTTCGCCCGCTTCGAATTGCATAACCCGTCCCATCGGTGTGTTTGACCTCTTTATCTAATGCTATAAGATAAACTGCGTGGCAATCAAAGGGAGAGCGTGATGGACCTGGCATGGAGTGACGAGGATCGCCGCTTTGCGCAAGAGGTGCGTGCGTTTCTCGATGCCGAGCTGACTGACGAGCTGCGTGCCGCCGGGCAGTGGATGACCAGCGTCTATGCCGATCACGAAGCCGGGATGGAATGGCAGCGGCGGCTGCACGCGCGCGGCTGGGCGGCGATCAACTGGCCCAGGGAGCACGGCGGCGCGCAGCTCAGCGTGACCCAGCGCTTCATCTTCGCGCGCGAATGCGCCCTGGCCGGGGCCCCGCCGCTTTCGCCGATGGGCATCGCGATGTGCGGCCCGGCGCTGATCGGGCACGGCAGCGCGGAACAAAAGGCCCATTACCTGCCCCGCATCCTTACGGGCGAGCATTTCTGGTGTCAGGGCTACAGCGAACCCCACGCCGGATCGGACCTTGCCCCGCTGAAGATGAAGGCGGTGCGTGACGGCGATCACCTGGTCTGCACCGGGACCAAGATCTGGACCACCCATGCCAATGTCGCCAACTGGATCTTCTGCCTGGTCCGCACCGGGCAGTATGACCGCCCGCAGCTGGGCATAACCTTCCTGCTGATCCCGATGGACAGCCCCGGCGTCACCGTGCGCCCGATCGTGATGACTTCGGGTGAGCATATCCAGAACCAGATCTTCTTCGACGAGGTTCGCGTGCCGCTGGCCAATGTGGTGGGCGAGATCGATCAGGGCTGGACCGTGGCCAAGTACCTGCTGGAATTCGAGCGCGGCGGCAGCGCCTATGCCCCGGGGCTGCAGGTGCGGCTGGCCCGGATCCGCGAGATCGCGCGCGAGAGCGGATTGCTCGACGATCCGCTGTTCGCCGCCCAGGTGGCCGCCGCCCAGGTCCGGCTCGACGTGCTCGAAGTCTATGAACTGCGCGCGCTGACCGCCGCCGCGCGCGGCGGGCGCCCGGGGCTGAGCGGGTCGGTGATGAAGATCCTGGGCACCGAACTCAGCCAGCACCTGACCGAACTGGCGCTCGAAGCGGCCGGGCCCTATGGCCTGGCGTTCCAGCCAGAGGCCGGGGCGGCGGGCGGTCCCAACCTGATCCCGCACACGCCGGGCGTGCGCGGGATGCGCGAGGCGGCGATTGCCCCGCTCAAGTACTTGAACGATCGGGCCGGCTCAATCTATGCCGGTTCGAACGAAATCCAGCGCAACATCATTGCCAAGGCCCAGCTGGGCCTGTGACAGTCTAGGGGAACCACAGTGCCGGCAACCAGGCAGCAACGCACCCGCGCGGGCCGGCCGCTCAAGCCGCTGATCACGCGCGAAGCCGCCGTGACCGCGGCGATGGCCGTGATCGACCGCGACGGGCTGGAAGCGCTGAGCGTGCAATCGGTGGCGCGGGCGATGAAGGTGTCGGCCCCGTCGCTCTACTATCACTTCAAGGACAAGGACGAACTGCTGCAACTGGTCGCGCGCGAGTTGCTGCGCCAGATCGGCAAGAGCACCAGCCCCGAGGCGAGCTGGGAAGAACGGATGATCGGCCTGTCGGTCGCCACGCTGCGGGTAATCCTTGAACATGCCAATGCCGCGCCGCTGATGCTGCGCTTCTTCCCGCGTTCGCTGATGCTGTCGGCCTATGAAAACTCGCTGGTCGACACGCCCTATCCGGTGGAACACCAGATGGTCGTGGTCGAGGCGATCGAGAAGCTGACCTATGGCACCGCGCTGTTCGCTGCGGCGGCGGAAACCTATCACCTGCCGGCCATGCCGGCCTTCGACGCGGATCGCTATCCGCGCCTGGCCAAGGCCCTGCAGGCCGGGCCACAGGACCAGCTGGCGATGTTCGAGGAATCGCTGCGCGCGCTGCTCGACGGGTTCAAGGCGCGCTATTCGGCGCAGTGACGCCGGTCAGGCCAGCGTGACGTAGATTTCCGCTTCGATCACCCATTCGCCGCCCTGCAAGCGCCACTTGGCCGAATAGTCGCCCGCGGCGAGCACCTCTCCGCTGACGCTGGACGTGCCCTGCCACTTGCCCTGTTCCAGCGCGATTGGCTCCACCGCCGAGGTGACGATGCTCTCCGGGATGCGCGCATAGACCAGGCGCGGGCTGGCGGCGAAATCGCGCTTCCACACCTGCAGCTGCGCCTTGCGGCCGGAAAGCACCGCGCTGTCGGTGCCGGTGACCAGCACCGCGCCCGGCGCCAGCAGCGGGCCGATCGCGGCAAGGTCAGCTTCGGCCAGCGCGCGGTTGAACGCGGCGCGGCGCAGGCGGATGGCAAGATCGGGTGACGTGGTCATGGCCGCTCTTGGCCAGAGCGGGGCCGGGGCGTCAATGCCCCCGTCCCGCTGCGCGCGCTGCGGACAAACAAGGGGCGCGGACGGCCAGGCCATCCGCGCCCCGGGAGAGAGTGGGCGATCAGAACTTGAAGCCGACTTCGACGAACACTTCGCGCGGGTTCTCGACGAAGGCCGACATGTCGGCGAGCACGCCGGTCCCGGCGGTGCCGGTGCCCGAGCCGCCGGCGAAGGGAATGTCGTTGGCGGCGGTCACGACCAGCTTGTTGGTCAGGTTACGGCCGATCAGCGACACGCTCCAGCGATCGTCCGGGCCCTTGAGGCGCAGCGCCGCGTCGAACTTGGTGAAGGCCGGCTGGACCGCATCGGGCCGCAGCGTATCGGTGAAATTGTAGCGCGAGGTGTGGGTCATGTCGCCCGACAGGGTCAGGCTCATGCCGTTATCCGCCAGCGGCATTTCATAGGCAAAGCCCAGCGCGCCGCCGAACCTGGGCGCCTTGGGCGGGGTGCGGCCGCTGTAGTCCTGGCTGGTGAAGGCGCCGCTGGCCGCCTTCAGCAGGTTGCAGCCCGCCGCCACGGTCTGCCCGCCATAGCACTGGCCGACATAGCCGTGGTACTTGGCATCGTTATAGGCCGCCGCGCCGTGGAAGCTGAGACCCGAGAGGCCCGGCACCTTCAGCGTGAAGTCCGCTTCGACCCCCTGGGTGCGCAGCTTGCCGGCATTGGCCACGACCTGGCCGATCGTCACCGGATCGAAATTCTGCACCTGCAGGCCGATGTAGTCATAGAGGTAGGCCGTGGCGTTGAAGGCCAGCGCGCCATCGAGCAGGATCGAGCGCAGCCCCACTTCGCCGCCCTTGGCCTTTTCCGAGCCATAGTGCCCGGCGGCGACCGTCGCAGCCGGGGTCAGCGTCTGCGAGATGTTGAACCCGCCCGACTTGAATCCCTGCTTGTAGGCGGCATAGACCGTCAGGTCGCGCGACGGCTTGTAGCGCAGCGTGACTTCGGGCGAGAGATTGGTGTCGCGGAAACGGTCCTGCAGGCGCAGGTTGCCCGGGAAGGCGGCGGCAAAGGCGAGGTGCCCCGGCAGCGACTGCTGGAACGAATTGCGCGATTCCACGCTGTAGCGCGCGCCGCCCGACAATTCGAGCTGCTCGGTCACCGCGGCGGTCAGCTGGAGGAAGGCCGACATCGAATCCGAGCTGAAGCCGTTGTCGCGCTTGAAGGTGGTATAGGTGTTCGTCACCGGGCTGATCGGCACCGGGAAGATGTAGGCATCGGTGTTGAACACGAACTTGCCGTGCGAATAGAACACCCCGAACAGCGCATTCAGCGCGCCGTCGAACTTGGTCTGGAAGCGCAGTTCCTCGCCGAACTGGCGGTAATCGGCCAGCTGACTGAACGTCGCCGGATAGGCTTCGCCCGAGACGTTGTTGAGGTCGGTCTGCTTGAAGCGGTAGTACGAGGTGATCGAGTTGACGTCCATCACGTCGCTCGTCAGCCTGGCGTTGAGCACCGCGAAGCCCGACTTGAGCCGCGAATACATGTGCCCATCACCGGCATAGCGGTAGTTGGCGGCGGCGACCGCGGTGGGGATGGTCGAGCTGTCGGAGCGGCCATCGATCCTGCAATCCGCGTTCGGGCTGGGCGGAATGCCGTTCGCGGCGAAGGGCACGGTGCGCCCGCCGCCGTAGATCCGTTCGAGCGAGTCGGTCGGGCCGCCGTCCTTCTGGTCGGTGTAGCCGGTCTTGAGCACGAAGCTGAGGCTGTCGGTCGGCGACCAGTCAAGCGTCACGCGGCCGCTGAGCGTGCGCGATGCGCCGCGCCGGTCGGCATTGCGCTGGCGGGTCATGCCGAGCGGATCGGTATAGGTCGGGGCGGCGGTGTTGGTGAAAGCCCCGTCGCTGTCCGACACGCGGAACGCCAGGCGCGCCTTGAGCGTTTCGCCGAGGGGGCCGGAAATGTAGCCATCGGCATACTTGTCGCGCGCTTCGAAGCCATAGCCACCGCGCAGGCCCGCCTCGAACTGGTCACTCGGGTTGTTGGTCGACACGCTGATCAGGCCGCCGGTGGTGTTCTTGCCGAAGAACAGCGCCTGCGGGCCCTTCAACACTTCGACGCGCTGGACGTCATACTGGCTGAGGCCGATTTCGCGGCCGCGGCTCATCGGCATGCCATCGACCACGAACGAGACCGACTGGTCGAACCCGGCGCTGAGCGCGGTCGAGCCGACGCCGCGCAGGAAGATGCTGGCCGACGAACCCGACGCCGCCTTGCCCGCGATCATGGTCGGGACCTGGGTGGCGATGTCGGAAAAGCGGGTGATCGCCTTGTCTTCAAGCTGCGCCCCGCCGATCGCGGTGATCGCAACCGGCGCATCGACCAGGCGTTCGTCCTTGCGGCGGGCGCTGACGACGATCTCGACCTGGTTGTCGGCAGTGGCCTCGTCCGCCGGCGCTGCCTCGGCCCAGGCCGTGACCGGCGTGAACAGCGAAGTGGACAGGGCGAAAGCGGCAATCTTCAGGCGCAGCGACATATATCCCTCCCGGTTTCGGCCGTGGTCCGACCGCTTGGCGCCAGCCGCATCGCGCGGTCCGGTCGCCTTGATCCTCTTGTGCCACGATGTTTCCCGGAACGTTTTCTAATGTCAATAGATAATCTGCCGAAGCCTAGAGCTCTGAAAATAAGCATCTGATTTACAGATATATTCTGTAATTCCGGGAATCGATGGTCATTAGGCTGGAGAGTGCCGAAGCGGCCGCAGGGGCGGACCGCCGCAAGCCCTGGCGCGGTTCAAGCGCCTATCCTGCCCGCGCCGCCATGGCGCCTGCGTGGCCGGGGACAGCAAACGCAAACCGGGGGCCAGCGCGCTGCGCTGGCCCCCGGCTGTCCGGCAGGCTCCAGGATCAGGACTCTAGAGCCGGGTCCGGACCATCAGCCGCACCTGCTGGCCGCCCAGCGTGTGCAGGCTCATCCCCGAAGTGCCGTATTCGATGCTGATCGAGACCCCGCCCGTCAGGGCTTCCAGCCCGGCGGTCAGCGCCACGTTGTCCGCTTCGTTGCTGGCGCGAACCAGCTGGTACAGCGTGCCCGGGGTATCGCTGTAGGCGATCGCCTGGTCATAGCTGCCATTGAAGCGGCGGCGGTATTCGGCGCGCAGCTTGGGCCGCAGGATGCCCCAGCTTTGCGCATAGTCGCGTTCCGCCCGCAGCCCCAGCACCGCAACCTCGCGCTTCTGCTGCGACTTGGCGAAGGTCAGCGCGAAGGGATCGGTGCCCACTTCGCTGAACCCGTCGAGGTTGATGTCGTAGTAGTCGAACCGGGCGTAACCAGCGAGCAGGACTTCCTGCAGGCGGGTTTCGCCGGTCAGCGCCACCGACAGGAAGCCGACGTCACCCTTGCGCTTGCTGGCGAGGATGTTGCCGTTGACGGTGACATAGCGCCGGTTGTCGAGGTTGACCCACGAGAAGCCGCCCAGCGCATCGAGATAGAGCGAGCCGACCGGGTTGAAGCTGGCATAGGCCAGGGCCGTGGTCGCATCGCCCTTGGCATGGGTGCCATTGAGGCCGACGCGTTCGTCAGAGAAGCCAAGGCCGAAACCGGCACCCAGGATCAGGCGGTCGGACAGCTTGGCATCCAGCCCCAGGGTGATGGCTTCGCTGTCGAACCGGTTCGAACCGTTGCGGTCGAAATCGATCGCACCGGCCGCCCACAGCCGCAGGCCGTGGTCGCAGGTGGTCTTGTCCCTGGTGTCTTCAGCCCTGGTGCCCGCATTCACCGCGCCGCCGTTGGCCGTGTTCGGATCGCCCACCGACTGGCCCGGCAGGCGCCGGCCAGCGGTGTCCTGGGTGACGCGCAGCTGGTTGTCGATGCTGCAATCGAAGGCCGAATGCAGGCTTTCCATGTGCCGCATGACATTGTTGACCTGACCTTCGGCAAAGCGGTTGGCCTGGCCGAACTGGGCGTCGATCAGGCCGATCACTTCACGATCCTTCGACGGATCGGGGCGGGCAGAGATCGCCAGGTTGTAGACCCGGTTGCCATAGTTGCCGAGCGAATCCACCGCGCCGATGGTGACCACGAAGGCCCCGGTCACGCGCGGCGTGCCGCCGATCACGCCGGTCGCGGTGTTGAGCGACAGGCCGGTGGGCAGCGCCCCGCCCAGCACCGCGTAGGTATAGGGCGCGACCCCGCCGCTGGCGACGACCGTGACCGAATAGGGCACGTTCACCATCCCGCCAGGCAGGGTCGGCGGATTGATCGCCAGCACCGCACCCGGATCGATGTGCAGGGTATAGGCGCGCAGCCCGGTGTTCCCGGCCGAATCGGTGGCCGTGACAGTCAGGTTGAAATCGCCGGTGACATTGGGCGAACCCGAGATGATCCCGCCGCTGGTCATGGTCAGCCCGGCCGGCAGCGCCCCCGCGGTGATCGCGAAGGTATAGCCGGTGCCGGTGCCGCCCACGGCGGTGACGGTCGCACTGTAGGGCGTGTGCCAGTAACCGAACGGCAGTTCGGTGGGCAGCACGGTCAGCACCTGGCCGGCATTGATCGCGACCGTATAGGCGCGGGTGCCGGTGTCGCCATCGACGTCGGTGGCAGTGACGGTGAAGCCGTAGGTGCCAACCGAAGTCGGCGTGCCCGAAAGCACCCCGGCGCCGCTGAAAGTCAGCCCCGGGGGAACCGTGCCGGCCGTTACCGCATAGGCATAGGGCGCCGCCCCGCCCGAGGCCGTGACGGTCTGCGGGGCATAGGGCGTGCCGTTGGTGCCACCAGGCAGGGTGGCCGGATCGATCGTCAGCGTGTGGCCGACGATCTTGACCACATAGGCCTGGGTCGCGGTGTGAGCGCCCGAATCCTGCACCTGGACGGTGAAGGAGAAGGTGCCGCGCGCACTGGCCGTGCCCGACAGCACCCCGGTATCGGCCGCCAGCGTCAGGCCGGTGGGCAGCGCGCCCGCGGCCACGGTGAACTGATAGCCCGTGCCTGTCCCGCCAGTGGCCGAAATGGTCTGCGCATAGGCCGCCAGGATCGTGCCGTCAGGCAAGGTCGGCGGACTGATCACGATCGCGCCGATTGGCTGGATCAGCAGCGTGTAATCGCGGGTGCCCGTGTTCCCGGCCGAATCGGTGGCCTTGACAGTGAAGGTATAGGTGCCGGGCGTGGTCGGCGTGCCCGCCAGCGCGCCGGACGCGGCCAGCGTGATCCCTGCAGGCAGGGTGCCGGTGGTCACTACAAAGCTGTAGCCCGTGCCCGTGCCGCCGCTGGCGGTGATGGTCTGGGCATAGGGCGAATCCTCGATCCCGTTGGGCAGGACCGGCGGCGCGACGGTCAGCACCGCGCCGGGCTGGACCACCAGGGTATAGGCCCGCAGGCCCTTGTTACCGCCCGAATCGGTGGCCGTGACGGTGAA
The DNA here is from genome assembly GCA_029779535.1 of Pseudomonadota bacterium. Taxonomy (GTDB): domain Bacteria; phylum Pseudomonadota; class Alphaproteobacteria; order Sphingomonadales; family Sphingomonadaceae; genus Novosphingobium. Next base: position 79,867 of record JAKPAG010000107.1, on the reverse strand, counting down.
GCCATAGGTGCCCGCCGTGGTCGGCGTGCCGGTAAGCGCGCCCGATGCGGCCAGCGTCAGGCCCGGAGGCGGCGCACCGGCGGTCACGGCAAAGGTATAGCCGGTGCCCGTGCCGCCCGTGGCGCTGATATTCGCCGTATAGGGGGTGCCGTTGGTGGCTGGCGGCAGCGTGGGCGGATTGACCACGATGGGCGGCACGCCGATCGTGACGGTATAGGTCCGCACCCCGGTGTTGCCCGCCGAATCGGTGACCAGGACGGTGAAGGTATAGGTGCCCGCGGTGGTCGGCGTGCCATTCAACGTGCCGCTCGCGCTCATCGCAACGCCGGCCGGCAGGCTGCCGCTGGCCAGGGTAAAGACATAGCCGCTGCCGGTGCCGCCAACCGCGCCGATCGTCGCGCCATAGGTAATCCCGACCGTGCCGGTGGTGGGGATGTCGCCCAGCGTGATCACGCAGTTGCCGCTGCCCCCGGTGGAGGTCATGTTCATCTGGAAGTGGGCTTGCCCGGAAAAGTCGCCAACCGCCCCGCCGGCGGCCGTGATGCGCAGATCGAAATTGTGCGATCCGTTGGTGTGTTCGCAGCTGGCCCCGCTGACCAGCCCGGTTGGCGATATGGTCAGCCCCAGTGGCAGCGACCCTCCGGTCATCTGGAAGGTGTATGGTCCGGCTGCCGTGCCGGTGCCGGTCGGCTGGATCTGGAAGCTGTAGGGCGACCCGTTCTGCCCATTGGGCAGGATCGTGGCCACGGTGATGCCGTTGATCGTGTGCTCGCCTGCGGCATGGGCCGCCGCGGACCAGGCGAACATCGACAGGAACAGGATCAGTACCTGGACCAGGGCACTCAAGCGCTTGCGGAACATCGCCGTCTCCAGAGGCTGTCTGGCGAGCCGGGCAACGGGCAACAGGCAAACGGGGCCGCCCACGCCGGAACAGGTCCGGCATGGCAAGCCGCGTCCATCCCCTCCCGAAGACAGGCGCACCTTACGGATTGACCTGATGCTGGGGATGAACGGTTAACGCAGTAGCAACAATTTCGTGAATCTACGAAAGCGCCGCCGGGCAGGCTGCTCCAGCCCGGCATGGCTGCCATGTAATTCTACGTGGGCGGCTGGTGGCCGGGGGTCAGCCTGCCGCTGGTTCGGGCGGAGCCAGCGCGCTGACCAGCAGCTTGTCGATCTTGCGTCCGTCCATGTCGACCACTTCGAAGCGCCAATCCTGGTCGGAGAAATGCTCGCCCTCCTTGGGCAGGCGTTTCAGCACCGACAGGGCATAGCCGGCGGCCGTGGCATAGTCGCGGTCGCCCGGCAGCTCGATCCCCAGGCGGTCGGCCAGGAGGTCGGCCGGCATCGCGCCGGACACCAGCAACGAACCGTCCTCGCGCTCGACCAGCATGGGCGAATCCCCCGCGTCCTGGTGGCTGGCGAAATTGCCGACGATCGCGGCCAGCAGGTCGGCCGGGGTGACCACCCCTTCCAGATGGCCATATTCATCGTGGACCAGCGCCATCGACACGCCCGACTGCTGGAGGATGCGCAGCGCGTCCATCGCGTCGAGCTGGTCGGGGATGATTTCGGCCTTTTTCATCAGCCGGCCGATCTGCAGCCGCTTGCCCGCCAGCAGCACCGCCAGCACTTCCTTGACCTTGACCACCCCGACGATGTTGTCCGGGCTGCCATCGGCCACCGGCAGCAGCGAATGCGGGCTGTCCTTGATCGCGGCGCGGACTTCGTCCTCGCTCGCCTTGCGGTCGATCGTGTCGAGTTCGGTGCGCGGGGTCATCAGTTCGCGCACCGGGCGGTCGGCCAGGCGCATGATCCCGGTCATGATCGCGCGCTCGTCCTCTTCGATGACGCCCGAACGGGTCGCTTCGGCAAAGACGACCTGCAATTCCTCGGCCGTGAGGGCGTGTTCGCCCTTGTGGCGCACCCCCAGCAGCCGCAGCAGCAGCGCGGACGAGGTGTCGAGCAGCCAGACGAACGGCGCGGTGACCCGCGCGACCACGGCCATCGGCACGGCGGCGATCACCGCGATCGTTTCGGCCGCGCGCAGGGCGACCTGCTTGGGCACCAGTTCGCCCACCACCAGGCTGGCATAGGTGGTCAGCGCGATGACCACGGCAAAGCCGGCTTCGGGCGCCCAGTGCGGCGGCAGGCCCAGCGCTTCCAGCCGCTCACCCGTCGGGCCGCCCAGGCTGGCGCCGGAATAGGCACCGGCGATGATGCCCACCAGGGTGATGCCGATCTGCACGGTCGAGAGGAACTTGCCCGGATCGGACGCCAGCTCCATCGCGGTGCGCGCGCCCTTGCTGCCGCGTTCGGCCAGCACTTTCAGCCGCGCCGGTCGCGCCGAAACGATCGCCAGTTCCGACATCGAGAACAGGCCATTGAGCAGGATCAGGCCTGCGATGATGATAACGTCGGTCCAGGGAAACGGGTTCACCCGGCGGGCGATAGCAGATTCCTGCGCCAAGGCGAAGGGGGCGCGGGCCGGAGCGTGGCCAGGCTATTGACAGGACAGGCGGTCCAGATTCTGTTCAGGTTACCGGGCCCACAGCTTCCGGCCAATGCTGTACTGGAAAGGGGATCGCATCATGGCTTTCAACAAATCGCGCTGGCTCGTCTCGGGCTTTGCCGCCGCTTCGCTGCTGACGGTGTCGGCCTGCGTGACCGACCCGAACACGGGTCAGAAGAAGGTGTCGCGCACCGCGATCGGCGGGGTTGGCGGGGCCGTGGTCGGCGGCCTGCTGGGCGGGCTGATCGGCGGCAAGACGGGCCGCATCGTCGGCGCCGGGATCGGCGGCGTGGCCGGCGGCGTGGTCGGCTACAAGATGGACCAGCAGATCAAGACGCTGAAGGAGCAGACCGCCGGCAGCGGCGTGGACGTGTCCGAAACCGACGGCGGCAAGGCGATCCTGGTCAACCTGCCCGACGGAGTGACCTTCGATGTCGGCAGCGCGACGCTGAAGCCCGAATTCCGCGCCACGCTCGACAAGGTGGCGCAGAGCCTCAAGGACTATCCCGACAGCCTGGTCGACGTTTACGGCCATACCGATTCGACCGGATCGGACGCCTTCAACCAGACCCTGTCGGAAAATCGCGCGCGCACGGTGATGAACTACCTGATCACCCAGGGCGTGCCCGCCGCGCGGCTGCGCAGCCAGGGCTTTGGCGAAACCATGCCGGTCGCCTCGAACGACACGCCCGAAGGCCGGGCCAGGAACCGCCGCGTCGAAATCAAGATCGTGCCGGTCACGGTTGAGGAAGTGCAGGCCGCGCGCTCCAACTGATCCCGCTCGCCGCCCCGGGCGCATGTCCGGGGCGGCGGCGCTCGGCCTTCAGTCCTGCGCCGACAGTTCCCGGGCGCGGTCGGCCAGCCGGTCGACCGCCGCCTGGTGAATGCCGGGCGCCGATACCAGCACGCCAAAGGCGCGCGGATCGCGCTTGTTGTAATTGAGCGGACCGCCAAAGGCATCGGTCACCGCCGCCCCCGCCTCACGCGCGATCAGCGCGGCGGCGCCGATGTCCCATTCATAACCCCAGCGCAGCGTGGCAACCAGGTCCGCCTCGTCGGCGGCGACCATCGCCATGCGCAGCGCGATCGAATTGGGCCGGGCGACGGGCACCAGATCGGCATCGCCGTGAGGCACCGCCTCGGCCGGAACGCGCGCGCCCGGCAGCGCGGTGCGCCGGCTCGCCACCAACCGTACGCCGTTGCGCCAGCTGCCATGCCCGGCCTCGCCCTGCCAGAATTCCTCGCGCGCGGGGGCCGCCAGCATCCCCAGCAAGGGCCGCCCGCTGCTGACCAGCGCGACCGACACTGCCCAGCCCGCCCGGCCGCGAATGAAATCGCGCGTCCCGTCGATCGGATCGACCAGCCAGATCAGCCCGCCTTCCAGCCGTTCGGGCGCATCGACCGTTTCTTCCGACAGCCAGCCCGCCGCCGGCAGCAACAGCCCCAGTTCGCGCTTCAGGAAGCCGTCGACTTCCAGATCGGCGGCGCTTACCGGGTTGCCTGGATCCTTTTCCCAGGTGTGCAGCGCATGGCCATGCCCTGGCCAGCGCGACAGCGCGATTCGCCCCGCCTCGCGGACGATCGCCTCCAGGCGGTCCCGGTCAATCAAGGGAACCGTTCAGGCCATTTTGCCGAATACCTGCGAACGGCTCGCAACTAGCGTTCATATTTCTATCCTAGGACCCCCATCGGGGCCTTTTCAAGCCTGTCACTCTATGCTTATGCGGCGGCGCACAAAGGCCTTGCGGCCGCTTTTCCCCTGCGGAGTCCTGAACAGATGAACATTCACGAATACCAGGCCAAGGAACTGCTGGCCAAGTTCGGCATCGCCATTCCCAAGGGCATCCCCGCCCTGTCGGTTGAAGAAGCCGTTGCCGCGGCCAAGCAGCTGCCCGGGCCGCTCTATGTCGTGAAGAGCCAGATCCACGCCGGCGGGCGCGGCAAGGGCAAGTTCAAGGAACTCGGCCCCGATGCCAAGGGCGGCGTCCGCCTGGCCAAGAGCATCGAGGAAGTGGAAAGCCACGCCAAGGAAATGCTCGGCAACACGCTGGTGACGATCCAGACCGGCGACGCCGGCAAGCAGGTCAACCGCCTGTACATCACCGACGGGGTGGACATCGGCAAGGAATACTACCTGTCGATGCTGGTCGATCGCGCCACGGGCCGCGTCGCCATGATCGCTTCGACCGAAGGCGGGATGAGCATCGAGGACGTTGCCCACGAAACCCCGGAAAAGATCACCACCATCACCATCGACCCGGCCGAAGGCTTCATGCCGCACCACGGCCGCGCGCTGGCCTTCGGCCTGAAGCTGAAGGGTGACCTCAACAAGCAGGCGCAGGTGCTGGGCAAGCAGCTGTACGATGCCTTCATGGCGCTCGACTGCTCGATGATCGAAATCAACCCGCTGGCCGAATCGGACGGCAAGCTGCTGGTGCTCGACACCAAGATGAGCTTCGATTCGAACGCGCTGTACCGTCACCCCGACGTGATGGAACTGCGCGACGAGACCGAGGAAGACCCGGCCGAAATCGAAGCCAGCAAGTACGACCTCGCCTACATCAAGCTCGATGGCAACATCGGCTGCATGGTCAACGGCGCGGGCCTGGCCATGGCGACGATGGACATCATCAAGCTGAACGGCGAATTCCCGGCCAACTTCCTTGACGTGGGCGGCGGCGCCTCGAAGGAAAAGGTCACGGCCGCGTTCAAGATCATCCTCAAGGATCCGGCGGTGAAGGGCATTCTCGTCAACATCTTCGGCGGGATCATGAAGTGCGACATCATCGCCGACGGCATCGTTGCCGCGGCGAAGGAAGTGAACCTGTCGGTGCCGCTGGTGGTCCGTCTCGAAGGGACCAACGTCGAACAGGGCAAGCAGATCCTCGAAGGGTCGGGCCTGCCGATCGTTTCGGCCAGCGACCTGGGCGATGCCGCCCAGAAGATCGTGGCGGAAGTGCGCAAGGTCGCCTGATCGACCCGGCCCCGTCCAGGGCCACTGCAAAAGGCCGGTTCCGCCAGGCGCGGGACCGGCCTTTTTGCTGGCCGGCTGGCGGGCGGCGGCGGCCAATTCGTCAGCCCTGCTGACCATCCCCCGCACAAATCGGGCCTGCCGGAAGGGACATGTCCCGATTCACCCCTTGACCCCATGTGAATGCGCGGCAATGACGATCCCGTCACAGCTTTAATCGAACGCCTAATCGCTGGTTGACGTTTACGTAAACGAAAACTATGCGGCGGTGCAGCATCAAGAGGAAAGGCTTGCAAGCATGAAAGCCCTGGTCTGCGTGAAGCGCGTGATCGACTATAACGTCAAGCCGCGGGTCAAGTCCGACGGCGCCGGCGTCGATCTCGCCAATGTCAAGATGAGCATGAACCCCTTCGACGAAATCGCCGTCGAAGAAGCCATCCGCCTCAAGGAAAAGGGCGTGGTCACCGAAATCGTCGCGGTTTCGGTCGGGCCGGCCAAGGCCCAGGAAACGCTGCGCACCGCGCTGGCGATGGGCGCGGACCGCGCCGTGCTGGTCCAGGTCGACGATGGCGTCGAAGTGGAACCGCTGGCTGTGGCCAAGATCGTCAAGGGCGTCGCCGATGAGGAAGCCCCGGGCCTGATCATCACCGGCAAGCAGGCGATCGACGACGACAGCAACCAGGTTGGCCAGATGGTCGCCGCGCTGATGGGCCGTCCGCAGGGCACTTTCGCCAACGAAGTCGCCGTGGAAGGCGATTCGGTGGTCGTGAAGCGGGAAATCGACGGCGGTCTGGAAACCGTGAAGCTGGCGCTGCCGGCGGTGGTCACCACCGACCTGCGCCTCAACGAACCGCGCTATGCCTCGCTGCCGAACATCATGAAGGCCAAGTCGAAGCCGCTCGCCACCAAGGCCCCGGCTGACTACGGCGTCGATGTCGCGCCGCGCCTCAAGACCCTCAAGGTCAGCGAACCGCCGGTGCGCAGCGCCGGGATCAAGGTGGCCGACGTGGACGCCCTCGTCGCCAAGCTCAAGGAAATGGGAGTCGCGTAATGGCTAAGACGCTCGTTTGGGTCGAACACGACAACGCCTCGGTCAAGGACGCCACCCTGTCGGCCGTGACCGCCGCCAGCCAGCTGGGCGAAGTGCACCTGCTGGTCGCTGGCCACAACTGCGGCGCCGCCGCCGCTGCCGCCGCGCAGATCGCCGGGGTGGGCACGGTCCACGTCGCCGATGACGCCGCCTATGCCAACGCGCTGGCCGAAAACGTCGCGCCGCTGGTGGCCGGCCTGATGGCAACGCACGACGCTTTCGTCGCGCCCGCCACCACCACCGGCAAGAACGTTGCGCCGCGCGTCGCCGCGCTGCTCGACGTGATGCAGATCTCGGACATCCTGTCGGTTGAAGGCCCCAAGACCTTCACCCGCCCGATCTATGCCGGCAACGCCATCGCCACCGTCGAATCGAGCGATGCCAAGCTGGTGATCACCGTGCGCGGCACCGCCTTTGCCAAGGCGGACCCCGCCGGCGGTTCGGGCAGCATCGAAGCCGTCGCCGCCGGCGCGGATTCGGGCCTGTCGACCTTCGTCGGCTCGGAAATCGCCAAGAGCGAACGTCCCGAACTGACCAGCGCGAAGATCATCGTTTCGGGTGGCCGCGCGCTCAAGGACGCGGAAACCTTCACCGCCACCATCTTCCCGCTTGCCGACAAGCTCGGCGCGGGCGTGGGCGCCAGCCGCGCGGCGGTTGACGCGGGCTACGTCCCCAACGACTACCAGGTCGGCCAGACCGGCAAGATCGTTGCGCCGGAAGTGTACATCGCGGTCGGCATCTCGGGTGCGATCCAGCACCTGGCGGGGATGAAGGATTCGAAGACCATCATCGCCATCAACAAGGACGAAGACGCGCCGATCTTCCAGGTCGCCGACATCGGTCTAGTGGCCGACCTGTTCAGCGCCGTGCCGGAACTGACCGGCAAGCTCTGAACCCGGGCGCATCGCCAGACGGAAAGGCCCCGCTTCGGCGGGGCCTTTTCTGTTTGGGCTACCAGCGGTTGTGGACCCGTTCGGCAAAGCCGGTCAGCCCGGCAATCTCCAGCACGGTGCCATCATCGCAGGTGGCCGTGCCCGAAAAGCGGCCGAACACCTGGTGCTGGCTGGTGCGGAACAGGCCGAGGTCCACCGTATCGTGCCGGTCAACCACCGGATCGAAGCGCATTTCGAAGCGCCCGTCGCTACTGGTGAAGTGCCAAGGCGCGCCGTCAAGGGGGCCTTCGGGCACATGCCAGGTGACCTGGTCCAGCTTGTGCGCGCGGCCATCGAGGAACAGCATGTTCTCGCTCGCCGCCGAAGTATCGCCAAACCCGCAGCCGATGTTGAACCCGATGCGCCGCCCCTGGTGCAGCCCGCTGGCCGAAGCCCAGAACCAGGTGTTGTCATAGGTCCAGACCCCGCGCCCCCAGTCGAGCACGGCAAAGGCGCTGGCGGGGTCGAAGGTGATCCGCTGATCCCCCAGCGTGACCGCGCCGGCGGCCGGCAGGCAGTTCAGCTTCTGGTTGTAATAGAACGCGCGCGGCGCATCGGGAAACGGGGTGGCAATCACCATGCGATCATCGTCAGGCTGGCGCAGCACGACCTCGCCCGACAGGCCCCGGCCCCGGTCGAAACCGGGCGCGGCAAAGGTCAGGCGGCGCTCGCCAGGGCGCTGCTCGAAGGCAATCCGCACCTTGCCCTGGCGCTGGTCGATACTGCCGCTGTCCGCGCTGGCGGGCAGACGCATCCGGCCAAACGGAAACGGCCTGACCGCGCCGTGGTTGATTGCCGAGCCCTGTTCCAGATCGATCCATGACAGCCCGAGGAAGCCCAGGTAGCCGTTGTCGGCCACGGTCAGGGCCAGGGCGCAGGCATCGGTCTGGATGCAGTAGTAATCCCATTCCTTGATCCGCCAGCCGCTGGCGCGGACCATGGCGCGGTCGTAATGGCGCACTTCGGCCGTAGCATAGCCGGGATCGATCAGACGTCCGGTGCTGTCGAGCAGCGGCCCCGGCTGCATCCTGCGTTGCATGGCATCCCCCTTTGCGCGCCCGGTCAGGGCAGGCGTTCGTACAGCACCAGCGCCTTGCCCGTGTCTGGCTGGTGCAGGCCATAGCGCACGAAGCCCAGTTTGCCCGCCAGGGCATCGGACGCGGCGTGGCCTTCCTCGATCATGCAGGCGATCCGCTGGCGGCCATGGACCGCATCGAACCAGGCAAGCGCGGCTGCCATCACCTCGCCGGCCACGCCCTGGCCCCAGTGGTCCTTGTGGACGATCCAGCCAGCCTCGGCGACATCGTCCAGCCCCTGGCCGAAGCCGCGGTGGCTGCGGAACACGCCGCAGTTGGCCACGATCCGGTCAGCCCCGCGCCGGCGGACCATGAAAGTGCCGTAGCCATGCAGCGCCCAGGAACCGGCGTTGCGGTGCAGGCGGTTGAAGGCGTCCATCTCGGTCGGCACGAATTGCCCAAGGAACCGGCGCGTCTCGTCATCCAGCGTCAGGGCGTAGAGATCGGGCAGGTCGCGCAGCGCCGGTTGCCACAGCTCGAACCGCGCGGTGGTGAGCAGCGGCGCGGTCATAGCAGCACATCCACCGCGTGGATCGCCACCCCGGCCAGCCCGCCGACCAGCGTGCCGTTGATGCGGATGAATTGCAGGTCGCGGCCCACCGCGCCCTCGATCCGGTCGGTCACGGTCTGCGCGTCCCAGCGCTTCACCGTTTCCGACACCAGCCGGACGATCTGGTCGCCATAACGGCTGGCAATGCCGACCACGGTGCGGCGGGTATAGCGGTTGATCTGGCGCTGCAGCGCGGGATCATCGCGCAAGTGGCGGCCCAGTTCGGTCAGCGCCTCGGCAATCTGCCCGCCGCTTTCGCCCGCCGGGCGCCGCAGCCGCGCCAACATGCCGGTGCGCAGCCGTTCCCACACCCCCTGCCACCAGCGCGACACGGCCGGGTTGGCGATCAGCTCGCTTTTCAGCCGCTCCACCCGCTCGCGCAGCTCGGCATCGTGCTGCAGGTCCTCGGCCAGCTTGGCCAGCCCTTCCTCGACCTTGCCGCGCAGCGGGTGCGAGGGATCGACGATCACTTCGGCCAGCAGCTTGTAAAGCCCGTCGAGCACCGAATTGGCCAGCGTTTCATCCAGCCCGGTCCAGCGCAGCACGGCATTGGCACGGCGGTGGATCAGCTCGCGGATCAGGTCCTCGTTGTCTTCCAGCGTCAGCCCCGCCCAGCGCACCAGCGATTCGATCACCGGCATGTGGCGCTTGTCGGCAATCGCCGCGGCGAGCATCTGGCCCAGCAGCGGCGACACTTCCAGCCGGTCGATCTGGCGGAACAGACCGCCGCGCACCTGCGTGCCGAGCCGTTCGGGATCAAGCGATTCGAGCACCTGGGCAAGCAGTTCCGCCGCGCCGTCGCGCAGCCGGGTGCTGCCGCCGCGCGCCGGATCGGCCAGCCAGTCACCCGCCGCGCCGGCCAGGTTCATCCCCGCCAGCCGCCGCGCGACCACCTGGGGGGTGAGGAAATTGTCCCGCAGGAACACCGCCATCGTATCGGCGATGCGGTCCTTGTTTTCCGGGATGATCGCGGTGTGCGGGATCGGCAGGCCGAGCGGGCGGCGGAACAGCGCCGTCACCGCGAACCAATCAGCCATACCGCCGACCATGCCGGCCTCGGCAAAGGCCAGCAGCCACGGCCACAGCGGATGGCTGTGCTGGAAAGTGCGCGCCAGCAGGAACAGCGCGGCCATGGCCACCAGCAGCGCCGTTGCCGTGCGGCGCATACGCAGGGCGCGGTCCGGCGGGGCGGCCGGGGCGGGGGCGCTCCGGCTCACTCGGCCGGGAAGCCCTCTGCCGCGTTGGCCTGGCGTTCGCGCCGCGCCTCGTCCGGGTCATAGCTGAGGAACATGCGGCGCAGCTTCGGGCCCAGGCGCTTTTCCACCCCGTCGGCCAGGCTGAAGCCGGCCGGCACGATCAGCAGGGTCAGCGCGGTCGAAAGGATCAGCCCGCCGATCACCACCGTGCCCATCGGCGCGCGCCAGGCCCCGTCGCCGGTCAGCGACACGGCGGTCGGCACCATGCCCGCGGTCATCGCCACGGTGGTCATGATGATCGGCTGGGCGCGCTTGTGCCCGGCTTCGACGATCGCTTCGAACTTGTCCGCGCCGCGGCTCATTTCCTCGATCGCGAAGTCGATCAGCAGGATCGAGTTCTTGGCAACGATCCCGAACAGCATCAGGATGCCGATGAACACCGGCAGCGAGATCGGCTGGCCGATCAGGAAGATAGCGATCAGGCCGCCCAGCGGCGCCAGGAACAGCGAGGCCATGTTGACCAGCGGCGACACCAGCCGGTGATATAGCAGCACCAGCACCGCGAAGACCAGCAGGATGCCCGAGACGACCGCGATGGTGAAGCTGGTGATCAGTTCCTCGAGGAACTTGGTCTGCCCGGCTGCTTCGTTCGACACGCCGTTGGGCAGGTTCTTCATCAGCGGCAGCGCCTTGACCTTGGCCATCGCCTCGCCCTGGTAGACCCCGGGGGCAAGGTCGGCCGAGATGTAGGTGCGGCGCTGCTGGTTATAGCGCTGGATGCTGACCGGGCCCGAGCCCATCGAGATCGAGGCCACGCTGGCGAGCGGCACCGAGCCACCGCTGGCGGTGGGCACCGGCAGGTTCTGGATGGTCGACAGGTCGCGCCGCGAGCTTTCCGCCAGGCGCACGCGGATCGGCACCTGCCGGTCCGAAAGCGAGAACTTGGCGGCGTTCTGGTCGATTTCGCCGATCGTGGCGATGCGGATCGCCTGGCTGAGCGCGGCGGTGGACACCCCCAGGCTGGCAGCCAGATCCAGCCGCGGGGTGATCACCACTTCGGGACGGCGCATGTCGGCACTGACGCGCGGCGCGACCAGTTCCTTCATCTTGCGCATTTCCTCGGCCAGCTGGTTGGCGGTCGATTCAAGCAATTCGGGATTGCTGCCGGTCAGCATCACCACCACCGGGCGGTTCGGGCCGCTCGACGGCGGGCCGCCGCCCTGTTCGACGAAGCTGATCCGCGCATCGGGGATCTGCTGCAGCTTGGGGGTCAGCCGGCGTTCGATCTCCTGGCTCGTGCTGTCGCGGTCCTTGCGATAGGTGATGTAGAGGCTTGCCTGCCCTTCGCGGATGCTTTCCGGGGCCAGGGCAACGTCGGGATCCTGGAACAGGATCTCGGTCACCTTGTCGGCGACGGCCTCGGTCTGCGCCAGGGTCGTGCCGGGAACCATTTCGATCGAGATTTCGCCGAAATCGCTGTTGATCTGCGGGAAGAACTGCTTCGGCGTGGTCGCCAGGAGCGCGCCGGTCAGCACCAGCGCAAACAGCCCCACACCCAGCATCCACACCCGGTGATCGCGGAAATAGGTCATCAGCCAGCGGGTCCGCGCGGTCAGCGGATGATTGTCCCAACCGCGCAGCTTGCCCCAGATCATGCCGACCACGAAAGTCAGCAGCATGATCGCAATGTAGGCGCCGATCCAGGTCAGGAAGGCCATGCCCAGCGACACGTCGGGCGCCGGGGTGCCTTCGGGACGCGCCTGGAAGCGCGGGGCGACCTGGCTGGCGATGGCGGCGAGGAGGCCAAGGCCCAGCGCCGGCAGGTGGAAGGCCAGCCGCGAATGAACGTGCCGCAGCCGCGCCCGGTCCGCTTCGGCCGCGCTCTTGTCGAGCGACCAGCGCAGCACGTTGAGGTAGCGGTCCATCCACGGGCCGCTGCCGTGTTCCTCCTGCCCGTGGGCTTTCAGGAAATAGGCCGCGATCATCGGTGTGATCATGCGCGCCACGGCCAGGCTGAGCAGCACCGAGATGACCACGGTGAAGCCGAAGTTCTTGAAGAACTGGCCCGGAATGCCCGGCATGAAGCCCACCGGCAGGAACACCGCCGCGATCGAGAAGGTGGTGGCAACCACCGCCAGGCCGATTTCATCGGCCGCGTCGATCGATGCCTGGTAGGCGCTTTTTCCCATGCGCATGTGTCGCACGATATTCTCGATCTCGACGATGGCGTCATCGACCAGCACGCCGGCCACCAGGCTGAGCGCGAGCAGCGACATCTGGTTGAGCGTGAAGCCCAGCCAGGTGCTGAGGAACCAGAAGGTCGGGATCGCCGACAGCGGGATGGCGATGGCCGAGATCACCGTGGCGCGCCAGTCGCGCAGGAAGAAGAACACCACCACGACCGCCAGGATCGCCCCTTCGACCATCGCCGAAATCGAGCTTTCGTACTGCTGCTTGGTATATTCCACCGAAGTGAACAGGGTGGTCACGCGGACCCCCGGATTTTCCTTTTCGATCTTTGCGATTTCCTTCGTCGCCTCGTCGAACACCGAGACGTCCGAAGCGCCGCGCGCGCGCGCGATCGAGAAGGTCACGACCGGCTTGCCGCCGTTCTTGGAAATCGCGCTGACTTCCTTGTAGCCGTCCTTGACCTCGGCAATGTCGCTCAGCTTGATGAACCGTCCCGCGCCGAGCGAGATTTCCGCCTGCGACAGGGTATAGGCATCGGCCGCGTTACCCAGCACGCGAACCGACTGGCGCGAACCGCCGATTTCCGCCTTGCCGCCCGCCGCGTTCAGGTTGAGCCCGCGCAGCGCCAGGTTGACCTGGCTGGCGGTCACCCCCAGCGACTGCATCCGCGCCGGGTCGAGCGTGACCATGATTTCCCGGTCCACCCCGCCGCCGCGGTTGACCGTGGCCATGCCGGGGATCGCCTGGAGCCGCTTGGACACCGTATCGTCGGTGAACCACGACAGCTGTTCCATGGTCATGTCGTCGGCCGAGATCGCGTAATAGGCGATCGGGAAGGACGAACCCTGGACCTTGTACACCTGCGGTTCGAGAATCCCGTCGGGCATGTCGCCGCGGGCCTGGTCGACCGCGTTCTTGACCTCGTTCACCGCCTCGTTGACGTCAACGCCGATCTGGAACTGGATGCCGGTGCCGCTCATCCCTTCGGACGCGGTCGAACCGATCGATTCGATCCCGTTGATCGTCCGCACCGCGGCTTCGACCTTCTGGGTGATCTGCTTTTCGATTTCGGTCGGCGCGGCGCCGGGCTGCGCGATCATGACCCGCACGACCGGGAATTCGATGTCCGGATCGTTCTGGATCTGCATGCGCGAGAAGCTGACCACGCCGGCCAGGATCAGGCCGGCGAACAGCACGATCGGGACGATCGGGTTGCGGATGCACCAGGCCGAAATGTTGCGGAAATTCATGTCGGTTCAGCTCCGCTCGCCCGGCAGGGTCACTTGCTCACCAGTTGCGGCTTGATTTCCTGGCCCGGGGCCAGGAAGGCCCCCGACCGGGCGACAATCCGCTCATTCCCGGTCAGGCCGGCCACCACGGCGGTGCCGTTGCCGGTGATCAGCCCGGTCTTCACGTCGCGCCGTTCCACCTTGTTGCCCTTGCCCACGACATAGACATAGCTGCCCTTGGCGTCCGACAGGATCGCGCTGTCGGGCAGCATCGGGGCCACCACGGTGCCGGCCTTGATCACTGCATTGGCGAAACCGCCCGGCCGCAGTTCCGGGGCATAGGCCAACGCAATCCGCGCCGTGCCCTGGCGGGTGGCGGGATCGACCACGGGCGACACCTGCCAGACCTCGCCGGTGAAGCTGGTCGTAGCCCCGACCGGAGTGACCGCGGCGCTGACGCCTTGGCTGATCTTGGCCAGGTCCACTTCGCCCAGCAGCGCCTTCATTTCCATTTCGCCGCCCTTGGCCAGGCGGAACAGCACGCCGGAACCGCCGCTGACGACCTGGCCCGGTTCGACCTTGCGTTCGAGCACCAGCCCGGCGGCGGGGGCGACGACGTTGAGCCGGCGGGTCTGCGCCTGGAGCACGCCCAGCTGCGCGCCGGCGACCTGGACCTGCGCGGCGGCGGCATCACGCGAGGCGCGCAGCCGGTCGACATCGGCCTGCGAAACGAAACCCTTGTCGACCAGCTTGAGCGCACGGTCGAGATTGGCCTGGGCCAGCGCGGCATTGGCGCGGGCAACCTGGATCTGCGCGGCCTGGCTGGCCTGCTGCTGGACCTGGACCGAACGGTCGATCACCGCCAGCACCTGGCCCGCACCGACCCACTGGCCGGGTTCAACCAGCACCGCGACCACCTGGCCGCCTTCGCCCGGCACGCCGACCGGCAGCTCGCGCCGCGCGGCAAGCGAGCCGCTGGCGTTGATTTCACCCTGGATCGTCGCGCTGCCGGGCGAGATCACGCTGACCAGCGGGACCTGCGCCTTGGCATCGGCGCCGGCATCAGCCGCGCCGCGATGGCTGAGCCAGTAGATCGCGACCAGCGCCACCAGCACGACCGCGGCGATGATCCACAGCCGCTTGCGCGAGGCCTGATCCTCCTCGTCCGGTTCGAGCAGGGGATTGACCACGTCCGTCGCGGTGCCATCGCCTTCGGCCTGGGTTTCGATCCGCGAGTCATAATTCATTGCCGGCATCGCCTCTGTCTTGCTCCGTCCGGGCCGCCCGCCAGACAAGGCGGAGCGCAAGCGCGGGCAGAGCTGTATTACTATACTATATCACCAACCGCAAGCCCCGGTCTTCCGGCATGGTTCCGCATTTGATCCCGCCGAATAGGCGTGCGCGCGCAGCGGCGCAACGCAAAGCTCGGCAAAGTGCTGATGCGCTTCGGCAAACGGCGCGTCACTGTGTCCCTTCGGGCACAGCGGGCCGGGCGCGCGCAAGGCTAGCGCAGGCGCCCGCGCTGGATCAGGTTGGCCGCGGCCAGCAGCAGCACCGCGCCAGCCAGGCCGGCGAGCAGCACCCGCCATTCGAACGGATCGCCGCCCGGCCGGACGCCGCCTGGCACCAGGCCAAGCAGCGCGCGGCCCAGCGCCGACCCCAGGCAGCCGACCACCACATTGGCCATGACGCCCATCGCGGCATCGCGGTTCATCACCAGGCTGGCCAGCCAGCCGATGATCCCCCCGCTGATCGCCGCCAGCAACAGATCGAACATGCCCTTGCGTCTCCCGGCCACGAATCAACAGCGCCCAGCCTATCCGGGCCGGGCGCTGCTGGAAACCGGCGCTTGCGCGCTGGCCTGGATCAGTACTTGAGCTGGCGCTCGTACAGGTCGCGGTAGTGCTGGATCCGCGTCACGCGCAGCCCCTGCATGCCCGAGCGGTCAACCGCACGCTGCCAGCTGGCGAATTCTTCCAGCGTCAGGCCATAGCGCTCGCACACCTCGTCGATCGTCAGCAGGCCGCCATGGACAGCCGCAACCACCTCGGCCTTGCGCCGCACGACCCAGCGGGTGGTGTTGGGCGACGGAAGCGAATCGATCGTCAGCGGCTCGCCAAGCGGGCCGATTACCATCGCGGGTCGGATCTTCTGGTTCTCGATCATCTTTATCCTCGACCGCCGGCAACGGGTTGACCGGCGCTGCCGCATCCAATGCCCGCGGGGATTTTTCCATCTGCTGAACTCATAGGGTTAATGCCGTGTGAGGCATAATCCCCGGACTGGACCGCGACCCTGGACCAATCCGCGAAGGAGCCCGAAAGCAGCACGCCTGCCGTGCCCCCGTCCCGCAGCGCGCGCCGCGCGGCATGGGCCGCGGCGAGTCGCGCATGCAGGCCGGCCCAGTCGAACTGGTCGGCAACGCACGCGCTGCCGCCACTTCCAAGCCGGTCCCGCAGGCTGGCAATAAGCTGGCTTCCGATCTCCATGAGCAGGCTTGTAGCCCCGGCTTGGTCAAGATCAGGTAAAGCGGCGGTTTACCTTGTGTTGAGATTGCCTAATGAATTGCCCCGCCCGCCCCGGGAGGTGTAAGGGGGCGCCGCCATGCCCCAGAATCCCGCCACTTCCCCTGCTGCAGAGCTGTTCCAGCTGGCCGAGCCGCTGGCCGGCAAGCGCATCGTCGTCGCCATGTCGGGCGGCGTCGACAGCTCGGTCGTGGCCGCGCTGGCCGCGCGCAGCGGCGCCGAAGTGATCGGGGTGACGCTGCAACTTTACGATTACGGCGCCGCCACGGGGCGCAAGGGCGCGTGCTGCGCGGGCGACGACATCCGCGATGCCCGCGCCGTGGCCGACCGACTGGGAATCGCCCATTACGTGTTCGACCACGAAAGCGCTTTCCGTGAGGAAGTGGTCGAGCGTTTCGCCGACGATTACCTTAACGGCCGCACGCCCATTCCCTGCATCCGCTGCAACATGGGGCCGAAATTCACCGACCTTATGACCATGGCGCGTGAGCTGGGTGCCGACTGCCTGGCGACGGGGCATTACGTGCGCCGCGCGATCGGCCCGACCGGGCCGGAACTGCACCGCGCCGCCGATCCCGCCCGCGACCAGTCCTATTTCCTTTACGCCACGACCGAGGCGCAGCTCGATTTCCTGCGCTTCCCGCTGGGCGGCCTGCCGAAAAGCGAAGTGCGCCGGATTGCCGAGGCCGAGGGGCTGCGCGTCGCCGCCAAGCCTGACAGCCAGGACATCTGCTTCGTCCCCGATGGCGACTATGCCAAGGTCGTCCGCGCGGTCCGGCCGGAAGCGGAACTGGGGGGCGAGATCGTCCACGCCGAAACCGGCGCGGTGCTGGGCGCACACAAGGGCATCATCCATTACACCGTCGGCCAGCGCCGCGGGCTGGAGATCGGCGGCCAGGCCGAGCCGCTCTACGTCACCGGGATCGACGCCGCGCAGCACCGCGTGCTGGTCGGCCCGCGCCGCCTGCTGGCGGTGGGCGCGGCCCGGATCGGCGAGACGAACCGCATCGGCCCGCTGCCCGGCGGACCGCTGCTGGCCAAGGTCCGTTCGCTGGCAAGGCCCGTGCCGGTCACGCTGGAAGGCGAACTGGGCGAAGGCCGCAGCGTGACGATCCGCTTCGCCGCGCCCGAATTCGGCGTCGCGCCGGGCCAGGCGGCGGTGCTTTACAGCGGGGACCGCGTGGTCGGCGGCGGCTGGATCGAGGAAACCGAACCGGTCGCGGCGGCAGTCGCCGCCTAGCAGCCCTGCGCGATCAGGCAGCGGCCCGACAGGTCCACCGCATCCAGGCTGGCGGCCTGTCCGCACTGGCCCGGCAGGATCGGTTCGCCCGCGATTCGCACCGCGCCGTCCAGCGGGATCGCCAGCACCGGGCCATCGAACCGCGCGCGGGTGGCGGCGTCGGGCGGGCCGTCCAGCCGGTCAAGCCGGAACAGCGGACCATCGACCAGCACGGCATGGCCGCTGCCGGGCACCTGCCGGTGCAGTGCCGGCGGATAGGGCTGGCTGCGCGCCACGGCCATGCCGGCTTCCAGATGCAACTCGCGCGGACGGCCGTAATCGTAGAGGCGATAGGTGATGTCGCTGTTCTGCTGCACTTCGATCAGCGCCACCCCGGCCCCGATCGCGTGGACCGTGCCCGCCGGGATATAGAAGAAATCGCCCGGCTGGACCGGATGCCAGGTCAGCAGCTGTTCGATGCTGCCATCGCGCGCGGCGGCGCGCAGCGCCTCGGCCGAATGCGCCCGGTCGAACCCGATCCCCAGCCGCGCGCCCGGCTCGGCGTCCAGCACCAGCCAGCATTCCTCCTTGCCGCGCTGGCCGGCCGGGGCCTGGTCATTCGAAGGGTGAACCTGGACCGACAACGCCTCGCTGGTGAAGATGTATTTGACCAAAAGTCCGTCCAGCAGCGGCTGCGGCTCGAACCAGACTTCGCCGATGCGCTGTCCCGCCGGGACCACGAACGGCGCGGGCAGGCTGGTGCGCCCCCACGGCCGTTCGACCAGGCGGATCGGCAACCGGGCGCTCACTGGTTGGCGGCGCCTTGCAGCTTGCCGACCTTCTGCGCTCCGGCGTGGCTGGTGACCAGCACATCGTTGCCGTCGATCACGATCACCACGTCGCTCAGCCCGATCACCGACACGCGCGGCCCGTCGCTATCAACCAGCACGTTGCGGCAATCGACCAGCTCGACCGCGCCGCGCGGGCTGTTGCCATCGGCGTCGCGGTCCACCGCCGCGTGAAGCGCATCCCAGCTGCCGATGTCGGACCAGCCCATGTCGGCCGGGACCATTGCCTTGTGCGCGGTCGGCTCCATCACCGCATAGTCGACCGAGATCGACGGCGCCGCGGCAAATTCGTCCGCGCCGGGGAAGAACAGGTGGCCTTCGCCGTGCCCGGCCGCCACCGCGGCGCGCGCGGCGGCCAGGATCGCGGGCGCATGGGCTTCCAGTTCGCGCAGGAAAGTGCCGACCCCGAAGGCAAAGATCCCGCCGTTCCAGGCATAGTCGCCCGAGGCGATGAATTGCCGGGCGCGCTCAAGATCGGGCTTTTCCACGAAGCGCGCGGTGCGGAAGCCGTGCGGGCCGACCGGCTCGCCCCGCTGGAGATAGCCGAACCCGGTTTCCGGGCTTTGCGCCTCGATCCCGATCGACACCAGCCAGCCCTGCGCGGCAAGATCGGCCGCGGCCAGGGCGGCGCGGCGGAAGGCAGCCGTATCGGCAATGTGGTGATCACTGGGGCAGACCAGCATCACGGCGTCTTCCGGCAGGCGCAGCGCCGCCAGCGCAATCGCGGCGGCGGTGTTGCGGGCCGATGGTTCGACGATCACCTGCGCGCCGGCGGGATCGTGCAACTGCGCCTCGATATGGGCGACATGGGCCGCGCCGGTGACCACCACGGGCGCGGCAAAACCCGCCGCCCGGTCGCAGCGCGCCAGGGTCGCCTCGAACAGGGTGCTGTCGCCAAGCAGCGGCAGGAACGGCTTGGGCTTGGCCGCGCGGCTGCGCGGCCACAGCCGTGTGCCGCTGCCGCCGCACAGGATGACCGGGAAAATCTGCAAGTCGTTCATCGCCCTCAAATCCGACCCGGCCCCATGGTTAACCGACCCTCTCTTGGCCCCCCCGTTAGCACAGGCGGATTAAGATTTGAAAATACTGCCGGCAGCGGCGGAAATTATTCGTGCCATGCCTCCAGCCGGCAGCCTTCACCCTCGCGGTAGGTCGCGGTTTCGCGGGCCAGCAGCGGGAACTGGGCGGTCACGCTCCGGGCCTTGGCATCCTCGCTCAGCATGACCAGTTCCATCCCCGGCTCGAAATCCTTGCGGCAATCGCCCAGCACCCGTCCCCCTTCGAAGCGGCACGAACAGGCGACCCGCGCGCCGTAAGCCGCGCCGATCCGGGCATAGCCGTTCAGCGGCCCCCAGAACCACGCCAGCAGCGCGGCGCCGGCCAGGACGAGCGCCAGGACCAGTCGATTGATGCGCCGCCGGGGCGGGGTTGGAGCGGTCTGCTTTGCGGTTGCCATTGGCCAGCCTTTGGGCAAGTGATGCGCGCCATGCCGACACGCCGCCTGCCCCTTATCCTGCCCGCGCTGCTGCTGCCAGCCCTGATCGGTTGCGCCCGCCCGGCCGATGGCCCACCCCCCCTTGCCCCCGAGGCGGTCAAGGCGGTGGTCAAGCAGCCCGGCGTGCCGCGCGAGGCTCTGGCCCGCGCGGTGGACGCGCTGTTCAGCCAGCCGGAAACGGCGGAAACCCGCGCAGTCCTTGTCCTGAAGGACGGACGCATCGTGGCCGAACGCTATGCCCCCGGCTATCACGAAAACACCCGCTTCGTCTCGTGGTCCATGGCCAAGACGATCACCGGGGTGATGATCGGCCAGCTGGTCAGCGACGGGCGCCTGCGGCTGGATGAAAGCGCGCCGATCCCGGCCTGGCAGCGCCCCGGCGATCCGCGCGGCGAGATCACCCTGCGCCAGCTGCTGCAGATGCGGTCCGGCCTGCAACATGTCGAGGCGGAAGGCCCGCCCTACCTGACCGACACCGCGCGGATGCTGTTCCTCGACGGGCGCGATGCCATGGCGGCCTATGCCGAGGCGCAGCCGCTCGAAGCCGAACCGGGCAAGAAGTGGGAATATTCCAGCGCGACCACGGTGATCCTGGCGGACCTTGCCGCCCGCGCGCTGAGCGCGACCGACGATCCGGCCGAACGCCGCCGCCTGGTGGGCGATTACCTGCGCACCCGGCTGTTCGAGCCGCTGGGCATGAAAAGCATGGTCCCCGAATACGACGCGGCCGGCACGCTGATCGGCGGCAGCCTGATCCACGGCACCGCGCGCGACTGGGCCCGCTTCGGCGAATTCCTGCGCAACAAGGGCGCGGTGCGCGGGGCGCAGCTGGTGCCATCGGGCTGGATCGAATTCATGACCACGCCGAACCCGCGCAACCCCGGCTACGGCGCGCAGATCTGGCTTAACCGCCCGCAGGCCGGCGATGGTTCGGTGCTGTGGGCCGGCCTGCCCGCCAGCGCCTTTTCGATGAACGGGCATCTCGGCCAGTTCGTGCTGGTCGTCCCCGGCTCGGGGCTGACCGTGGTCCGCCTGGGCAAGACCGACGAAGGCAAGCACGACCCGGTCCGCGCCGCGATGGTCCGGATCGCGCAGCTGTACGCGGGTAAATAAGAGAGGGTGGGTAGTCGTCGGGTGCGCTGATCGCCTCCGCGATCAGCTCGGCCTGGCCGGCCCGCTCCCCCGGCCCAACCACCCGTTCAAGGTACCCTGGGGGTGGTTGGGCCGGGGGCGCGGGCCGGCCAGGCCAAGCTCTTTGCGGATGCAAAGAGCGCACCAAACAAGGAATCAGTTCGGGGCGATCCCGGCCAGCAGGTCCTGGCTCGACAGGTCGGTGGGATCGACGTGGCCTTCCGGGTCGGGGTGGATCAGGATCTCGATCCCCGGGAATTCGGCCATCAGCTTGCGCTCGATGTCGTCCATCACGTCATGCGCGGCGCGCACCGTCATCTGCGGGTCGACCGCGACGTGGAACTGGACGAAGTCGCGGTTGCCCGAGGTGCGGGTGCGCAGGTCGTGCAGGCCGCGCAGTTCCGGGTGGCGGGCGACCACTTCAAGGAACCGGTCGCGCTTTTCGGCGGGCCATTCGTGGTCCATCAGCTGTTCGATCGCTTCCTGCGATGCGCCCCAGGCGCCCCAGCCCAGCCACAGCGCGATCGCCAGGCCGAACACCGAATCCGCCCCGCGGATCCCGGCATACTGGTCCAGCGCCAGGGCAGCGATCACCGCCATGTTGAGGAACAGGTCCGACTTGTAGTGGACGTTGTCAGTGCTGATCGCCAGACTGCCGGTTCGGCGGATCACATAGCGCTGCCACAGCAGCAGCAGGATCGTTGCGGCCATGGCAATGCCGGACACGATGATCCCGCCTTCCGCGCCTTCGGGCCGCACCCCGGCGAACCATTGCTGCACCGCGCGCACCGCCAGGGTGAGCGCCGAGATCGAGATCAGCACCACCTGGAACATCGCCGCCAGCGCCTCGGCCTTGCCGTGGCCGAAGCGGTGGTTGTGATCGTCGGGCTGCGCCGCCACCCAGACCCCGGCCAGCGTCGCGATCGAGGCGACAAGGTCGAGCAGGGTATCGGCCAGGCTGCCCAGCATCGCGGTCGACCCGGTCGACAGCGCGGCCCAGGCCTTGAGCCCGACCAGCAGCAGCGCCACCGCGATCGAGGCCATCGCCGCACTGCGGTTAAGGGCGTTCACGTCGGTCATGGGAACAGCAACGTGCTGGCCCAACCGCCTTCGGCCAGCCGGGTAAACCGGCGGCGTTCGTGCAGGCGGAAGGGGCGGTCCATCCAGAATTCGAAAGCGCTGGGGGTCAGGCAGAAGCCGGTCCAGTGCGGCGGGCGCGGCACCTGCCCGACAAGGTGGCGCGCCGTCACCTTGGCGATCCGGGCCAGGAACGTGGCGCGCGAATCGAGCGGGGCGGACTGGTCGCTGGCATGGGCGCCGAGCTGCGAATCGCGGCTGCGGCTGGCGAAATAGGCATCGGCCATCGCATCGGGCACCGGGGCGATGGTTCCTTCAATGCGAATCTGGCGGCGCAGCGATTTCCAGTGAAACAGCATCGCCGCCTGCGGGTTGGCCAGCAGTTCGCCGCCCTTGCGGCTGTGGCTGTTGGTATAGAACACGAAGCCGCCGTGCGGGCCGAGCAGGTCCGGCCCGTGATCCTTCATCAACACCATCCGCACGGATGGCATGGCATCGGGCGTCGCCGTGGCAACGGCCACCGCCTCGGGATCGTTGGGCTCGTGCTTCTTCGCTTCGGCGAACCATTCGTCGAACAGCGCAAAGGGCGCGGCATCGGGGATGGCGTTGGCGACCTGGGTTTCATCCATGCGCCCATCATAGCCGTGCTGCGCCTGCGAAGAAAGCGCGAGTGTCTCGCAATTCCCTTTCCGGCATATGCCGGTGCGGAAGAGTTCTTGCCGGGTGCGCTGATCGCCTCCGCGATCAGCTTGGCCTGGCCGGCCCGCTCCCCCGGCCCACCCACCCCTTCAAGGTACCCTGTGGGTGGTTGGGCGGGGGGAGCGGGCCGGCCAGGCCAAGCTCTTTGCGGATGCAAAGAGCGCACCAAACAAGGAATCTTCCCGACGGCTTTTCCGCACCGCCACACCAAACCTTGCCCAAATGGCTCATCGCACCTAGCTAACCAGCATGGCAGACCCCTATTCGATCCTCGGCGTGGCTCGCGGCGCGAGCGAGAAGGACATCAAGTCCGCCTATCGCAAGCTGGCCAAGGAGCTTCACCCGGACCGCAACCAGGACAACCCCAAGGCCGCGGAGCGCTTTTCGGAAGTGACCCGCGCCTATGACCTGCTGTCCGACAAGGACAAGCGCGCCCGGTTCGACCGGGGTGAGATCGACATCGACGGCAACCCGACCGGCGGCTTCGGCTTTGGCGGCGGGCCGGGCGGGGGCTTTGGCGGCGGCAGCCAGCGCGGTTTCCGCGCCGATGGCTTCGAAGGCTTCGGCGGCGGTGACGGGATCGACCTGGGCGATATTTTCGAAGGCCTGTTCGGCGGGCGCGGCGGCATGGGCGGCGGCGCGGGCGGACCGTTCGGCGGCGGCCGACGCGCGGCACCCAAGGGCGCCAACGTGGCCTACAAGCTGGGCGTCTCGCTGCCCGATGCGGCCACCCGCGCGACCCAGCGGATCACCCTGTCCGATGGCAAGACGATCGACCTGAAACTGCCCGCCGGGGTGGAAGACGGCACCCAGATGCGCCTCGCCGGCAAGGGCGAGCCCGGCCCCGGCGGCGCGGGCGACGCGATTGTCACGATCCACCTGCAGCCCCACCCCTTCTTCAAGCGCGATGGCGACAACCTGCGGATCGACGTGCCGATCAGCCTGGACGAGGCGGTGAACGGCGCCAAGGTCAAGGTGCCGACCGCCGATGGCGCGGTGATGCTGACAGTGGCCCCCGGCACCAGTTCGGGCAAGACGCTGCGGCTGGGGGGCAAGGGCTTTACCCGCAAGGACGGCACGCGCGGCGACCAGCTGATCACGATCGAGGTGCAACTGCCCGAAAACGATCCGGACCTGGTCCAGCGGCTGGAAGGGTGGCGCGATCCGCGCAACCTGCGCGCGAAACTGGGCGTCTGACCGCATGGAGGAGCGCCCGGCAGACGAGGCGCACCCGCTGCCCGACCTGTCCCCCGAAGCTCGCCGCCGCCGCGCCGAGCGCTGGCACGAGGACTTGCAGCAGACCGCCGACACCCATTTCGGGCCGCAAGGCCGGTTCTGGGGCACGCGTCTGTACCGGGTGGTGCAGCGCGTCTGGACCGGGGCCTGGCACGACGGGTTCATCCATGCCGGCAACCTTGCCTACATGGCGATCCTGTCGCTGTTTCCGTTTTTCGTAGTTATTTCGCTGGTCACCTCGCTGATCGGCGAGGAAGGGCAGCGCGTCGCCTCGGTCCACACCTTCCTGCTGGCGGTGCCGCCGGTGGTGCGCGCCGCGCTGGAACCGGTGGCGATGGACGTGGTCACGGCGCGATCGGGCTGGCTGCTGTGGATCGGCGGACTGGTTGGCCTGTGGACCGTGGGCAGCCTGATCGAGACGATCCGCGACATCCTGCGCCGCGCCTATGGCACCCGCCATGCGGTCGCCTATTGGCGCTACCGGCTGATTTCCACCGGGGTCACCGTGGCGGCGGCAGCGCTGCTGATCATGGCGCTGTTCGCCCAGGTCGCGATTGGCGCCGCACAGGAAGTGATCGCTGCCTGGTTCCCCCGCGCGGGCGGATGGATTGCCACGCTCGGCACCTCGCGGCTGGTTCCGGCGCTGGTGCTCTATGCCTCGCTCTACCTGCTGTTCTACACGCTGACCCCCACCGCCTACCGCGCCCGCGCCTATCCGAAATGGCCCGGCGCGCTGCTGGTCACCGGCTGGTGGGTGGCGGCGATGGGCCTGCTGCCAACGGTGCTGGCCCGCTTCTTCACCTATGACCTGACCTATGGCAGCCTGGCCGGGGTGATGATTGCGCTGTTCTTTTTCTGGCTTGTCGGGCTGGGCATGGTAGTAGGCGCTGAACTGAATGCGGCATTGGCGGTCACGCCGGAGGAGCGGGACATGGCCAGCCATGCCGTAACGGAACGGGACGCCGGATAAAGGGATGGTGGCAATCGGATGACTGGATTGATGCAGGGCAAGCGCGGGCTGATCATGGGCCTGGCAAACGACAAGTCGCTGGCCTGGGGGATCGCCCAGAAGCTGCACGAAGCGGGGGCGGAACTGGCCTTTTCCTACCAGGGCGAAGCGCTGGAAAAGCGGGTGCGCCCGCTGGCCGCCAGCCTGGGCAGCGATTTCCTGATCGATTGCGACGTGTCCGACATGGCCGCGCTCGACACCGCCTTTGCCACCCTGGCGGCGAAGTGGCCGACGATCGACTTCGTGGTCCACGCGATCGGATTTTCCGACAAGAACGAGCTGCGCGGCAAGTACTGCGACACCAGCCTCGACAACTTCCTGATGACCATGAACATCTCGGCCTACAGCCTGGTCGCCGTGACCAGGCGCGCCCGGCCGATGATGGCGCAAGGCGGCTCGATCCTGACGCTGTCCTACTACGGCGCGGAAAAGGTTGTGCCGCATTACAACGTGATGGGCGTGGCCAAGGCGGCGCTGGAAACCAGCGTGAAGTACCTCGCCAACGACCTTGGCCCCGAAGGGATCCGCGTCAACGCGATCTCGGCCGGGCCGATCCGCACGCTCGCCGCCAGCGGGATCGGCGATTTCCGCTACATCCTGAAGTGGAACGAGCTCAATTCGCCGCTGCGCCGCAACGTGACGATCGAGGATGTCGGCGGTTCGGCGCTCTATCTGCTCAGCGACCTGGCATCGGGCGTGACGGGTGAAACCCATCACGTCGACGCTGGCTATCACCTGGTCGGGATCAAGCAGGAAGACGCCCCCGACATCGCGCTGAGCTGAGCGGGCGGATCGAACCTATCCAGTGCCGTCACCCCGGGCTTGACCCGGGGTCCGGCCCGGGGTGACGATAGTTATCGTCAGGCAGCGGGACGCAGCACGGCTCGCCCGGCCTGAAACGCAAAATGCCCCTCCGGCGGGGGAGAGGCATCTTGCGTTTCCTGACCTGATTGCAGGCGCGTTCAGCCGCCGATCTGGACCTGCGCCTCGCGGCCGTCGCCCTGCGGGGCGGCGATGATGTCGCGGGTGACGCTGCCCTTGGCAACGGTGTTGGTCAGCGGATCGCCCACGGTCGAGCGGATCGAGTTGGCGGCCGTGCCGGCGCGGTTGCCGGCGTTCTTTTCCACTTCGCTGCGCGGCGCGGGGGCACCGAACAGGGCGTCCTGCGCCTGGGTGGCGGTGTTGCGGTCCGACGGGCGCGGCGCGCCCGGGGCCGGCGGGGTCAGCGCGAAATCGGGCGGGATCACCAGCGGAGCCTGGCGCTGCACCGCGAATTCATCAGGCCGGTCGCGATTGAACAGCCCGCCGCCACCGCAGCCGGACAGCATGGCCGAAGCGCCGGCAAGGATCAGGATGGCGGAAATCTTGCGCATGTGAATTAACTCTCCGTGGCGGGCTTGCCCGCGTTGTCCTGCTTTTCGCGCGAAAGGAAGGAACGGGCAAGGATAATCAGGACGCCGATGGTGATCGCCGCATCGGCCAGGTTGAAGATCAGGAAGGGGCGCCAATCGCCGATGTGCAGGTCGGCATAGTCGACCACGTAGCCGTGGACCATCCGGTCGCGGATGTTGCCCAGCGCCCCGCCCAGCACCAGGCCCAGCGCGACAACTTCGGGCGCGGCCTTTTCGCGCAGCAGCCAGACCAGCACAACCAGCGCGATCCCCGCGGTGAGTGCGACGAGCAGCCAGCGCATCTCCATCGAATCCGCCGTCAGCATGCCCAGCGACACGCCATAGTTTTCCGCCCAGGTCAGCCGGAAGAACGGGATCAGGTCGATCGAGCCGACCTGCCGCAATTGCAGCGGCACGCGCACCAGCCACTTGATCCACTGGTCCGCCGCGAAAATCACGGCAGCCAGGCCAAGCCCAAGCAGACGGAGGCGGACAAGCGGGTTCATCAGGCGGCGTCCATGCCCGACACAACCTGTTCGCAGCGTGAACAGAGCGCGCCGTCCTCGCTGACCTCGGGCAGGTGCCGCCAGCAGCGGCCGCACTTGTGGTGGGCGGTCTTGCGCACACCCGTCGGCCCTTGGTGCACGGCGGCTACGATGAAGATCTCGGCAAGATCAACGTCGCCAGGATCGCCTTCATAGGTATATTCGGCCTCAAGGCTCGATCCGATCAACTTTTCCCGGCGCATGGGTTCGATGAGCTCGTTCGCCATCATTCGCTGAGCGCGAATCTGGGTCCACTTTTCGATAACCCCGGCATCATCCGTCGAAGGCACCACCGGCCACTCCAGCAGGTGCACGCTGCCCGCCTCGGGATAGCGGCTGCCCCACACTTCTTCCGCCGTGAACACCAGCACCGGCGCGGCATAGCGGATCAGGGCGTGGAACAGCGTGTCCAGCACCGTGCGGTAGGCCATCCGCTTGGGATCGTCGGCCGCGTCGCAATAGAGGCAGTCCTTGCGGATATCGAAGAAGAAGGCCGAAAGGTCTTCATTGCAGAAGTCGGTCAGCGCGCGGACATAGCTGTTGTAGTCATGGTCTTCGACCGCCGCGCGAAGCGCCCCGTCAAGCCCCGCCAGCAGCGCCAGGACATAGCGTTCCAGTTCAGGCATGGCGGCCACGTCCACCCGCTCCGCCTCGCTGAACCCGTCGAGCGCGCCGAGCAGGTAGCGGAAGGTATTGCGCAGCTTGCGGTACTGGTCGGCCACACCCTTCAGGATTTCATCGCCGATGCGGTGGTCTTCGGTGAAGTCCACCGACAGCGCCCACAGCCGGATGATGTCCGCGCCGTAGTTTTCCATGACCTTGAGCGGGTCGATGGTGTTGCCCAGCGACTTGGACATCTTCATGCCCTTGGCGTCCATGGTGAAGCCGTGGGTCAGCACCGCCTTGTACGGCGCGTGGCCGCGCGTGGCGCAGCTTTCCAGCAGGCTCGACTGGAACCAGCCGCGATGCTGGTCAGAGCCTTCCAGATACAGGTCGGCGCGCGGGCCGCTGTGGCCTTCGCCGCGCAGCAGGTCGGGCCAGCGGCCGCTTTCCAGCACGAAGGCGTGGGTGCTGCCCGAATCGAACCACACGTCCAGAATGTCGGTGACGCGCTCGTAATCCTCGGCCCGGTAGTCCGCGCCCAGGTATTCCTGCGCGCGGGCATCCGACCAGGCGTCGACGCCCGCCGCGCGCACGGCGGCGATGATCCGGTCGTTCACCGCCGGATCATTCAGGTACTGGCCGGTCTTGCGGTTCACGAACAGGGTGATCGGCACGCCCCAGGCGCGCTGGCGCGAGAGCACCCAGTCGGGCCGCCCTTCAACCATCGAACCGATGCGGTTGCGGCCCTTTTCGGGGACGAAGCGCGTTTCCGCGATTGCCTGCATCGCGGCCTGGCGCAGCGTCGGCGCGTCGGCGCGGTGTTCCTCGACCGGGTTGATCGCGCCGCCTTCGGCTTCCCAGCCCTGCTCGGCCCCGCTCTTGGGTTCGATGTGGGCCATGATCTTGTCCATCGGCACGAACCACTGCGGCGTGCAGCGGAAGATCACCTTGGCCTTGGACCGCCACGAGTGCGGGTAGGAGTGCTTGTAATCGGCGCTGGCCGCCAGCAACGCGCCCGCTTCGCGCAGGGCGGTGCAGATCGGGCCGTCCGGCGCGTTGAACTTGGGATTGATGACACTGCCTTCGCCGCCCAGCCACAGCCAGTCGGCGCGGTACTTGCCGTCGCCTTCGACCGCGAAGACCGGCTCAAGCCCGTGTTCCTTGCACAGCAGGAAGTCATCCTCGCCGTGGTCGGGGGCCATGTGGACCAGGCCCGTGCCGCTGTCGGTGGTGACGAAGCTGCCCGGCAGGAACGGACGCGGCCGGGCAAAGAACCCGCCCAATTCGTGCATCGGGTGGCGGGCCACGGTGCCGAAGAGGTCGGAGCCTTTGACAGTCCTGATCGACGTTACGCCGGCGTAGTGCGCAATCAGGGCCGCGCGTTCCTTGGACAGGAGCAAGCGACGGCCCTCGCCTTCGTAAAGACCATATTCGATTTCCGGCCCATAGGCCAAAGCCTGGTTCACCGGGATCGTCCACGGCGTGGTCGTCCAGATCACCGCATGGGCGCCGACCAACTCGGGGATCGGCGATTCCACGATTTCGAAGGCCACGTCGATCTGGGTCGAGGTGATGTCCTCGTATTCCACCTCGGCTTCGGCCAGCGCCGTTTTCTCAACGGGCGACCACATCACTGGCTTGGCCCCGCGATAAAGCATGCCGTTGGCGGCAAACTTCAGCAGTTCGGCCACGATCGTCGCTTCGGCCTGGAAATCCATGGTCAGATAGGGGTGATCCCAATCGCCCATGATCCCCAGCCGCTTGAGCTGTTCGCGCTGCACATCGACCCAGCCCTGGGCATAGGCGCGGCATTCGGCGCGGAATTCCTCCGCCGGAACCTCGTCCTTGTTGCGCTTCTTCTTGCGGTACTGCTCCTCGACCTTCCATTCGATCGGCAGGCCGTGGCAATCCCAGCCCGGCACATAGGGCGCATCGAAGCCCAGCAGGTTGCGGGTGCGGCAGACCATGTCCTTGAGGATATGGTTCAGCGCATGGCCGATATGCATGTCGCCGTTGGCATAGGGCGGGCCATCATGCAGGATGAACTTGTCGCGGCCGGCGCGGGCTTCGCGAAGCTTGCGATAGAGGTCCGTTTCCTGCCAGCGCGCCAGAATGCCCGGCTCCTTCTGGGGAAGGCCGGCTTTCATGGGGAAGTCCGTCTTGGGCAGGAAGACGGTCGAACGATAGTCGCGCTGTTCAGTCATAGCGCGCGGGCCTTAGCCGGGGCGGCGGCTTTGCGCAATTTCTGATGGCATCGCCCCCTATCGCCCCAGCAGGTTGCGCGCCTGGCTGGCGACCTGCGCCAGCATCGCGGGCGCGACCGGCACCGCCGCCTGGGCGCGGGCGACCATGGCGCGGAACTGGCGGATTGCGCCTTGCTGCGCCTCGGCCCAGCGTTCCACCGCCTGCAAGGCATCGCCATCGCGGCCCATGACGCGGCGCAGGAAATCGAGCCGCATCTGCTGGAAATCGCGCGCGAGGCCGTTGACCAGCAGGCGTTCCCACGGGTCCGACGGGCTCATCCGGGCGGCGGTCATCTGCGCCCAGTCCAGCCCCAGGCGCGCGCCCAGCTCGGTAAAGCCGCGGGTGATTGCGCTGGGCGACTGGCCGCTGTCCTGCGCCAGCCGCGCCAGGCCGATCGTGCCGTCAAGGTCGTAAAGCGTGGCGACCATGCCCGCTTCGGCGTCCGGCGCGCCGAGCGCGGCCAGATCGGTGCGCATCCGCTGCGACTGGGCCAGCGCCTCGCCCGAAAGCAGGCCCATGGCCGATTGGCGCAGTTCCGCCACGCCCGCCCCAAGCTCCGCGACCAGGTGCGAGGGTTCGAGCGTGCCGAGCCCGACCCGCAGCAGATCGGCCATGTGATCGGTAGTGGCGGCCGCCGCGCGGTCGAACAGCTGGATTCGCGCCGCTTCGGGCATCGCCGTGTCTTCCAGCGCCTGCCACACCCCGTCCAGCCCCAGCAGCCGTTCCGCCGCGACAAAGGCGGCGACCACTTGCGGCAGGGTCACGCCTTCTTCCTCGGCCAGTTCGAACGGGTGGATCAGGCCCAGCCGGTTGATCAGGCGGTTGGCCAGCTTGGTCGCGATGATTTCGCGGCGCAGGCGATGGCCGAGGATATCCTCGCGGAACGCATCGCGCATCGGCTGCGGGAAAGCGGCCAGCAGGTCGGCTTCCAGCCCCGGATCGTCGACCAGCACGCTGTGTTCCAGCGCGTCCTGCAGGACCAGCTTGGCGCTGGACAGCAGCACGGCCAGTTCCGGCCGGGTCAGACCCATGCCGTCCGCCGCGCGGCGGGCCAGCACGTCGCCTTCGGCCAGGCCTTCGGTCTTGCGGTCAAGGTGCCCGCCGGCTTCCAGCTGCTCGATCAGCCGCAGGTGCGATGCGGTCGCCGCCGCGCCGCCGGCCTGCGCGATCGACAGTGCCAGGGCCTGCAGGCGGTTGTCCTCCAGCACCAGTTCGCCAACCTCGTCGGTCATCTCCACCAGAAGCTTGACCCGCCCGTCCTCGTCCAGCCGCCCGGCGCGTTTGGCCCCGGCCAACGCGATCTTGATGTTGACCTCGTTGTCGCTGCAATCGACCCCGGCGGAATTGTCGATGAAGTCGGTGTTGATCCGCCCCCCGGACAGGGCAAATTCGATCCGCCCCGCCTGGGTGCAGCCCAGGTTCGCGCCTTCGCCGATCACGCGGGCGCGCACCTGCCCGCCATCGATGCGCAGCGCATCGTTGGCCGGATCGCCCACCTGGACGTTGTTTTCGCTCGCCGCTTTCACATAGGTGCCGATCCCGCCGAACCACAGCAGGTCGACCTGCGCTTTGAGGATCGCGGTGATCAGGCTGTCGGGATCGATCGAATCGACGCTCAGCCCCAGCATCGCCTTGACCTGAGGGCTGAGCGGAATTTCCTTGAGGCTGCGGGCGAACACGCCGCCGCCGGCGGAAATCAGCGCCTTGTCGTAATCGTCCCAGCTTGAGCGCGGCAGGGCGAACATCCGCGCGCGTTCGGCCCAGCTTTTCGCCGCATCGGGTTCGGGATCGAGGAAGATGTGGCGGTGGTCGAACGCGGCGACCAGCCGAATCGCCTTCGACAGCAGCATGCCGTTGCCGAACACGTCGCCCGACATGTCGCCGCAGCCGGCAACGCGGACCGGATCGGACTGCACGTCCACGCCCAGTTCGAGGAAATGGCGGCGCACCGACAGCCACGCGCCCCGGGCGGTGATGCCCATGGCCTTGTGGTCATAGCCCTTCGAGCCGCCGCTGGCGAAGGCATCGTCGAGCCAGAAGTGGTGTTCATCGGCAATCGCGTTGGCCGTGTCGGAAAAGGTCGCGGTGCCCTTGTCGGCGGCGACCACGAAATAGGGGTCTTCCCCATCGCGCACAACCACGCCCTTGGGATGGGCGACCTTGGCGCCCTGGATGTTGTCGGTGATCGACAAGAGGGTGCGGATGAACAGCTGGTAGCTGGCCTTGCCTTCGGCCAGCCAGCCATCGCGGTCCCGCGCGGGGTCGGGCAGCTGCTTGGGATAGAACCCGCCCTTGGCGCCCGTCGGCACGATCACCGCGTTCTTGACCCGCTGGGCCTTCATCAGCCCCAGGATTTCGGTGCGGAAATCGTCGCGCCGGTCTGACCAGCGCAGCCCGCCGCGCGCCACCGGCCCGGCGCGCAGATGGATCCCTTCGACCCGCCGCGAATAGACGAACACCTCGCGCCAGGGCACGGGCCGGGGCAGGCCGGGAACCAGCGCCGAATCGAGCTTGAAGGCCAGCGCTTCGGCCCCCGCCGGGGCAAAGGCATTGGTGCGCAGCATGGCTTCGACCACCGCGCGGTACTGGCGCAGCAGCCGGTCATCGTTGATCGCGGCAACGCGCGACAGGCCGTCGCGGATGGCGTCCTGCGCCTCGGCCTCGGCCTCGTCGCGGTCACGCTTGAAGTGCGGGTCGTGGCGCGCGGCGAACAGCGCGGTCAGCCCGCGGGTAACCACCGGGGCATTCTGCAGCGCATCGACCGCGGTCTGCACGGTATAGTTGAGCCCGGCCTGACGCAGATAGCGATACCAAGCGCGCAGCCAGTTGGCCGCCCGGGCCGACAGGTCGACCGTGGTGATCAGGCGGTTGAACGGATCATCCTCGGCCGCGCCATTGAGCACGTCGGCCAGCGCGGCCTCGATCGTCGCGGCGCGCGCCAGCAGGGCCGGTGCCTCGACCCCGGCGGGCAGGGCCAGGGTGAAATCGTGGATCGTGCCCATCCGGCCCTGGTCGAGCTCGGTCGGCAGGTTCTCGATCACGCGGAAGCCGAAGTTTTCCAGCGCCGGGACCGCATCGGACAGGGCGAGCGCGCCGTGGCGCTGATACAGCTTGAGGTGCAGTTCATCGCCCTGGTCAGTGCCACGCAGCAGCATCCGCACCCCGCGCCGGGGGCCGTTCTCGCCCTCGGCGGCGAGGCGGCGCAGTCGGGCGATGTCGGCGGCCGCCTCGGCCGGGCCGAACGCGCTGCGGTAGGACAAGGGGAAGCTTTCGGCGAAACGCGCGGCAATCGCCGCCGCGCGCGAGGCGTCCTCGCCCTGGGCGATTTCCGCCTCGACCGCTTCGGCCCAGCCGCGCAGCATGGCCTGAAGCCGCGCATCGAGCGCGGCCTCGTCCGGCAGGACGAAGACTTCGGGCAGGTCGAGCACGAAGCGCAGCAGCGCCAGGCTGCCTTCGACCTGCAGCGTCCAGTCCAGCACCGGGGCCTCGCAGGCCTGTTCGAGCATCGCCGCGACCTGCAGGCGGGTCCCGGTGGACATGATGTCGCGCGGCAGCCAGACAAAGGCATAGGCGTGCCGGTCCAGCGGGGCGTTGACCATCACCAGCCGGGCGCGGGGCCGGTCGGTCAGGCTCATGGTGGTGGTGGCGACCCGTTCGAGATCGGCATCGTCGAAGCAGATCAGCAGGTCGTGCGGCAGCGCGGTCAGCGCGTGGACCAGTGCCTTGCCGGCATGGCCCTGCGGGGCAAAGCCGAAGCGGCGGGTCAGTTCCGCCAGCTGCGCGCGCATCCGCGGCACCTGGGTTGGCTGCGCACCCAGCGCGGCGCTGGTCCAGATGCCGGCATGGGCGGACAGCGCGGCCAGCTGGCCATCCTCGTAGATCGGCAGGATGAACAGGTCGAGCGGGCTGCGGCGGTGGACGTTGCTGATGCGGTTGCTCTTGACCACAAGCGGGGCGCGCGCGCCCTTTTTCGCGCCGTCGAACCAGGCAAAGGCGCGGTCCCACGAGATCGGGCCCAGCAGCACATTCGCGCTCTTGCGGCAGATGCCCAGCGCGCCGGTCTGGCTGCCGTCGCGGCGGCGCACCAGGTGGCCCAGCTGGGTCAGCATCCCGTCCTTGAACCAGCGCAGCAGCGCCGCGCCTTCGCTATCGGTGCAGGCATCGGCGTCCTGCGCCATGGCCTGCTGCATCGCTGGCCAATCGGCCACGGCGGCGCGGACATCGGCCAGGGTCGTTTCAAGCGCATGTTCCACCTGCCGGCGCGCCTTGGCATCGGCGCGTTCGGTTTCGAGGTAGACCATCGATTCGCGCTTTTCGCCGGCAGCCTCGCCATCCGGCACCTGAGTCAGCCGGCCCTGGCCATCGCGCCGCACCGGCAGCACCGGGTGGACCAACCGGTCGATCGCCAGGCCGTGGGCGGCAATGGTGGTGGCGATCGAATCGACCAGGAACGGCATGTCGTCATTGATCACCGCGATCCGCATGAAGCGTTCGCCCGCCGCACCCGAAACGGTCTCGATCGCCAGCGCGGGTTCGCTGCCCTGGCGCGTGGCGGCGGTGGCCAGCACGAAATCGGCAACACTGGCCAGCGCCTCGGGGGTGAAGGGCTGGTCGCCGGGCAGCAGGGCGGCGGCGATCCGCTGCGCCAGGGCCTGGGACAACTGCTGGTTGGCGCCGTGATCGGCGGGCTTCGCGTTCATCGCTTGCACTCTCCTGTCGGCGGTCTGCACCGCCGCTCCTACCTGTTATAAAATTGCTATACCTTGAAGCATTTTTACGCAGTCTAAGCGCAAGTGGTCTCCGTTGCAACCAGTTGGCGCTAGGGAAAGCACCCTAATTCAGCGCCTTTGCCGTCAGTTCGAGCGACTTGTGGCGAGCGAGGGGATCATAGGTCGCCCCGGCAACGATCAGCTCGTCAGCCTGGGTGCGTTCGACGAACCGGGCGATCCGGTCGCGCACGGTCGCGGGCGAGCCGACTGCGCTGGCCTGGCGCATGTGTTCCAGCATGGCGAGCGCCGATGGCGGCAGGCTTTGCCGGTAACCGGGCACGGGCGGTTGCAGCCGTCCCGGAGTGCCGCTGCGCAGGGCGACGAAGCTCTGATCCATCGAACTGGCCAGCAGCACGGCTTCCTCGTCGCTGTCGGCGGCAATCACGGTCATCGCCGCCATCGCGTGGGGCCGTTCCAGCCACTGCGAGGGGCGAAACTCCTTGCGGTAAAGCGCCAGCGCGGCATCGAGGTGATCGGGCGCAAAGTGCGAGGCGAAGGCATAGGGCAGCCCCAGCATCGCGGCGAGCTGCGCGCCGAACAGGCTGGAGCCGAGCATCCACATTTCGACCTGCGCGCCGTAACCGGGGGTGGCGCGCATCGCCAGTTCGGGCTCGCCCGTCAGCAGCGCGCGCAGTTCGACCACGTCGTGGGGGAAATTCTCGGCCGAGCGCATCAGGTCCTTGCGCAGCGCCTGGCCCAGCCGCCCATCGGCCCCCGGCGCGCGGCCCAGCCCGAGGTCGACCCGCCCGGGAAACAGCGCATCAAGCGTGCCGAACTGTTCCGCGATCACCCAGGGGTTGTGGTTGGGCAGCATGATCCCGCCCGAACCGATCCGGATGGTGGAGGTTGACTGGCCGATATGCGCCAGCACGACAGCAGTGGCGCCCCCGGCAATCCCGTCCATCGCGTGGTGTTCGGCCACCCAGAAGCGCTTGTAACCCGCCGCTTCCGCGCAGCGGGCCAGCGCGGCGGCATCGTGCAGGGCTTCGGACACGGTGCCATGTTCACGCACCGGGACGAGATCGAGGACGGACAGCGGGATCATCACCGCGATGGTGCGGCGGCGGGCCCCAGTTGGTCAAGATATTGCTGCGCCCGGCGCGCCAGATCGCTGCCGGGCGCGGCGTGGATCACCGAGGTGAAGCTTTTCCGCGCTGCCTCGTCGCGGCCGCCCAGCGCGGCGATGACGCCGGCTTCCAGCCCCACTTCGGGGTCGAGCGGGGCAAGCGTGGCGGCCTGCTGGATTTGCGTCTGGGCTTCACCCAGCTTGCCCTGGCGGCGCGACAGTGTGGCAGAAAGCAGCCAGCCCTGGGCTTCGGCGGGCGCGCCGCTGCGCGCTTCGGCGAGGGCAGCGGCGGCATCGCCGTCGCGGCCCAGCGCCACCAGCGCGCGGGCGCGGTCGATCGACAACAGCGCAGCAAGGGCAGCGTCCCCCGCCCCCAGCGCATCGCCATGCGCCCGGTCGAGCGCGGCCAGCGCCATGTCTGGCTTGCCCGCCGCCAGCGCGGCATTGCCCGCCATCCCGCCCAGCCGGGCGATCTCCACCCGCTCGTTCGCGGCGCTGGCATCGCGCGCGGCGAGGAACGCGGCCATGGCATCGTCCCACTGCTCCTGCGCGGACAGGGCCACGCCAAGGCAGCGCCCCGGTTCGGCCCGGGCCGACCCCTTGGCCGCATCGAGCCAGCCCCGCGCCTGGACCGCGGCGGCAACCGGGGCGGTGCGCGTCAGGTCAAGGCATTGCTGAAGCCGGCTGGGCGGCGGCGCCTCGGCCTTGGCTTCACCCTTGCGGCGCGGGATTTCCAGCGGCGCGCGGGGCAGCGGCGGGGCGTTTCCGGCCTGCAGGGCGAGCGGCAGGAACAACAGGGCGGCAAGCGGCATGGGCACTCCGGATCAGGGCAGCGCGGCGATAGTGCGCAGCAGCAGAGCAATATCGCCGTCCCGCGACAGGCGGTGATCCCCGTCCTTGATCAGCGTGACCTGCACATCGCCTGAACGCAGCGCCGCCGCGATCCGCAGTGACAGTTCCCACGGCACATCAGGATCGGCCTGGCCGTGCAGCAGCCGCACCGGGCAATCGATCGCGATCGGCGCGCCGCCAAGCACCCGCCGCGCCTGGCCATCGGCCCACAGCCGGGCATGGGTCGGGGTCGGCTCGGGGCCATAGGGATTGTATTCGTAGATCGTGCGTCCGGCCGCCAGTTCGGCCTGCTGTTCGGCGGTGGTGCCCCATTCGGTAAAGTCCGGCGCGGCGGCGATCCCGACCAGTCCGGCCAGCCGCCCCTGCGCCGCCAGCACCCGCCCGGCGAGCAGCATCAGCCACCCGCCCATCGACGAGCCGACCAGCACCACCGGCCCTTCCACCAGCGTGTCAATCAGCGTCAGCACATCGTCCGCCCAGCCGCCGATGGTCTGGTCGGCAAAGTCACCGCCGCTCAGCCCGCAGCCCGAATAGTCGAGCAAGAGGCAGGCCCGGCCCTGCGCACCCGCCCAGTCGAACAGCGCCGTGGCCTTGCCCCCGGCCATGTCCGACATGTAGCCGGGCAGGAACACCAATGTCGGGCCGGTGCCGGGCAGCTGGCGATAGGCGAGGCGCCGCCCGCGCGAACAATCGAGATAGCTTGTGTCGGTCATGCCCGCCTTCATGCCCGCGACGGCGCGCCCTGTCAGCCCTGCGGCGACATGGCATTGCGCTGTCACAATTCGTGGCTAACCTGCAGCCCAGGACCAGGGAGACCCAAGATGACCCAGCCGCCCGCCCCCGCCGCGGGCCTTGCTGCCGACCGGCGCAGTCTGTTCAAGCTGGGCGTGCTGGGGCTGGCGGGCCTGTCCGCGCCGCTGCGCGCGGTGACGGCTGGCGGCTTCACCCACGGGGTCGCCAGCGGCGAACCGGGCCCGGACCGGGTCCTGCTGTGGACCCGCTTCGTCGCCCCGGCGGACACCGCGCTGACCTGGGAAGTGGCCGAAACCGATGATTTCGCCCGCCCGCTCGCCAGCGGCGAATGCCAGGCCAGCCCCGCAAACGATCATTGTGCCAAGGCCTTTGCCACGGGTCTCAAGCCCGGCAGCTGGTACTTCTACCGCTTCATCGCCCCAAATGGCGACAAGTCCGCCACTGGCCGCACCCGCACTCTGCCGGTGGGCAAGGTGGACAAGTTCCGGATCGCGGTGTTTTCCTGCTCGAACTATGGCTTTGGCTGGTTCAACGCCTATGCCCATGCCTGCGAGGCGGGCGATTTCGACCTGACCATGCACCTGGGCGACTATTTCTACGAATATGCCCGCGGCACCTATCCCAGCGCCAAGCAGACCGTGGATGGCCGCCTGCTGCCTGAAAACGAAGCGGTGACCCTGGCCGGCTACCGCGAACGCTTTGCCACCTACCGTGCCGATCCCGACCTGCAACGCCTGCACCAGCTCTGGCCGATGGTGCCGATGTGGGACGATCACGAAACCGCCAACGACACCTGGGCTGGCGGCGCCGAAAACCACCAGCCGGATGAGGGCGACTGGCCGGCGCGCAAGGCGGCGTCGGAACAGGCCTACCGCGAATGGATGCCGGTCTCGGACGATTACTGGGCCAAGTACGAGATCGGGGACCTGGCCACCCTGTTCAAGCTGGAAAGCCGCCATCTGGCGCGGATGGAATCGCTTGACCTGACCGAAGTGACCAAGGGGCTGAGCGGCGAGCAATTGCAGGCAGCCTTGGTGCGCTTGCGCGACGGGCCGCTGAAGGATCCGGGCCGCACCCTGCTGGGCGCGCAGCAGGAAGCCTGGCTGGCCAGGGCGCTGAAGGAATCAACCCGCGCGCGCAAGCCCTGGCAGGTGCTGGGCCAGCAGGTCGTCATGGGCCAGCTGAAGATGACCCCGCGCGTGCTCGATGGGATGAGCGCCAAGGCGCCCGACTGGCTGAAGGCGCGGCTTCAGGCCTCGGTCGCGGCGGGGCAGGCAGGCGTGCCGCTCAACATGGATGCCTGGGACGGCTATCCCGCCGCACGCGACCGCCTGTTCAAGGCGGCGCTGGCGGCCGACGCCAACCTGGTCGTGCTGGCCGGCGACAGTCACAACGCCTGGGCGTTCGACCTTGATCGCAAGGGCCAGCGCGTCGGGGTGGAAATGGCCGGGCATTCGGTGAGCTCGCCGGGCGCGGAAAACTCGCTGTGGTGGATGAAGCCGGACGAGTTGGCGCGTGACAGCGTGGCCGCCAACCCGCAGCTCAAATGGTGCGACACCAGCCGGCGCGGCTACATGGCGGTCGAACTGACGCCCAGGGCAGCCAGCAGCGAGTGGCGCTTCATGGCCACGGTCCGCCAGCGCGGCACCCAGCTGGCGGGCGTGCAGCGCATGACCGTGCTGGCCGGACAGCGCAAGTTCGAGAGCAGTTGAGGGAAACGCCCGCGCCCGCTAAGGGCCTTGGCATGTCCGAACTTCTCAAGATCAGCCTGCCCGATGGTTCCGTGCGCGAAATGCCGGTCGGCTCCACTCCCGCCGATGTTGCCGCCGCGATCGGCCCTGGCCTCGCCAAGGCGGCGCTGGCCGCGCGGATCGATGGCGAACTGCGCGATCTGACCCGTCCGTTCGAGGGCGATTGCGAGCTGGCACTGGTCACCACGCGCGACGAGGCCGAGGCGCTGGACCTGGCCCGGCATGACTATGCCCACGTCCTGGCCGAAGCGGTCCAGGCGCTGTTTCCCGGCACGCAGATCACCTTTGGCCCCAGCACCGACGACGGGTTCTATTACGATTTCGCGCCCAAGGACCGCCCCTTCACCGAGGAAGACCTGCCCGCGATCGAGGCCGAGATGCGCCGCATCATCCAGGCCGACAAGGTGCTGCGCCGCGAGGAGTGGAGCCGCGACCAGCTGATCAGCCGGTGGAAGCAGCAGGGCGAAGTGTTCAAGGCCGAATGGGCCGCCGAACTGCCCGATGGCGAGGCGCTGACCGTCTACTGGTCAGGTGATGACTGGCTCGACATGTGCCGCGGGCCGCACCTGCCCAGCACTGGCAAGCTCGATCCCGCCGCCTTCAAGCTGACCCGCGTGTCGGGCGCCTACTGGCGCGGCGACCAGAAGAACGCGATGCTCAGCCGCATCTACGGCACCGGCTGGCTCAACAAGAAGCAGCTCGATGCGCACCTCACCCGGCTGGAAGAAGCCGCCAAGCGCGACCACCGCAAGCTGGGCGGGGAAATGGACCTCTTCCATCTCCAGCAGGAAGCCCACGGCAGCGTGTTCTGGCACCCCAAGGGCTACCTGATCTGGCGCGAGCTGGAAGCCTACATGCGCCGCGCGATCGACCAGGCGGGCTACCGCGAGGTCAAGACCCCGCAGGTGATGGACGCGCGCCAGTGGGAACAGAGCGGCCACTGGGGCAAGTACCGCGAGAACATGTTCGTCATCCCCGACGAGGTGCCCAACACCGAGGACGAAGGCCCGATCGTCTCGGATGACGCGGACTGGATGGCACTCAAGCCGATGAACTGCCCGGCGCACGTCCTGATCTTCCGCCAGGGGATCAAGAGCTACCGCGACCTGCCGCTGCGCATCTACGAAAACGGCTGCTGCCACCGCAACGAACCGCACGGCGCGCTGCACGGGCTGATGCGGGTGCGCCAGTTCACCCAGGACGACGCGCACATCTTCTGCCGCGAGGATCAGATCGTGCAGGAAGTGCAGGACTTCTGCGCGCTGGCTGACCGGATCTACAAGCATTTCGGCTTCACCTATTCGATCAAGCTGGCGCTGCGCCCCGAAAAGCGCTTCGGCACCGACGCGATGTGGGACCAGGCCGAAGCCGAGCTGCGCGACGCGGTGGTCCGCGCAGGGCTGGCCAGCGAAGAATACGGCTGGGAGGAGCTGCCCGGCGAAGGCGCGTTCTATGCCCCCAAGCTGGAATGGCACCTGACCGACGCGATCGGCCGCACCTGGCAGGTTGGCACGATCCAGTCCGACCGCGTCCTGCCCGAACGGCTGGATGCGACCTACATCGGCGAGGACGGCGAAAAGCACCGCCCGGTGATGCTGCACCGCGCCATCTTCGGGTCCTATGAACGCTTCATCGGCATCCTCATCGAACACTTCGCCGGCCGCCTGCCGGTGTGGCTGGCCCCGGTCCAGGCCGTGGTGGCAACCATCGTGTCCGACGCCGACGGCTATGCCGCCGAAGTGGCGCAGCAACTGAAAGCCGCGGGCATCCGCGCCGACACCGACCTGCGCAACGAGAAGATCAACTACAAGGTGCGCGAACATTCGCTGCAGAAAGTCCCGCACCTGCTGGTGGTGGGCAAGCGCGAGGCCGAAGAAGGAACCGTCGCGGTCCGCACCCTGGGCGCGGAACACCAGAAGGTCATGCCGCTGGCCGATGCCATCGCGCTGATCAAGGGCGAAGCCACGCCGCCGGACCTGCGCTGAGCTTGCTGGGGGGGCTGACCGAAGCGCAGATCGCCGTAGCGCTGGCTGCCGCGCTGGGGGCGGCTTTCGTGCGCGGGCTGGCGGGCTTCGGCATGGCGATCCTGCTGGTCCCGGTGCTGGGCCTGGCCGTCCCCCCGCGCGAGGCGGTGGTGGTGGCCAACTGGCTGGGACTGATGATCGGGCTGGTCGGCCTGAAGAAGATCATCGGGCAGAGCGAGCGCAGCGCCCTGGTGATCTCTGCGCTGGCCATGCTGGCGACGCCGCTCGGCGTCTGGCTGCTGGCGGTGGCCGATCCGGCGCTGGCGCGGCTGCTGATTGCGCTGATCGCGCTCGGCTCGTTCGTGCTGGTGCTGCTGCCCAAGCGCCCGGCCGATCATGCCCCCAGCACGCTGGAAACCGGAGGCACCGGGCTGCTGTCAGGCGTGCTCACCGGCTTTGCCGGGATGCCCGGGCCGCCGGTGGTGCCATACTACCTGCGCCGCGCGATCCCGCCGCAACTGGCCCGCGCCTCGATGATGACGATCTTCATGGCGACTTCGATCGCCGGGGTCGCCTCGGCCATGGCGCTGCGGGTGGCGACCGTGCGCGAGCCGTTGCTGGCGCTGGTGCTGTTCCCGGCGGTGCTGCTGGGCAACTGGCTAGGGCATCTCGCCTTCGGCAAGGTCAGCGATTCGCTGTGGCGCAGCTTTACCGGTCTGGTGCTGGGGATTTCGGCACTCGCAGCGCTGTGGCGGCTGCTCGGCAGCTAGAACGGCGCTTAAAACGGCAGGCGGGCACAGGCCAGGGCCAGGCCGCAAGTGCAGACCAGCGCCACGCGCAGCGCTTCAAGCGGGGCGGGCAGCCGCGCAGAGGACATCGCAAGGGCAAGCGTCTGAGCCATGCCCCCTTTTCGCACCGCTGCGTAAACGAAAGGTTACATTGCCGCGCTGGCGCTCATCACCTGGCGGCCATCGGCGGCAAAGGCGCCCAGTTCCACCGAATCGCCCGCGCCCTTCAGCACCAGGTGCAGCTCCTCGCCGCAGATCGCCGGGCTGACCCCGCGAAAGGCGAAGCGCTTCAGCGCATTGTCGCCAAAGTGCCGCTGGGCCAGGTCGGCCAGCAGCGTCGCGGTGAGCGGGCCGTGGACGACGAGGCCGCGATAGCCTTCTTCCCGGGTCGCATAGGGCAGATCGTAATGGATGCGATGGCTGTTGAAGGTCAGCGCGGAAAAGCGGAACAGCAGCGGCTCGGCGGGCGCAACCACGCGGTGGGCGTCCCATCCAGCCGGATCGAAGCGCCCCTCGCCCAGCGGTGGCGGAGCAGACGGCGTGCCCGGCGCGGCCGGTTCGCGGTAGACAAGCGACTGCACCTCGCGCACGGCAAGGCCCGCTTCGCCGTGCGTTTCGTGTTCGACATCGACGAACACCAGCCGGCCCGAGCCGCCGTTCTTCTCGGTGATCGAAGCCACGCGCGAGCTGCGCGTCACCGCTTCGCCGACGCGCAGCGGAGCGACGAATTCGACCTTGCTCGACGCCCACATCCGGCGCGGCAGGGGCAGCGGCGGCAGGAAGCTGTCGGGGCTGTCATCGCGGCGCGGGTGGCCGTCTTCGCCAAGGGCAGCGGTGGGCGCATCGGGCAGGCACAGGCACCAGTGCAGCGCCTGCGGCACCAGTCCGCCAGCCGGAGCCGCGCGGTCAAGGGTCGCCAGCCAGCGGGTGACCATGGCGGGATCGACCCGGTCGGAGCGGCTCTCGCTGCGGCCCAGCCATTGCTGCCAGTCGCTCATCAGTTGCGCCCCCCGACCAGCCCGCGCGCGATCACCTGCGCCTGGATTTCCGCCGCGCCTTCAAAAATGTTGAGGATGCGCGCATCGCACAGCACGCGGCTGATCTCGTATTCCATCGCATAGCCGTTGCCGCCGTGCACCTGCAGCGCGGCGTCGGCATTGGACCAGGCCGCGCGCGCGCCGAGCAGCTTGGCCATGCCGGCCTCGATGTCGCAGCGCTTGCCCGAATCCTTGGCCCGGGCGGCGGCATAGGACAGCTCGCGCGAGAGAACGAAGTCCACCAGGCTCATCGCCAGCTTGTCGGACACGCGCGGGAAGTGGACGATCGCCTGGCCGAACTGCTTGCGATTGAGCGCATAGTCCAGTGCCAGTTCCAGCGCGCGGCGGGCCAC
This sequence comes from Pseudomonadota bacterium, assembly GCA_029779535.1. Taxonomy (GTDB): domain Bacteria; phylum Pseudomonadota; class Alphaproteobacteria; order Sphingomonadales; family Sphingomonadaceae; genus Novosphingobium. The sequence goes on along the minus strand of JAKPAG010000107.1, from coordinate 36,766 downwards.
GCCCACGGCGCGGGCGGCGGTCTGGATGCGGGCGCCTTCGAAAGTGCGCATCAGCTGCTTGAAGCCCTGGCCTTCCTCGCCCCCCAGGAGAGCATCGGCCGGGGCCTGCATCCCATCAAACTGCAAGGCATATTCGCGCATCCCGCGATAGCCCAGCACTTCGATCTCGCTGCCGGTCATGCCGGCGGCGGGGAAGGGATTGCCCTGTGTCCCGCGCGGCTTGGGAACCAGCAGCATCGACAGCCCGGCATAGCCCTTGGCATCGGGCAGGGTGCGCGCCAGCAGTGTCATCAGGTCGCTGCGGCTGGCATGGGTGATCCAGTTCTTCGCCCCGTCGATCACCCAGTTCCGGCCATCGAAACGGGCGCGGGTCTGAAGCGAGCCGAGGTCCGAACCGACATCGGGTTCGGTGAACACGGCGGTCGGCAGCACTTCGCCGCTGGCGATGCGCGGCAGCCACTGCGCCTTCTGTTCGGGCGTGCCGCCCATCACGATCAGCTCGCCCGCGATCTCGCTGCGGGTGCCGAGCGAACCCGCGCCGATCCAGCCGCGCGACAGTTCCTCGGTCACCAGGCACATGACCAGCTTCGACAGACCAAGCCCGCCGAATTCCTCGGGAATGCAGACCCCGAAAGTGCCAAGGTCGGCCATGGCCTGGACGGTTGCATCGGGGATCAGGTCATTGGCCAGGTGCCACTTGTGGGCGTGGGGCAGGATTTCGGCATCGGTGAACTTGCGGAACTGGTCGCGGATCGCGTCGAGTTCGCCGTCGTTGAACTGCTCGCTCGGCCACTGCCCGGCGGCCAGCGCCTGCGCCACCTGGGCGCGGGTGGCGGCATGATCCACCTCGATCAGATCACGGCAGGCATGGGCCAGGTCGCGCCCCGCCTGGCCAAGGCCGAGGTCGCCCGGCCGCAGCAGCTCGTTCTGGCCCATCGGCAGGCCGCCGCACAGCTGGCCGAGCGTTTCGGCAAAGGCGAGCAGCGCGACCTGGCGGTCAAGCTCGGTCCCGCCCTGGTTGGCATCAAGCCAGCCGGTCACCGCTTCAAGCGCGGCAACGCTGGTCGCGATCCAGGCAAAGCCGTGCGCGGCGCGCTGTTCGGCATCGATCGGGCGCTGCGCCAGTCGCTCGGCCAGGGCGGCCCTGGCCTGTTCGCGATAGCCCTGCGCCGCGCCGAGCAGGTGACTGAAGTCGAGGCTCATGCTCAGACGGCCCGTTCGAACACCGCGGCGATGCCCTGCCCGCCGCCGATGCACATGGTTTCGAGGCCATACTTCACGTCGCGGCGCTGCATTTCACGGGTCAGGTTGGCAAGGATGCGCCCGCCGGTCGCCCCGATCGGGTGGCCCAGCGAAATGCCCGAACCGTTGACGTTGAGCATGTCGTGACGGCTGTCATCGTCCGACCAGCCCCAGCCCTTGAGGCAGGCGAGGACCTGCGGCGCAAAGGCTTCGTTGAGCTCGATCAGGCCGATATCATTGAACGACAGGCCGTTGCGCGCGAACAGCCGCTCGGTCGCGGGGACCGGGCCGTAACCCATGCGGCTGGGATCGCAGCCGGCAGCAGCCCAGCTGTGGAAGTAGGCGATGGGTTCAAGGCCGAGTTCGTCCAGCTTGTCTTCGGCCACCACGAGGCAAGCGGCGGCGGCGTCGTTTTGCTGGCTGGCGTTGCCGGCGGTCACCACTCCGCCTTCGAGCGGGCGCAGCTTGCCGAGCGTTTCCATGGTGGCGTCGGCGCGGTAGCCTTCGTCATGGGCGAACACGATCGGATCGCCCTTCTTCTGCGGGATCGTGACCGGCACCAGTTCGTCGTCAAACTTGCCTTCGGCCCAGGCGGCGGCGGCGCGCTGGTGGCTGCGCACGGCATAGGCGTCACACGCCTCGCGGCTGATGTTCCAGTCCTTCGCCAGGTTTTCGGCGGTTTCGATCATCCCGGTGATCACGCCGAAGCGTTCGACCGGCTGGCTCATCACGCGGCCGCGGGTCAGCCGGTCGTGCAGGGTGAGGTTGCCCGAGCGCACGCCCTTGCGCACGTCGGTGGTGTAATGCTCGACGTTCGACATGCTTTCGCAGCCACCGGCAACCACCACGTCGCTCATCCCGGTCTGGACCATCATCGCAGCGTTGACGATCGCCTGCAGGCCCGAGCCGCAGCGGCGGTCAAGCTGGTAGCCCGGCACTTCAAGCGGCAGCCCGGCGGCCAGCCACGACCAGTGGCCGATGCACGGTGCTTCGCCATTGCCGTAGCCCTGGCTGAACACCACGTCATCAACCCGGGCGGGGTCGATCCTGGTGCGCTCCATCAGCGCTTTCAGGATGGTTCCGCCCAGTTCCCCGGCGGTGACATTGGACAGCGCGCCGCCGAACTTGCCAACAGCGGTACGGATCGGGGCGACGATGGCGGCACGGCGAAGGGTCATGGGTTGGTTCCTACTATTCCGGAGTCGATCAGGCGGGCGATCTCGCCCGAGGAGAGGCCAAGGCGGCTGGTCAGCACTTCTTCCGAATGCTGGCCGTTACGCGGCGCGGGCTGCGGCGCTTGCCGTTCCTGCTGGGGAATGGTGCCAAAGGCGCCGGCCGCAGGATAGGTGAAGCCCGATGGGTTCGCATCGAACGCGCTGAACATGGGGTTGTCGGCGACCAGCCGAGGGTCCCGCGCCGCATCGAGCATGGTGCGATAGGCGCTGTGGACGATCCCGGCGGCGTCGAGCGCTGCGGCCAGATCGGCATGGTTGCGCGCGCCGATGGCCTGTTCGAACAGCGGGTAGAGCGCATCGCGGTGGGCGAAGCGCAGCCCATCGTCCTTGGCGAAGCTGACCCCGCGTGCGGCCTCGATCGCGGCCACGGTCTCGGTCAGCTCCAGCGCGCCGAGCAGGTTGGCCCACTGCCGGTGGGTGACAACCACGATCATCGTGCGCTGGCCGTCACGGGTGACGAAATCGCGCCCGAACAGCCCGTAGACCGCATTGCCCAGACGCGGGCGGTTCTCGCCCGAATAGAGCACTTCGGCGATCCCGCCGAGGTTGGCGACCGTGCCGATCGCGACGTCCGACAGCGGGATGCGCACTTCGCTGCCCTCGCCAGTCTGGCTGCGGCGCTGGATCGCGGCGAGCAGCGCGAAAGCGGCATAGGCACCCGAGAGCAGATCCCAGGCGGGCAGCACGTGGTTGACCGGCTCTGGCCCTGGTCCGGTCATCATCGGATAGCCGACCGCGTTGTTGACCGTGTAGTCGAGCGCCGGGGCGCCGTCCGCCCAGCCCATCACCCGCGCGGTGACCAGGTCGGCGCGGCCTTCGGCCAGCTTCGCGTGGCTGAGGAAGCCTTCGGCGGGGAAATTGGTAATGAACTGCCCGGTCGCGCGGACCAGTTCCTGCAGCAGCTCGCGCCCTTCGCCCCGGCCGAGGTCCAGCGCGACCGACTTCTTCGCGCGGTTGAGGTTTTCCCAGTAGAGCGAGTTGTTTTCGCTCGTCACCGGCCAGCGGCGAAAGTCCGGACCGCCCCCGACCTGGTCAACGCGGATCACTTCCGCGCCGAACTGGGCGCAATAGAGGCCTGCGGTGGGCGAGGCGACGAACGACGACGCCTCGATCACCGACAGGCCGGAGAGCAGCTGGTACACCGCCCGATCAGCCCTGCGCCGCCCATTCGCGCAGCATGTGCTTGGCGATCTGGAGCTGGAGGATCTGGGTGGTGCCTTCGTAGATGCGGTAGATGCGCGCATCGCGGAAGAAGCGTTCGGCATCGTATTCGGCGAGGTAACCCGCGCCGCCATAGACCTGCACCACGCGGTCAACCACGCGGCCGCACATCTCGCTGGCGAAGACCTTGAAGGCGGCAGCCTTGCGCAGCACGTTCTCGCCCGCATCGGCGCGCGCGGTGACGTCGGCCATCATGCTTTCGGCGGCGTAGATCTCGATCTCGCTGTCAGCCAGCATCTGCTGGATCAGCTGGAAGTTGGCGATCGGTTCGCCGAAGGCCTTGCGTTCGTTGGCATAGCGGATCGCCGAATCGAGCGCGCGGCGGGCATAGCCGGTTGCCGCCGAACCGACCGAGATGCGCCCGTTGTCCAGGCTCTGCATCGCGGTGACGAAGCCCTTGCCTTCCTCGAGGCCAAGCAGGGCATCGGCCGGCAGCTGAACGTTGTCGAGGATGATGTCGGCAATGTGGCTGCCCGACTGGCCCATCTTCTTGTCGCTCTTGCCCACGGTCACGCCGGGCGTGTCCATCGGCACCAGGAAGGCCGAGACGTGGGCGTTCTTGGGCAGGGCTTCCTTGCTGGTGCGCGCCATGATCAGCGCGACCTTGGCGAAAGGCGCGTTGGTGATGTAGCGCTTGGTCCCGTTCAGCACCCAGCCGTTGCCGGTTTTCACAGCCATGGTCTGCATCCCGGCGCTGTCCGAGCCGGAACCGGGTTCGGTCAGGCCGAAGCTGGCGATTTCGCCGGCGGCAAGGCGCGGCAGCCACTCGGCCTTCTGCGCTTCGGTCCCGCCATTCTTCAGCGCCGAACAGACCATCCCGATGTTGATCGAGATGATCGAGCGGAACGCCGGCATGGCATAGGACAGGGTGTGGATCGTGCGCGCATACTGCGTGACGTTCATCCCGGCGCCGCCGAATTCCTCGGGCATGGTCAGGCCGAACAGGCCCATTTCGCGCATTTCATTCAGGATATCATCGGGGATCAGGTTGGTTTCGATGATTTCCTTTTCAGCGGGCACCAGCCGTTCGCGGACATAGCGGTGCAGCTGTTCGATGAACTGTTCGAAAACGTCGGCGTCCATTCCGGTGGTCATGGGGCGCTCCTCAGATCGGGTCATAGGGGAAAACGTGGGCGCTGACTTCGTCGGCCCGGGCGAAGCTGGGCTTGAACGCGGGGATCAGTTCCTCGGCGATGGTTTCCGGCGTCCAGCCTTCAACCTTGGTCATCGACCGGATCGGGCGCGGCTTGTTGTACAGGACGATCTCGTTCTTGCGGACCGAGAAGATCTGGTTGGTCACGTCCTTCGACGCATCGGAAGCGAGATAGACCACCAGCGGCGCGATCTTGTCGGCGCTCATCGTCTTGAGGCGTTCGACGCGCTGCTTCTGCTCGGGCGTTTCGGCCGGGATCGAGGCTGTCATCCGGCTCCACGCGAAGGGCGCGATACAGTTCGAGCGCACCCCGGCGCGCGCCATGTCGAGCGCGATCGACTGCGACAGCGCAACGAGGCCCAGCTTGGCGGCGGAATAGTTCGCCTGGCCGATGTTGCCGATCAGGCCCGAGGTCGAGGTGAAGTGGATGAAGCTGCCCGACTGCTGCTCGCGGAAGTATGGCGTCGCCGCCTTGCAGACGTTGAACGGGCCGTTGAGGTTGACATCGATCACCGCGCGCCAGTCCTCGTGGCTCATCTTGTGCCAGATGGTGTCGCGCAGGATGCCGGCATTGTTGACCACCGCGTCGATCCGGCCAAAGCGCTGGACCGCATCCTCGATGATCGACTGCGCGCCGACCGGATCGGCCACGCTGGCGAGATTGGCCCAGGCCTTGCCGCCCGCCGCAACGATATCGTCCACGGTCTGCTGCGCCGGGCCGGCATCGCCGCCTTCGCCGCCGCCGCCCACGCCGGGATCATTGACCACCACCGCGGCGCCATGCCGGGCGCAGAGCAGTGCGATTTCACGGCCAACCCCGCGCCCCGCACCGGTAATGGCGACAACTTTGCCTTCAAGCATGCCCGACATCCGCGAATCCTCTTCCTCTTGCAGCTGGCGCGGGCCTAGATCGCGCCCCGCGATATTTCAATATTTCGCAGCACTTTTCACAATGATGAAAAAAACAATGGTTTGCCTTGCACCTTGCGACGAATCCAATAGTTCTCCTGCGCTATGAAACCGTCTGATCTCTCCGAACTCAAGGCCAATGCAAGCGCGATGGCGCAGCGGCTCAAGATCATGAGCCATCCCGAACGCCTGCTGATGCTGTGCCGTATGGACGAGGGCGAGGCGTCGGTAAACGAGCTGGTCGAACTGTCGGGACTGTCGCAATCGGCCGTGTCGCAGCATCTGGCCATGCTGCGCGAGGAACAGGTGGTCTCCGCCCGGGGCGAAGCACAGATCCGCTATTACAGCCTCAAGGACCCGCAGGTCCGCGCGATCATCCACGCGCTGTGCGAGATCTGCGATCGCGGCTAGACCGGACGCCGAATTTGCCTAGTCTGGCGGCATGAGCCAGCTGCTTGACCAGATCGCCGCCATCGTTGGCCCCAAGGGATTGCTGACCGGCGAAGACGTGCGAATGCGCGCGGCCGACTGGCTGGGCCTGTCGACCTGTCAGGCAAGGGCCGTGGTCCGCCCCGCCAGCACCGCAGAATTGAGCGCGGTGATGAAGCTGTGCCACGCCGCCGGGCAGGGCGTGGTCGCGGCCGGCGGGCTGACCGGGCTGGTCCACGGCGCGGACTGCACGGCGGACGACATCCAGATCTCGCTCGAGCGGATGCGTGCGGTCGAAGCGGTCGATCCGGTGGGGCGGACCATGACCGTCCAGGCCGGAATCCCCGTGCAGGCGGCGCAGGAGGCGGCGGAAGCGCACGGCCTGCGCTTTGCGGTCGATTGGGGCGGGCGCGGCACAGCGACGATCGGCGGCGGGATTTCGACCAATGCCGGCGGCAATTCGGTGGTCCGTTACGGCATGATGCGCGACAACGTGCTGGGGATCGAGGCGGTGCTGGCCGACGGCACGGTGGTCAGCGCGCTCAACACCCTGATCAAGAACAACGCCGCCTATGACCTGAAACACCTGTTCATCGGCACCGAAGGCACGCTGGGGATCGTCACCCGCGCCGTGCTGAAGCTGCAAAGCGCGCCGCAATCGACCAACACGGCGATGCTCGCGCTGGACAGCTTCGGCGCGGTGCAGGACCTGTTCGTCACGCTGGGCAAGCGGCTGGGCAGCGGCCTGACCGCGTTCGAAGTGATGTGGGCCAATTTCTACGAGCCGCTGGCGATCAATTCCGGCCGCCACAACCCGCCGCTGCCCGCCGGTCATTCGCACTATGCGCTGCTGGAGATGAGCGGCAACGATCCCGATGGTGACGGCGCGCTGTTCGAACGCGTGCTGGGCGAAGTGCTGGAAGCAGGCATCGCTGCCGACGCGGTGATCGCCGCCAGCCAGGCCCAGGCCGAAGCCATGTGGAAGGTGCGCGACGATATCGAGGGGCTGTATCACTACTGCATGCCGTCAGCGACGTTCGACGTCAGCCTGCCGATCACCGCGATGGAACGCTATGCCGCGGAGCTTGAGGCCAAGGCCCGCGCCGAATTCGGCGAGACGACCAAGATCGTGGTGTTCGGCCACATCGGCGATGGCAACCTGCACATCATGCTGGGCGCGCAGCCGTTCACGGACGAGACGCGCCACCGGATCGAGGAGCTGGTCTATGCCCCGCTCGGCGCGCTGGGCGGCTCGATCAGCGCCGAACACGGCATCGGCCTGGAAAAGCGCGACTGGCTGCACCTGTGCCGCTCGGCCGAGGAAATCGCGCTGATGCGCACGCTCAAGACCGCGCTGGACCCCAAGGGGATCCTCAACCCCGGCAAGGTCCTGACCTAGGGTCCTGACCCTAACCGCCGAGCAGGGCCGACTGGCCCACGTCGCGCGCGTTGGGCAGGCCGGTGAGGCCCAGCGCGGTGCGCATGTCCTGCTTGTAGAGGCCCAGCATCCGGCTCAGCGCCGCCTGCCCACCGGCGGCCAGCGCCATGACCCACGGCCGTCCGACCAGCGCCGCCCTGGCCCCCAGTGCCAGCGCCTTGACCAGGTCCTGCCCGCTGCGGATCCCGCCATCGACCAGCAGCGTGGTGTCCCCGCCCACCGCATCGGCGATCCGCGGCAGCATGGCCGCGGTCGAGGCGACGCCATCAAGCTGCCGCCCGCCGTGGTTCGACACGATCATCCCGTCCGCCCCGACCGCGACCGACTGGCGCGCATCGGCAACGTCGAGCACGCCCTTCAGCACCAGCTTGCCCGGCCAGACCTGGCGCAGCCATTCGATGTCCTGCCAGGTCACCGAACTGTCGAACTGCGTCCCCGTCCAGTGCAGGTAATCGCGCGGGTTCTTCGACTGCTTCACATACATGGCAATATTGCCGAACCCGTGCGGCCCGCCGCGCAGGCCCACGTCGATCGCCCAGCCGGGGTGCAGCGCATAGTCGAGCGCGCCCGAACGAAACCGACCCCACGGCCCCAGCCCGCCGGCCATGCCGTTGCGGATGTCGCGGTAGCGCGTGCCCAGCACGGCGAGATCGATGGTGAAGACCAGCGTGGTCACCCCATGCGCCAGTGCGCGGGCCAGGATTTCCTGCACGATGCCCCGGTCCTTGAGCATGTAGAGCTGGAACCAGAACGGCTTGTCAGAGACCTGCGCCACTTCCTCCATCGGGCAGATGCCCACGGTGGACAGGCAGAACGGGATCCCGGCCGCATCGGCCGCGCGCTTGGCCTGGACCTCGCCGCGCCGCGCGGTCATCCCGCCCATGCCGACCGGCGCGAGCACCAGCGGCATGGCCAGCTTCTGCCCGAACAGTTCGACCGAGCAGTCCATCTTCGAGGCGTCGACCAGCACCTTCTGGTTCAGCTGCACCGCTTCCCAGTCCGCCGTGTTGCGGCGCAGGGTCACTTCGGCCCCGGCCCCGCCGTCGATGTAATCGAACAGGAAACGCGGCAGGCGCTTTTCGGCGTCGCGGCGGAAATCGGCGAAGCTGGCGGGAAGCAGGTTGAGAGAATCGCCCATCAGAGCAGGACTTCGATCAGGCGGGGCCCGTTGTGCCGGAGGGCGTCCGCCAGCGCCGCGCGGAATTCCTCGGCGGTGGTGACGCGCACGGCGGGCACGCCCATGCCTTCGCTCATCTTGCTCCAGTCCAGCGCCGGGTGCTTGAGATCGAGCATCGACAGCGCCTTGGGTCCGGGGTTCTGCACCCCCACCCGCATCAATTCGATGTTGAGGATCGCGTAGGACCCGTTGTTAAGGATCACCGTGGTCACATCGAGCTGCTCGCGCGCCATGGTCCACAGTGCTTGGGCTGTGTACATGCCGCCGCCGTCGGCCTGCAGCGCGATCACCTTGCGATCCGGGCAGGCGACCGCCGCACCCACCGCCAGCGGCAGGCCCTGACCGATCGCGCCGCCGGTCAGTTGCAGCCAGTCATGCCGCGCTGCGCCCGCGCAAATCGCAAAGGCCGCGCCGCCGGACGTCGCGCTTTCATCCGAAACGATGGCATCTTCGGGCAGCAGTTCGGCCAAGATCGCGCCCAGGTTGGCGCTGTTGATCCGGCCCGGTTCGGCGGGAAAGCTGGTCTTGTCCTGGACCAGCGCGGGCTGGGCCGGGGCATCGAGCGCCGCGGCAAGACCGGAGAGCGCCTGCATGGCGTCCTCTCGCAGCGAAGCGAGGCGGACCAGCCTGGCCCCCGGCGGCGAAAGGAAGCTGGGCTTGCCGGGATAGGCGAAGAACGAGACCGGCGGCTCAGTCCCGACGAACACGATGGCTTCGAAGTCCTTGAGATAGGCTTCGGCCTGTTCGCCGAAATAGGGCAGCTTTTCCACCGCGACCCGGCCCGCGCCGCGCTGGTGGCGGGTGGCGAAGGTTTCCGCGATCAGCCGCGCGCCGGTGGCCGCGGCGATACGCCCGGCCTGGACCAGTTCCGCTTCGCGCAGCGCCCGCCCGCCCAGCATCAGCGCCTTGGGGCCGCCGCAATCGCGCAGCGCGGCGGCGGCTTCGGCAATCGTTGCGGTGGGAACCTGCGCCGGGGCCGGCACGGCGGGCGGAGCCACTGCCGCGCTGCCTTCATTCCAGGCATGATCGGCCGGCACGATCACGGTCGCCACCTTGCCGGGATAGCTTTGCGCCACGGCAAAGGCCTCGGCCCCGGCCTGAGCCAGATCGCGCTGCGACGTGCTGGTGCGCACCCAGTCCGACATCGGCCGCGCCACCCCGGCGGCGTCCGAGGTCAGCGGGGCGTTGTAGTGCAGGTGATAAGTCGCGTGATCGCCCACCATGTTGATCACCGGGCTGGCAGCGCGGCGGGCATTGTGCAGGTTGGCAAGGCCATTGCCCAGCCCCGGCCCCAGGTGCAGCAGGGTCACCGCCGGCTTGTCAGCCATGCGGCCATAACCGTCCGCCGCGCCGGTTACCACGCCTTCGAACAGCCCCAGGATCGCGCGCATCCCGTCCTGCCGGTCGATCGCGGCCACCAGCTGCATTTCGGACGTGCCGGGATTGGCAAAGCAGACCTCGACCCCGCAGGTGTTCAAAGTCTGGATGAATGCTTCGGCCCCGTTCATGTCCCGCTCCCTGCTTATGGCTTGGAACGCAGGTTGAAGCCTCTTGCCGCGCTGTCAATCCCCCCGCGGCGGGCGCCCCGACCCTGCCGTTACGGCAAGGCGGGGTGGCGCAGTCCGAGGCTGGCCCTAGTTGACCGGGACCAGCCGGATCGCGAAGCCGCCGCCCGGCGCGATGCGCAGGTTCATCGTATCGGCGCTGGTGACCAGGCGGCTTTCGATCACGATGTCATGGCGCCGGTCAGTGCGGTAATCGGCCTGGTCGCCATCGCGGTAGATCTCGGCCTTGTAGCGCTTGCCGGGGGTGAGGAAGTCGAGCTTGAACGCGCTGGCGCGCTCCTGCTCGTCGCCCACCGCGCCGATGTACCAGCCCTCGCCGCCGCGCTGCTTGCGGGCGATGGTGACGAAATCGCCGATCTCGCCGTTGAGCACGCGGCTGTCCTGCCAGTCGGTCGGCACGTCGCGGATGAACTTCATCGGCCCCGGGAACTTCGCATAGTTTTCGGGCGTGTCGGCCACCATCTGCACCGGGGAATAGATCACCACGTAAAGCGCCAGCTGCTTGGCCAGGGTGGACAGGATGTTGCTGTCCTTCTCGCCCTTCAGGCTGACGATGCCGGGGGTGAAGTCCATCGGCCCTTCGAGCATCCGGGTAAAGACCAGGTTGGCTTCGTGTTCGGGCGGGTTCTTGCCGGCCCACGAATTGTATTCCATCCCGCGCATCCCCTCGCGCGCGACCCAGTTGGGATAGGTGCGTTGCAGCCCGGTGCCCTTGATCGGCTCGTGGCTGTCGAAGGCGACCTTGTACTTCGCGGCAGCTTCGGCCACGCGGATGAAGTGGTTCGACATCCACTGGCCCTCGTGCCACTCGCGGTAGGTCTTGCCGTCGGCGTCGACCCGCTCGATCTGCCCGGCGTCGGTGACGTAGCCGGTCTTGACCACCATGTAGCCGTTGTCGGCGGCGAACTTGAACGCCTTGTCGAACTGCTTTTCATAGTGGCTGGCAGCGCCGCCGGTTTCGTGGTGGCCGATCAGCCGCACGCCCTTCTGCCTGCCATAGGCGACCAGCGCCTTGACGTCGAAATCCTCGGTCGGACGGGCGAAGTCCATGTCGTTGCCGTTGCCGAACCAGTCACCGTCCCAGCCCACGTTCCAGCCTTCGACCAGCACGTGCGCAATGCCATTGGCGGCGGCGAAATCGATGTAGCGCTTGACGTTTGCCGTGGTCGCGCCGTGCCTTGGCCCGCGCGCCCAGGTCCATTCGCCCTTGATCATGTTCCACCACACCCCGGCGAACTTGCCGGGCTTGAACCAGCTGACGTCGCCCAGCTTGTTCGGCTCGTTGAGGTTCAGCATGAGGTGGCTGTGATAGAGTCCGGCGGCATCGTCAGCGACGATCAGGGTGCGCCAGGGGGTGGTCCAGGCACCCTGCTTGCGCACCTTGGCCTCGCCCGCGCCGGGGGTCAGTGCGGCGCGCAGGGTGGTGCCTTCGCTGCGGGCGACCGCCATGCCCGAATAGTCAACCAGCGCGGCTTCGTGCAGCGCCACGTGGGTGCCGTCCGCCAGCTTGATCGTGATCGGGGTATCCGCCGTGCCCACCGCCGACAGCGGGGTCTTGTTGTAGAGGTATTCCTCGCGGTTCCACAGGAAGGCGGGCTTCCACCAGGCGGTGCCGTCCTGGGCAAAGGCGAACTCGGTCAGTTCCTCGGCCACATTGGTGCGGGCCATGTTCGGCTGCTCGGGGAATTCATAGCGGAACCCGACACCGTCCTCGTAAAGCCGGAAGGTGACGGTGAACACCCGCGCCAGCGCGCTGGTTTCCTTGAGGTGGACCTTCAGCTCGCGGAAGCGGTTGCGGATGCTGGCCCATTCGCCCCACGGCTGGGTCCAGGTTTCATCAGCGTCGCGCACTTCGGTGCCGGTCACGACCAGCCGGCGGTCAATCTTGGCGACATCGGTGAACAGGAAGCCCAGCCGCGACGGCGCCAGGATCGGCTTGTCCTTGCGGCTGATTGCATAGGCGGCGCGGCCATCGCCATCGATGGTCAGGGTGACGCGCAGCGTGCCATCGGGCGATGTCGCGGTAACCGGCGCGGCCGGTGCCTGCTGGGCCAGGGCGGGAGCGGCGGCCAGCGCCAGGCCCAGGCCCAGCGCGAAACGGATCGGCTTCATTGCAGTCATCTCCCGACAAGAACCGCCCCGAAGGGCGGCAGGCGGCCGGGCTGTGCCCCGTTCACACCTTCGATCAACCGGCCGCCCTCGCCCGCCTCGGCCGGCCAGGCAGCATCGGCATCGGACAGGTTGAACACGGCCAGAATGGTTTCCCCTGCCTCCGCGCGGCGCAGCACCAGCCGGGCGGCATCGGCCAGCAGCACTTCGCAAGTGCCGGTCCGCAGCGCCGGATGGGCGGCGCGGAGTGCGATCATGCGACGGGTGAGATTGAGCAGCGAGGCCGGATCATCCTCCTGCCGGTCAACCGCGCGGGCCATGTTCTCGGCGCCGAGCGGGAGCCACGGCTGGCCACTGGTAAAGCCGCCATGTTCGTCCTGCGCGGTCCACGGCAGGGGCGTGCGGGCCCCGTCGCGCGACAGGGTCAGCGGCCAGTTGGCGATCGCTTCGGGGTCCTGCAGCTGGTCGAAGGGAATATCGACCTGGGTCAGGCCCAGTTCCTCGCCCTGGTAGAGGATCACGTTGCCGCGCAGCGCGGCCAGCAGGGTGACCTTGAGCCGCGCGAAAGCATCGCGCTGCTCGGGCGCACACCAGCGCGACAGGGCGCGCGGCGCATCGTGGTTTTCGAAGGCCCAGCTGGGCCAGCCGGTGCCGGGCCGGTCGGGCCATTCGCTCAGCGCGGAGGCCACCAGCTGCGGGGTCAGCCGGCTCGCATAAAGGAAATTGAAGCCGTAGGCGCTGTTGAGCCGCGCATCCCCGGCAGTGAAGGCGTGCATTTCCGCCAGGGCATCGGCCCCGCCCACTTCGGCCACGGTGAACACCGCGCCATATCCGTCCAGCACCGTGCGGATCCGTTCGATGAAGGCCGGGATGCCGGGGTGCGACTGGTTATGGCGGTGCAGCTGGAAATCGAACGGGCGGGTGCGCGGCTTGCCATCATCCGGGGCGGGCGGATTGTCGGTCAGCGCCGGATCGTGCATCGCGAAGTTCAGCGCATCGAGCCGGAAGCCATCGACCCCGCGATCAAGCCAGAACCGCGCGACATCGAGCAGCGCGTCCTGCACATCGCGCCGATGCACGTTGAGCTGCGGCTGGCTGCTGAGGAAATTGTGCAGGTAATATTGCCCGCGCCGCGCATCCCAAGTCCAGGCCGGGCCGCCGAACACCGATTGCCAGTTCGACGGCGGCGATCCGTCCGGCCTGGCATCGGCCCAGACATACCAATCGGCCCTCGGATTGTCGCGGCTCTGGCGGCTCTGCGCGAACCAGGCGTGCTGGTCGCTGGTATGGGCATAGACCTGGTCGATCGTCACTTTCAGCCCGCGCGCATGGGCGGCGGCGACCAGCGCATCGAAATCGGCCAGGGTGCCGAAGATCGGGTCGACATCGCAGTAATCGGCCACGTCATAGCCGAAATCGTGCATCGGCGAAGTGAAGAACGGCGACAGCCAGATCGCGTCCACCCCCAGGCTGGCGATATAGTCCAGCCGCGCGGTGATCCCGCGCAGGTCGCCGATCCCGTCGCCATCCGCATCGGCAAAGCTGCGCGGATAGACCTGGTAGATCGTCGCCCCGCGCCACCACGGATCGGTGGTTTCGCGCGATTGGACTTGCTGGCGGGACAGGCGGTTCATCAAGGCTACTCGAAACTGGGATCAATCGCGGGCCGCGCAGACGGCGAAACCCAGCGGGGGAAGGGTGATAGTGATCGACCCAGGCGCATTGGCCGCCACCGGGCACTGTCCGGCCAGCGCGGTGAAGGCCATGCTGGCCGGTTCGATTGCCACTGTCTGCGACAGCGGCCGGGTGGAGGTGTTGTAGGCCAGCACCACTTCGCGGCCCGTCTGCGGATCGAAGCGCGACACCGCCAGCAGCCCCGGCTGGTCCGAGAAGGAGCGAATTACCGTGCGGCCAAGGGTCAGCGCGGGCGTCGCTTCACGCACTTGGGCCAGTTCGGCGATCAGCCGGTAGAGTGGGTGCGCGGGATCGAAATTGGCCTGGGCCGTGGTGGCCGCGGTGCCGATCAGCCTGTTGTCGTTGTAGACCGCGACCTTTGAAGGAAACATGTCCTCGCGCGCCAGCTGGTCGTTGCCATCCGAGACGAAGCCCTGCTCGTCCCCGTAATAGATCACCGGCACGCCGCGCAGGGTCAGCATCATCGCATGGCCCAGCGCGACGCGGTCCAGCAGTTCCTCGTCCCCGATTGCGGGATTGGCCTGCTTCACGAACATCGCGAAGCGGCCGAAATCGTGGTTGCCGAGGAACGTCGGCAAGCGGTTCGCAGCCGGCGCCCCGCCTTCGTACAGGGCATCGTCTTCGAGCAGGCGAGCCATCACATCGGTCCCGGCCTTGCCCGAGACGATGCGCTGTGCGGCGGCGGCAAAGGCCATGTCGAGATTGCTGGGCAGGCCCGCGATCCGCGTCCAGCGCGCGGTCAGCGCCGGATCGACCTCGCCGGTGGCAACCTCGCCGAAGATATGGAAGTTGGGAATGCCGCGCCGCCGCGCCGTTTCCAGCATGGCCGGAACGAACGCCTGCCAGAATTCCGGGTTGACGTGGCGCGCGGTGTCGATCCGGTAGCCGTCAATGCCGAACCGGTCGATCCAGCTGGCGTAGATCTCGATCATGCCCTGGACCACGCGGGGATGCTCGGTCGCCAGGTCGTCCAGCCCGACGAAATCGCCAAAGGTCGAGCTTTCCCCCACCCAGTTCGAATTGCCGCGGTTGTGGTAGTAGATCGGATCGTTCAGCCAGGCCGGCACCTTGACCCGTTCCTCGCCCTTGGGGACGAAGGGGGTATAGGCAAAGGATGGATCGGTCAGCCTGGCCCAGTTCTCGGCGCGGGGATCGGCATCGCCGTTGAAGCCGGGGTTGATCGCCGGCCCGTTCAGCCCGCCCTTGCGCGAAAACGGATAGTCGGCCTTGCCGCGATAGGCATGGTCGCCGCCTTCGCGGTACTGGATGACGTCCGCCGTGTGGTTGATGATGATGTCCATGTAGACCTTCATCCCGCGCGCGTGCGCGGCATCGACAAAGGCCTTGAAATCGGCGTTGCTGCCAAAGTGCGGATCGACCCGGGTGAAATCGGTCACCCAGTATCCATGATAGCCCGCGCTTTCATCGCCCTTCGGCCCCTGCACCGGCTTGTTCCGGAACACCGGGGCAAGCCAGATCGCCGTGGCACCGAGGCCCTGGATGTAGTCGAGCCGGCTGGTGAGCCCCTTGAGATCGCCGCCGTGGTAGAACCCCTTGGCAGCCGGATCGTAACCGGTCTTCAGCCGGTCGCCCTTCAGGCCGCCCTTGTCGTTCGCGGGGTCGCCGTTCTCGAACCGGTCGGGCAGGACGAAATAGACCACTTCCTGTTCCGGCAGCCGGGCGCGGAAATCAGGCGCGGCAGGGGCGGGCGCGGGCGCCGCCGCAAGGGCGGGAGCGGCCAGCGCCGCGGCAGCGGCGGCACGAAGCAGGGCCTTGATCATGCGGCAGAAGCCCCTTGCGGCTGGGCGGCGGCGGCCACGGCCAGGTGCGCCAGGAACTGGTCGTGGCTGGGCAGGCGCGCCAGCGGCGCGGTGATGATCGTGCGCAGATCAGCCAGGAACCCCGCCAGTTCCTCGCGCGTCAGGACATCGGCCAGCGGGTGCCAGGTTTCGGGCAGGATGTTCTGCCCCACCAGCACCTGGAACCAGCCCACTTCGGTAAACAGCTCTTCCTGTTCGCGAAACACCCGGCCGGTCGCCTTGAACAGCTCGATCTTGTCGCGCAGGCTATCGGGCAGGTCCATTTCGCGCAGATGACGCCAGAACGGCTCGTCGCGCTGGTTGGCGGTGTAGTGCAGGATGATGAAGTCGCGGATCCGCTCGTAATCGTAGGCGATCCGGCGGTTGTAGGTATCGATGTTGACCTGGGCGAAGCTGCGGTCCGGGAAGTGCGAGATCAGCCGGGCGATCCCGTTCTGGACCAGGTGGATCGAGGTCGATTCAAGCGGTTCGAGGAAGCCCGAAGCCAGCCCCAGCGCGATCACGTTGCGATTCCACGCCTGCTGGCGCATCCCGGTGCGGAAGGAAATGGTGCGCGGTTCTGCCAGCGGCTCGCCTTCGACCGTGTCGAGCAGGATCCGCGTCGCCTCGTCCTCGCTCATCGCGGCGCTGGAAAAGACGTGGCCGTTGCCGGTGCGGTGCTGCAGCGGGATGCGCCACTGCCAGCCGGCGGGATGAGCGATCGACTGGGTATAGGGTCGCAGCGGGCCGGCATTCGCGGTCGGCACGGCAATCGCCCGGTCGCAGGGCAGCCAGTGGCTCCAGTCGGCATAGCCCGTTTCCAGCGCCTGTTCGATCAGGAGGCCGCGAAAGCCCGAGCAATCGATGAACAGTTCGCCGCCGATCTCCTCGCCCGATGCCAGCGTGACCGAGCGGACGAAGCCGCTTTCGCCGTCGCGGTTGACGTGGGTGATCCGGCCTTCGGTGCGCACCACGCCGGCGCGTTCGGCACGGCCGCGCAGGAACCGCGCATAGAGCGCGGCATCGAAATGGAAGGCATAGGACAGGCCGTCCAGCTGCGAATTGGGAATGCGCGCCACGCGGGCAAAGCGCCCGGCCCGCGCCGCCGTTTCGTTGAAGGAATAGTGCCCCAGCGGCCCGGCCACGCCTTCATGGCGGCCGCGCAGCCAGTATTGCCAGAACTCGATCAGGTCGAGGCTCTGGCCGATCTGGCCGAAGGCATGCATGTAACTGTCGCCGATCCGGCCCCAGTTCTGAAATTCGATCCCCAGCTTGAAGCTGCCCTGGGTGGCGCGGATGAATTCGTCCTCGTCGATCCCGACCAGGCCGTTGAACAGGCGGATCGCGGGAATCGTCGCTTCGCCAACGCCGACGATGCCGATCTCGTCGCTTTCGATCAGGCGGATGCGCAGCTGTTCGCCCATGGTCGCGGCGAGTGCTGCGGCAGCCATCCAGCCAGCCGTGCCGCCACCGACGATCACCACTTCGCGCAGGCGATTATCGCTCATCGGCCATCCCCCTTGCTTCCCGCGCCGCGACTGTGGAGCAAATTCGCGGTGCTGGAAATGGCGGGTCGGGCGCCTGGCCGGACCCGCCGTTCCGATCAGAACTTGTAGGTAGCGCCAAGCATGATGTTGCGACCATAGTTCTGATAGTCGCGCACCTGGCGGACATCGTCGTTGTAGTAGGTCAGGAACCGCTCGTTGGTCAGGTTGCTGACCTGGAGCAGCACGCCCAGCCCTTCGAGCGAACCGCTCTGGAAGGTGTAGCCGACCTGCGCGTCGACCACGAATTCCTGCCCGGCCATGAAGCGTTCCCGCGCCAGGCTGAGCCCGGCCACTTCGGCCAGGAACTTCGAACGGTAGCGACCCGAAGCGCGGGCCTGGAAGCCGTTCTTTTCATAGAACAGCGTGCCGTTGACGACCCACTTGGACAGGCCCGGCATGGTGATCGGCTTGGCGGTCCCTTCAGTCACCTTGCTGTCGGTATAGGACGCGCTGGCGATGAAGCCGAACCCGTCCAGCGCGGTCGAGAAGGTGCTGAACGGCAGCGAAAGCGAGCTTTCGAAGCCATAGACCTTGCCCGAATTGCCGTTCTTCCACTGCGAGACGATGCCCTGGTTGAACGTCGGGACGACGTTGCCGGGGGTCGGCGTGCCGGTAAAGTCGAACGCGGTGTTCTGGCGGTAGATCCAGTTCTCGAGGTGCTTGTAGAAGCCGCCGAACGAGATGTAGGCACCCCGCCCGAAGTAGCGTTCAACCGCCAGGTCAACGGTATCCGCCATCAGCGGGCGCAGCTTGGCGTTGCCGACGGTGCCCGACCACGGCGAGCGGTTGATGCTTGCCCCGGCAATGTTGTTGGCGGCGTTGAAGTTGTAGCCGACGCCGGGGTTCAGCTGGTCCATGCGGGCGCGGGCCAGCATGCGGGCTGCGCCGAAGCGAACCAGCGTCTGCGGCGCGACTTCGTAGGACAGGTTCAGGCTGGGCAGGAAGTCGGTGTACTTCGCGCCATCGGTGATCGGCTTGGCGATCGTGCCGGTGCCGGGGTTCGAGGCGGCGTAGCTATCGGCCTGCTGGTTGGTGTGCACCACCTGCACGCCGACGTTGCCCTTCAGGGCGCCGCTGTTGATGTTGGCCTGGACGTAGCCGGTCAGCACCTTTTCACGCACGACATAGCTGTTGGTCAGGCGGCTGGGGGTCCACAGTGCTTCGCTGGTCAGCTTGTAGTTGCCGTCGTTGTAGAACTTCCACGAATCGAACGAGACCATGCCCGGGATGCCGATGAAATCCAGGCTGACCGGCTGGAACAGGTAGCTCGACGGAACCGCGGGGCTGGCCGGGTAGTTCTTGTTGGTCAGCACATAGCCGTCGTCGATCAGCTGCTTGCGGCGATCCGAATAGTTCACCCCGACAGTCAGGTTGTCGATGAAGCCGCTGTCCAGCGCCTGCACGGCCTGGAGGCGGATCGACTGCAGCCGGTCCTTGATGGTCGGGCGATTGACGAAGCCGTCCTGGCAGTTCGGCACCGCGCCGGCGCAGCTGTTCCAGCCCTGCGGGTCGGTGATGGTGAACAGGCTGGGATCGGCATAGTTGAGGGTCGGCTTGAAGCTGATCACCCCGCCGCCAGCCGGCATGGTGAAGCCCAGCGTGTCGGTTGCGCCGACGCCGCCGCCACGGCCGGTGCCGAGATAGATTTCCAGGTTCTCCTCGGTCTTCTTCAGCTTAGAATAGCTGAGGTCGAGGTCAAAGGTCAGCGTGTCGTTGGCCTTGAACGAGGTGTTGTTGCCGATCGCCCAGATGTCGGCATCACGGTGCACCACGTCGTTGCGCATCACCGCTTCGACGCCCTTGTATGTGCCGGCGGTGACCAGGCCGTCAGCCACCGAGTAGCCCGGCTGGAGCTGCGCGCCCGACCACTGCAGCGGCAGTTCGATGCCGCGCAAACGCTGGTCGTCCTTGAACTTCGACCAGTAGCCATCGAACGTGGTGTGGAAGCTGTCGCTGGGCTGGAATTCCAGCACGCCCATCAGGCCGTCACGCTTCAGCTCGTTCGACTTCACATAGGGCTTGGCGCCGCCGATCACCTTGGTGGTGGCGTTGAGGTCGGGATAGCCCCAGGCGTTCCAGCGTTCTTCCTGGGTCGGCGACTGCATGCGGGCATAGCCGATCGCCCAGCCGATCGTTTCATCGTCGTTCTGGTCGACGTAGAACACGTTGGCGCGGTAGCCCTTGTTCGACACGTCCGGGTTGAGCTTGTGGAGGTCGTTCAGCTCGCCGCGCAGGCCGACGACGACCTGGCGCTTGCCATAGGCGATCGGACGAACGGTCTTCATGTCCACGGTGCCGCCCAGCGCCTGGCCGATCAGCTTGGCATCTGGGGTCTTGTAGACCACCGCGCCGTTGAGCAGTTCGGTCGGATACTGGTCGAGTTCCACCCCGCGGTTGTTGCCGGCGCTGACCTGTTCGCGGCCATTGAGCAGCGTGGTGGTGAAATCCGGGGCCAGGCCGCGGATCGAGACGACATTGGCGCGGCCATCGAGGCGCTGCGTGGCCAGGCCCGGCAGGCGCGACAGCGATTCGGCGATCGACAGGTCGGGCAGCTTGCCGAGGTCTTCGGGCGCGATCACTTCGACGATCGAGCTGCTGGCCTTCTTTTGCGCCGCCGACGAATCGAGCGAGCCGCGGAAGCCGGTCACGACGATGGCATCGTCCTGGTTGCCAGCAGCGGCGTCCTGCGCCTGGGCGATGGTCGGCAGCGCCACGGCGCTGACCGCAAGGGCCAGGACGGAAACGCCCAGCCCGCTGGAAATCTTGGTGCGAAGTGTCACGGTGCACTCTCCCTTAACGCACCGGCTTTGTAAAAAGGCCCCGGTGCCCAACCCCCTATCTGGCCGACGATCCGGGGTTTGGCCCGATCTCGTCCTGCTGGGAGGCGGCAATAGGAGCCTGCGGCGCACCGCAGGAAGAAGGCATACGTATACGCATAATATGCGAAGCAGCGCGCTGTGGCACGAATGCCACGCCATCCGAATGCGCCGCCGGCAATGAATCCGGGCAGTGCGCCGGTGCGGCTAGAGCCCCAGCACCTGCTTGGCGATGATCGTCTTCTGGACTTCGTCCGACCCGCCGAAGATGGTCCAGGCCCGGTCGTTCAGCCAGCGGGGCAGGGCCAGCTGCGCGCTGCGCGAACCGATCGGTTCAGGCGCCGCATTGCCATAAAGCGGACGGGCGGTAGGCAGCTGCATCGCCTCGTAGCCATAGAGATCGATCGCCAGGGTATCGACCGCCTGGCGCAGGTTCGCACCGACCAGCTTGATCAGCGAGGTCTGCGGCCCGGCCGGACGCCCCTTGGCCAGATCGGCCAGGATGCGCAGCTCGGTGATTTCGAAGGCTTCCGCCTCCAGCCGCAGCTGCGCCAGGCGCTGGGCGAAGTGCGGATCATCCCGCATCATGCCGCCATGATCGGCCGGCACGTCGCGCGCCGCGCGCTCGATCCGGCCCAGTTCGGCCAGCAGCGACGGCGCCGCGCAGGACCCGCCGCGTTCGTTTTCCAGCAGGTACTTGGCAATAGTCCAGCCCTGCCCTTCGGCGCCGATCAGGTTTTCCACCCCGGTTTCGGCATTGTCGAAGAAGGTCTGGTTGAGTTCGTGGTCGTTGGCGATCGAGACGATCGCCGACACGGTGATCCCGGGCTGGTCCATCGGGATCAGGAGGAACGATATCCCGTCCTGCTTGCGCGCCGATGCATCGGTGCGGACCAGCGCGAAGATCCAGTTGGCGTGGTGGGCGTGGGTGGTCCAGATCTTGGTGCCGTTGATCACGTACTTGTCGCCGCGCCGCTCGGCCCGGCAGGCCAGGCTGGCAAGGTCCGACCCCGCGCCCGGCTCGCTGTAGCCCTGGCACCAGTAATCCTCGCCCGAAAGGATGCGCGGCAGGAAGCGGGCTTGCTGTTCGGGCGTGCCGAACTTGCAGATCACCGGGCCGACCAGCTTCAGCCCCTGCACCGGCAGGGCCGGCGCGCCGGCATCGGCGCATTCCTTTTCGAACAGGTATTTCTGCACCGGCGTCCAGCCGGGGCCGCCGAATTCGCGGGGCCACAGCGTGGCGAGCCAGCCCTTGGCGTGCAATTCGGCCTGCCATTCGCGGGTGATGTCGGGTTCGACAAAGACCGACGGCGTGTTGGCCGCCGCCTCGCGCAGGCGGGGGGACAGCCGCTCGGCCAAGAAGGTGCGCACTTCGGCCTGGAAGGCCAGTTCATCGGGCGTGAAATCGAGGTCCATCACGCAGCCTCCCGTCCATAGGCGGCAATTCCGCCCGCCGCGTCGCCAAACAGCTTGCCCAGCAGCACGATGCGCTTGAGCCCGTGGCCAATTGCCAGTTCATCGGTCATGCCCATGCCGCCGTGCAGCTGCACCGCCTGCTGGCCGACCCACTGCGCCGCATCGGCAATGAAGCCCTTGACCGCCGCTGGCGGCGCGCCGAGCCTGAGCAGCGCGCGATAGAGCGCGGACTGCGCCGCCTCGACCCGGGCATAGGCATCGACCAGCCGGTGCTGGATGACCTGGAAGCGGCCGATCGGCTGGCCGAACTGTTCCCGCGTCTTCACATATTCCAGCGTATCGGCCAGCAACCGCCGCGCCAGGCCGACCAGCTCCGCCGCCGCGACGATCCGCGCTTCGTCGATCACGGCGTCAAGATCCGCCGCCAGCGGCTCGCCGTGGGCGACGCCGTCCAGCACCAGCTGCGCCGCGTGCGAGCCATCGGCCACCGGATAGCCTTGCACCGTCAGCCCCGCCGCATCGCGCGGCACGGCAAACACGGCACTGCGCCCTTCATGACGGGCGGTGACCAGGAACAGGTCGGCCGCGCCGCCGCAAGGGACGAAGGTCTTGGCGCCCGAAAGCTTGCCCCCCGCCGTTTCCAGCGCCGGATCGGTACGGAACCGGCGGCCCGGTTCGGCAAAGGCCAGGGTGGCCAGCGTGCTGCCCGCGATCACATCCGCCGCTGCCGCTCTGCTGGCCAGCAGGCGCGCGGGGATGAAGCCGCATTCCAGCCAGGGTTCCGCCGCCAGCCCTTCACCCAGGGCCTGGGCCACGGTGGCGCAATCGCCCAGCGATCCGCCCAGCCCGCCATCGCCCTCGCCTGCGGCCAGGCCAATCAGGCCCAGTCCGGCCAGTTCCTGCCAGCGCGCCCGGTCAAACCCGCCCGGCTGGCGGCGCGCGGCGTGGCGGGCGGCGGTATCGCCAGGGCCGCAAAACCGCAGGGTGGTGTCGCGGAACAGCTGCTGCGTTTCGGAAAGATCGAAGTCCATGCCATGCTTGTGCCGGGGCTGCGCGAGAATTTCAATCGGGTTTAAGCGCGCGATTAAATCGGCGGCGAATCCCGCCCCTGCTTGCGCCGTCGCAAGGGGTGGCATAGGCTGCCGGGATGACTGCCCCGCAAGATCCGGGCAGGGAGAGAGCATGGGGCGCAAGCGGTCGAACAAGCCGACCAGTTTCGACATCGCCTATCGCGCGGGGGTGTCGCAGCCAACGGTCAGCCGCGCGCTGCGCGGGTCGAAATCGGTCAGCCTGGCCACCCGCCAGCGGATCGAGGCGATCGCGCGCGAGCTCAACTATTCGGTCGACAAGAACGCCTCTTCGCTGCGTTCGCAGCGCTCGAACACGATCGCCCTGCTGTTCTTCGAGGAAGCGACCCCGGACGATTCGAAGATCAACCCGTTCTTCCTGGCCATGCTGGGTTCGATCACCCGGCAATGCGCCAATCGCGGGCTGGACCTCTTGATCTCGTTCCAGAAGATGGAGGATGACTGGCACGTCCGCTACCAGGACAGCCACCGCGCCGACGGGCTGATCCTGCTCGGCTATGGCGATTACACCCTGTACGAAAGCCGCCTCGCGGGCCTGGTCGAGCAGGGCACCCAGTTCGTCCGCTGGGGATCGGTCGGGGATGACAATGTCGGAGCCACGGTAGGGTCCGACAATATCGGCGCGGGACGGATGGCGGGCGAGCACCTGCTGGCGCTGGGACGGCGGCGGATTGCTTTCCTGGGCCAGGCGGACGAGCATTATCCCGAATTCGCGGATCGGTACCGCGGGCTGTGCGCGGCCTTGCAGGATGCGGGCATCGCGCCCGATCCGGCGCTGCAGGCCGATGCGATCAGCCACGAGGATTCGGGCGAGGCGGCGGCCGCCGCGCTGCTGGGCGCCGGGCACCAGTTCGACGCCGTTTTCGCCGCCAGCGACCTGATCGCGATCGGGGCGCTGCGCGCCCTGGCCGAGGCCGGCCGCCGCGTGCCCGAGGATGTCGCGGTGATCGGGTTCGACAACCTGCCCGCCGCCAGCATGACCAACCCCCCGCTGGCCACGGTGATGCAGGATCTGAAAGGCGCGGGCGAACTGCTGGTCGAAACGCTGCTGGCGCAGATCGAGGACCGCCCGCCGCCGCCGCGCACCCTGCCCGCCAGCCTGGTGATCCGCAAAAGCGCCGCCGGCTGAGCGGCCCGCCCGGTTGCGTATTCGTATGCGTGTTGCCGCCTGCGCGGCGGCGTGCAAACCGTGCCGCCACGCGAGGGGGGAGAGGACACGCGATGGAAAAACCGCGCCAGACCTGGGCCGGGCTGTGCAACATCAGCTTCGGCTTTTTCGGCATCCAGATCGGCTTCGCCCTGCAGAACGCCAACATGAGCCGGGTGTTCCAGTCGCTCGGCTCAAGCCTCGATGACCTGCCCGCGCTGTGGGTGGCCGCGCCGCTGACCGGGCTGCTGATCCAGCCGATCGTCGGCCACCTGTCGGACCGCACCTGGCTGGGGCGGCTGGGGCGGCGGCGGCCCTATTTCCTGGCAGGCGCGCTGCTTGCCGCGCTGTCGCTGGTGCTGATGCCGCAAAGCGGCACGCTGCTGATGGCGGCGTTGCTGCTGTGGACGCTGGACGCCAGCCTCAACATCTCGATGGAACCGTTCCGCGCCTTCGTGGGCGACATGCTGGGCCCCGATCAGCACACCGCCGGTTACGGGGTGCAGACCGCCTTCATCGGCGCGGGCGCGGTAGCCGGATCGCTGTTTCCCTTCCTGCTCGATCACCTCGGCGTGGCGAACCAGGCCCCGGCCGGCATGATCCCCGATACGGTGCGCTATTCGTTCTGGGCGGGCGGCGCGGCGCTGCTCGCCGCTGTCGCATGGACGGTGCTGACGACCCGCGAATATTCGCCGGCCGAGCTGGCCGGCTTCGGCGCAGCCCACGCCGGGATCGCCGCGCCAGCCAGCGGCGAGCTCGCCGCGCGCAGCCCGCTGGGCGGAGCCGTGTGGATCATGGCGGGCGCGCTGGTGGCTGCCGCTGTGGAAGCATGGGCGCTCGAAAAGGAAGTATACCTGCTGGCCGCGCTGCTCGCCGCCTATGGCGCGGCGACGATTGCCGCTATCCTGCTGGCGCGCGCCGGACGCGGCCAGGCGATGCTGGCCAGCATCGTTGGCGATTTCGCCGGAATGCCCCGGCTGATGCGCCGCCTCGCCGTGGTGCAATTCTTCAGCTGGTCGGCGCTGTTCATCATGTGGATCAACACCACGGCGGTAGTGGCGAAGCGCTGGTTCGGCACCGAAGATGCCGCCAGCGCCGCCTTCCAGGAAGCCGGCAACTGGGTGGGCGTGCTGTTCTCGGTCTACAACGGGGTGGCGGCAGTGGCCGCGCTGCTGATCCTGCCATGGTTGTCGCGCCGGCTGGGCCAGCTGCTTACCCATGCGCTGTGCTTGCTGGCCGGGGCGCTGGGCTTTGCCGGGTTCTTCCTGGCCGCCACACCCGAACAGCTGCTACTGTGCGAAGTGGGCATTGGCCTTGCCTGGGCGTCGGTCCTGGCCATGCCCTACGCTATCCTGGCGTCCAACCTGCCGCAGGCCAAGCTGGGCATATACATGGGGCTGTTCAACGTCTTCGTCGTGCTACCGCAGTTGCTGGTGGCGACCGTGATGGGATCGATCATGCGTGCGTTCTTTCCGGGCGAGCCGGTCTGGACCATGGCCTTCGCTGCCGGAACGCTGGTGCTGGCCGCGCTGGTCACCCTGGCGCTGCGCGCCGAGCAGGCTCAGGCCGCGTAGCCCCGCAGGAACATGTCGGTCGCTGCCTCTGCCTCAGCCGCGATTTCGGCGGGGGTGGGACGATCGCTCGCACCAAGCAGGTATTGCTGGAACACGCCGCACTGGCACAGCCCGCCAAACTGGTTTGCCGCCAGCAAGGGATCGGCCCGGCGCAGCGTGCCACGTTCCATCTGCTGCGCGATCCATTCGGCCAGCCGCGCCTGCCCGCGCCGCATTCCGCGTTCAACCAGCGCCCGGCCCAGTTCCGGAAAGCGCCCGGCTTCGCCCGTGACCATGCGGTGCAAGGCCACGATCTGCGGCCGCGTGACCGTGGTGATGAGCGACACGGCAAAGGCGTTCAGCGTTTCGCGCGGGTCTGCTTCGGCCCGCAGCGGCAGGCGCAGGGCATCGCCATAGCGTTCGACAAGGTCATCGACCACCGCGTCGAACAGTTCCCGCTTGTTGCGGAAATAGCTCCACAGCGTGGTCTTCGATCCGCCAAGCTTGGCAGCAATCGCGGACATGCTGGTATTGCCATAGCCATGGCGCAGAAACGCGGCGCGCGCGGCGCTGACAATCAGCCGACGCCGCGCCTCGCTGCTGGTCTGCACCTTGCCTGCCACGGTCCCTCCCACAAGTGACATCTTCCGTACTACGCAGTATCATTCCGGTTGACAAGCCGGGGCGATCCGGGGCACTGGCCGTACCATGCAGTACGGTTTGCGCACTCTTGCTGTCCTTGCTTCGGCGCTGGCCCTGTCGGCCTGCGGCGCGCCGCCGCCGCTGGTCAGCGCGCCGCTCGCCAATACCCCGCCGCAGACCGATTCGGCCCTGCTCGCGGGCGAAGGGGCGGACTTTCCGGCCGATGCCTGGTGGCGCGGCTGGGGCGATCCGGCACTGGACCAGCTGATCGACGAAGCCCTGCAGAACTCGCCCGACATGGCCGTGGCCGCCACCCGGGTGCGCGCGGCAGATGCCATGACCGCGCAGGCCGGCGGCGCGCTGCTGCCGACGCTGGGGGCCGAAGCCAGCATTGGCGGCACCAAGCAGAGCGAGAACCTGGGCATTCCCCCGGCCTTCGTGCCCAAGGGTGTGCTTGATACCGGCAAGCTGGCGCTGAGCCTGGGGCTGGATCTTGACCTGTGGGGCCGTAATCGCGCCCAGCTGGCCGCCGCCCGGGGCGAGGCGCAGGCCGCCCGCGCCGATCTGGCCCAGGCCCGGCTGCTGCTGGCCAGCGGCGTGGCCCTGGCCTGGGGCGACCTCGCCCGGGTCGAGGCGAGCCGCCGGATCGCGCTGGCAACGCTCGATGCCGACCGCCAGCTTGAGGAATTGACCGCGCAGCGCCAGCGCCAGGGGCTGGATAACCAGGCAGACCTCGCCCTTGCCCGCGCCCGCAGCGCTGGATCGGCCCGCGGCGTGGCCGCACTGGATGAAGCCGGACTGCTGGTGCGGGGGCGCATCGCCGCGCTGCTGGGCGCCGGGCCGGGCCGGGCGGAGCGCCTGCCTCAACCCGCGCCTGATCTGGGCCACGCGGTGCGCGCGCCCGATGCGCTGGCCGCCAGCCTGGTGGCCCGCCGCCCGGACCTGACCGCCGCGCGCCTGCGCGCCGAAAGCGCCGCCCAGCGCGTTCGCGCCGCGCGCGCCGCCTTCTTCCCCAACATCAACCTGGCCGCCGTGGCCGGGCTGCAATCGCTGGGGATCGACCAGCTGCTGGACGGCGGGTCGAGCTTTGCCAATTTCGGCCCGGCGCTGAGCTTGCCGCTGTTCGCCGGCGGCCAGCTCAAGGGTCGGCACGATGCCGCCCGAGCGGGCTATGACGAAGCGGTGGCGCGGTATAACGGCGCGCTGGTCGGCGCGTTCCGCGAAGTGGCCGATGCCCTGGCCCAGCAGCGCACCCAACGCGAACAGTTGGCCCAGGCCCGCGCCGGCGCCGCCGCGGCCCGGCAAGCCGCGGACCTTGCGCGCCTGCGCTACCGCGCGGGGCTGGCCAACCTGCTCCAGGTCCTTGCCGCCGAAGACAGCGCCCGCAGTGCAAGCCTGGCCGTGGCCGAGCTTGAGACGCGCGGCTTCCAGATTGACGTGATGCTGGTGAAGGCACTGGGCGGCGGATATGCCGCCCCTGTCTCCACCGCGGAGAAAACCCTGCCATGACCGAACCGGCCGCCACTCCCGAAACTCCGACCCCGGCCGATGGGCCCGACCAGTCCAACCGCCGGCGCAAGCTTCTGGGCCGGTTCGCCCTGGTCCTGGCGGTCATCGCCGCGCTGTGGGCGCTGTGGTGGGTGATCACCCAGCGCGGCCGCGTTCACACCGACAACGCCTATGTCGGCGCCGACATCGCCGTAGTCACCCCGCTCACGTCAGGCGCGGTGCGCGAAGTGAAGGCGGGCGGCACCCAGCTGGTCCAGAAGGGCGACGTGCTTGTTGTGCTGGACGATGCCGATGCCCGGATCGAACTGGCCAGCGCCGAAGCACAGCTGGCCCGCGCCCGGCAGGGCTTCCGCCAGGCCGAGGCCGGCACCGGCGCGGCCGCCGCCATGGTTGCCGCGCGCGGGGCCGATGCCAGCCAGGCTGCCGCCCGCCGCGCCGCCGCCCAGGCCGATTTCGACCGCGCGCGCGAAGCCTATGAGCGCCGCCGGGGGCTGGTGGGCAGCGGCGCGGTCAGCAAGGAAGAACTCGACAGCGCCCGCGCCGCCTATGAAGCCGCGCGCGCCCAGCTGAACCAGGCCGATGCCGCCACCGCCGGAGCCGGGGCAACCCGCCAGGCCGCGCTGGGCGAACTGCAGGCCAGCCAGGCGGTGACCGCCGGGGTCAGCGTCAATACCGCACCCGAGGTTCGCGCCGCCGAAGCGCGCGTCGCCGCCGCGCGGCTGGCGCTGGAACGCACCGTGATTCGCGCGCCGATCACCGGGGTCGTGACCAACCGCAACGTCCAGGTGGGGCAACGCCTGCAAATGGGCGCCCCGATTATGACGCTGGTTCCGCTCGACGCCGTGTTCGTCGATGCCAATTACAAGGAAAGCCAGCTGCGCAAGGTCCGCCCCGGGCAGAAGGTGGAACTGACCAGCGACTTCTATGGCAGCGGCGTGGTGTTCCACGGCACGGTCAAGGGCTTTGCCGGCGGCACCGGGGCGGCCTTTGCCCTGATCCCGGCGCAGAACGCCACCGGCAACTGGGTCAAGGTGGTGCAGCGCCTGCCGGTGCGCATCGCGCTTGATCCGGCCGATCTCAAGGCCCACCCGCTGCGGGTCGGCCTGTCGATGAACGTGGTAATCGACACCCGCGAGCCATGAGCGCGCCCGCTGCCAGCCGCACCGCCGCGCCGTCTGCCGGTCCGGCGCCTGAACCGGTCGCCCAGCCGCTGAGTGGCGGCGCACTGTGGCTGGCCGCCTTCGGGCTGGCCCTGGCCAATTTCATCGTCATCCTCGACACCACGATCACCAACGTCTCGGTCCCGCACATCGCGGGCGGGCTGGCGATCTCGCCCTCGCAGGGGACCTGGACGATCACGTCCTATGCCGTGGCCGAGGCGATCACCGTGCCGCTGACCGGGTGGCTGGCGGCGCGGTTCGGGACCTATCGCACACTGCTGTTCAGCCTGTGCGGCTTCGCGGCGTTTTCGGTGCTGTGCGGGATCGCACGGACGATCGAACTGCTGGTGGTGCTCAGGGTGCTGCAGGGGCTGTGCGGCGGGCCGCTGATGCCGCTGACCCAGACGCTGCTGCTGCGCATCTTCCCGCCCGACAAGATGACCGCCGCCAACGCGCTGTGGGGGGTGACCACCATTTTCGCGCCGATTCTGGGCCCGGTGGTGGGCGGCTATATTTCCGACAACTGGTCGTGGCCGTGGATCTTCTACATCAACCTGCCGGTGGTGGCGGTCTGCGTGACGATCATCATCCGGCTGGTGGCGCGCTATGAAACGCCGACCCGGCTGGAACGGATCGACGTGATCGGCCTGGTGCTGCTGGTGCTGTTCGTCGGCTGCATGCAGCTGGTGCTGGACCTGGGCCGGGAACATGACTGGTTTGGTTCGGCCATGATCGTCGCCCTGGCGGTAACCTCGGTCGTCGCCTTCGGCGCCTTCGTCATCTGGGAGCTGACCGACCCGCACCCCGTGGTCGACCTGCGCGTGCTGCGGCACCGCAGCCTTTGGGTCGGGCTGATTGCGATGGCGCTCGGCTTTGGCGGGCTGTTCGCGATGATCGTGCTGATCCCGCTGTGGATGCAGTCGGTGATGGGCTATACCGCCAGCGAGGCCGGGCACGCGATGGCGCTGGTCGGGGTCTTTGCCGTGCTGATGGGGCCGGTGGCCAGCAAGCTGTTCGAAAAGGTCGACATGCGCGTGCTGATCACCTGCGGGATGCTGTGGCTGGTGCTGATCTCGCTGTGGCGCACGCAGTGGAACACCGACATGACCTTCTGGGACCTGGCCCTGCCACAATTGCTGCAAGGCTTCGGGATGCCGTTCTTTTTCATCGGCCTGATGACCCTGGCCCTGACATCCGTGCCGATGCATGAGGTTGCGTCGGCGGCGGGCCTGCTCAGCTTCATGCGCACGGTCAGCGGCGCGGCGGGAACCGCCTTGTCGACCTCGATCTGGGACGACGCCAGCCGCGAAGCCCGCGCCCAGCTGGCCGGCACGCTCAACGGGGCAGACGGCACCCTGGCGCAGCTCCAGGCACAAGGGATGAGCGATGGCCAGGCCCGCGTGGTGATCGAACGGCTGGTCGAGGCCCAGGCCGCGACGATCGGTTCGAACCACGTCTTCGCGATCAGTTCGGTGATCCTGTTCGTCGCTGCCTGGCTGGTCTGGCTGACCCCGCGTCCCCCCGCGCCCAGCGGCGGCGGAGCGATGGGGCACTAGGCCAGCGCCGCCGGGCGCGGGCGCGCTTCTTCTTCCAGGAAGCGGCCCAGGGCGTCGGCAATGGCCGATATTCCCGCAGATGGATCGTCCGCCCAGCGCCGCACCGCAAGGAAATAGCAGGTGTGGTCGATATTCGACAGCACCAGCGCCGCGCGGGTGCGCGCATCACGATCGGTGGCAAGGTGCGCCAACTGCGGATTGGACCGCGCCAGCAGATCGATGATTTCTTCCTGGTAGCGGGCCAGTTGCCAATAAAGCTCCGGTTCGATGGCCGCGGCCTGGGTCAGGATGATGCAGGTATCGTGGTGTTCCCGGTACAGTCCGACGTGCCGCTCGCACCAAGACCGCAAGGCCGCCGGCGACGGATCGTGCATCGCCGCGAGCTCCGCGTAGAGCGGCTGCCAGACGGGCGAAAAGCGCTCGGCAATGGCAGCGACCAATTCGGCCTTGCCGGCGAAATGGGCATAGCACGAAGCGCGGCTGACCTGTGCTTCGGCCAGGACGTGTTCGATCGTGGCATTGGCATAGCCCAGGGCGGTGAACACGCGGGCAGCGCCTTCGATCAGCTTGTCCCGCGTCTCCGCGCGCTGGGCGCGCTGACGGGCATTGGCGCGGTTGGGCCGCGCCCCTTCTGACGCCGCCGATTTCGCCTGAAGCGCGATTGGCGCTTGACTCAAACTGACCATACATGATGTTTAGTCATAATGTTCGATCTCGGTCAAGGGACGAACCATGCAAGCGGAGAGATGAGCCATGGCCTGGTCGAATGTTGCCTATGACTTTGCGGGGGCCCAGGTCCTGGTCACCGGCGGCACCAGCGGGATTGGCGCGGCCACGGCAGCGGCCTTTGCCGATGCCGGGGCGCAGGTAACCATCACCGGCACCAGGGCCGCCGCCAGCGACTATGAGGCCGACCTGTCGCGCTACCAGTACCGCCAGCTGGACCTGGAAAGCCGCGGTTCGCTTGAGGATCTGGCCGCGGCGACCACCGCCTGCGACGTGCTGGTCAACAACGCGGGCCTCAGCTTCTACTCGCTCGGCCAGGACGAACATGATCCCGACGTGTTCGAACGCGCGCTGACGATTCACCTTGCCGCCCCCTTCCGCCTGGCGACCCGGCTGGCCGACAAGCTGGCAGCCAGCAAGCTGCCCGGCGGCGGCTGCGTGGTCGGGCTCGGTTCGATCACCAGCTTCATGGGGATCGCGGTGACCCTGGGTTACGGCGCGGGCAAGACCGGCCTGCTGGGCATGACGCGCGGCCTGGCGGTCGACCTTGGCCCGCGCGGGATACGGCTCAACGTGGTCTGCGCCGGCATGGTCGAAACGGCGATGACCGCCGGGGTGTTCTCGCCCGGCGGCGAAGCCTGGCAGCGCCCCGCGCTCGAACGCACGCCGCTGGGCCGGCTGGGCAAGGTCGATGACATTTCCGGTGCGGTGCTGTTCCTGGCCAGCGACGCCGCCGCCTGGATCACCGGGCAGACGCTGATGATCGACGGCGGCTACACGATCAATGGCTGAAGCCGTGCGGATCGACGATCTGGCCCAGCCGGTCCTGACGCCGATGATCGCCGGCGCCATCGCGGCCACACCGCCGGTCAGCTATTCGGCCCAAGGCGTGCTCGCCGCGGCCCGCGCGGCGACTGGCCTCAGCGACTTCGGGGCGATGGATTTTGTCGAACGGCTCGAAGTCTGGCTGCAAAGCTTCGACGAGGACAAGGGCCTCAACGCGCTGGGCCGGGCCAACCTGCTGGCCGATTGCGTCCGCCAGGCCAGCACCCGGCTGCGTTTCGAGGATGCCTGGAAACGCCATCCCGAAATCGCCGGAATCGCGATCGATCGCCCGATCATGATCGCCGGGCTGCCGCGTTCCGGCACCACGCACCTCGTCAACCTGCTTGCCGCTGATGATCGGCTGCGCAGCCTGCCCTTGTGGGAATCGATGGAGCCGGTCGCGCGCAGCGAACCCGCCCCGCCGCCGCAGGACGATCCGCGCCGACATGACTGCGCGGCGATGTGGGGCCAGTTCGAAACCATGCTGCCGCTGATGCCGGCCATGCACGAAATGGCGCCCGACGGGATCCACGAGGACATCGAGCTGCACGGCCCCGATTTCAGCGGCTATCTCAGCGAATGGGTCAGCCGCCCCTACCGCTGGCGCGACCATTACCTGAGCCACGACCAGACCCCGCACTATCGCTATGCCCGGCGGTTGCTGCAGTATCTGACCTGGGTGCGCGGCCCCGATCGCTGGGTGCTGAAATCGCCGCCGCACATGGAAAACCTGGCCGCGCTCAATGCGGTCCACCCTGATGCCACGGTAGTTGTCACCCACCGCGATCCGCTGGCGGTGCTGCAATCGGCAATCACCATGATCGCCTATGGCGACCGCATCCGCCGCACGGTCGACCTCGCCGAACTCGCCACCTACTGGACCGACCGGATCGAGGTGCTGCTGCGCCGCTGCGTCGCCCAGCGCGATGTGCTGCCGCGCGCGATCGACGTACGGTTCCATGAATACATGGCCGACCAGATGGGCACGATCGAGCAGGTCTACGAGCTGGCCGAACTGGAGCTGACCCCCGCCGCCCGGACGCGGATCGCGGGATACATGCAAGCCAACCCGCGCGGCAAGCATGGCAGCGCGGCCTATGACCTGCGCGGGCAGTTCGGGCTTGATCCCGATGCCCTGTGGGAACGGTTCGGCTTCTACACGCAGCGGTTCGGGATCAAGCGGGAGGTGTTCTGATGGAAGCCAGGGAAAGGCTGCTTTCGGGGGCGGCATGGGACGAATTCTGCGACCAGCTCAAGCTGGCGGGCCGGATCGTCGGGCGCTTCGGCGACGAGGTCGACGAACTTGACCGAGCGGAATGGTATCGTTTCCTGGCCCGCCTGACGCGCAACGGGCTGGAGCGTTTCCTTGAGAATTGCGAACCGGAACGGCCGCGCCTGCGCGACGTGCCGTGGCGGCAGTCGATCAATTTCCAGTCGCCCGACCAGGACCACCTGCTGGCCGAATTCGTCGATGGCAGCCACGACTACGTGATCACCGGCAACCGGGGCGGCCTGCCCTATTTCGTGATCGCCAGCTGGAATTCAGCCCAGCCGGTCCATCCGGGCGACCGCGATTGGACCGCCGAGGGGATCGACGGCCTCAAGACCTTCGATCCCACCGCCTACCAGACCACCGGCTTCATCACGTCGGACCAGGTCCACTTCGACCCGCAGGGCAATTTCACGATCGCGGTCAGCCAGCAGCGGATCGCGGGCATTGCCGACTGGCTGCCGATCCAGCCCGAATGCGTTGGCCTGCTGGTCCGCACGCTCTATCATGACCGCGCCGATACGGCCCCGCCGCAGTTCGCGATCCGCCGCCTCGACGGGGCCCGGCCGCGCGCCGTCAGCCCCGGCGAAGTGGCCGATGGCCTGGCCAAGGCCGCGCAGACCGTGCTGGGCTATGGCGAACTGGTCCGGCGCTGGTGGCAGGACAACCTTGCGCAGCGCCCCAATCGCATCCGCTTCGACCGCGCGGTCTATCTGTCCAACGGCGGCGTGCCCGATCGCCACCACGGCTTCGGCACCTGGCAGTGCGAGGCGCACGAGGCGCTGGTAATCGATTTCCGGCCCAGTCGCTGTTCCTACTGGATCTTCCAGCTCTGCTCGATCTGGCAGGAGAACCTCGACAACTACGAGGACGGGCAGGGCTACGTCACCAAGTACACCTGCCGCCTGCAGGACGACGGCTTGGTGCGGGTGGTGATCGCGAGCGAGGACCCCGGGATCGGCGGCAACCATGTGTCGCCGTTCGATCACGTCCACGGCGGGATGAGCCTGCGGTTCATCGGGCTGGAAGCCGGGGCCGAGCCGCCGCAGGTCAGCCTGCGCCGGGTGCCGCTGGCCGACCTGAAGGCGCGCGGCGCAGCGGCGCTCGATGGAATTGAACCGGTGGTCAGCGGAGAAGTCACCGGATGAACCCGTCGCAGCGCGTCCTGTTCGCCGGGACCCGCCAGTGCACGCCGCTGGCCGGGCGGCTCGCCCCGGCCGCCGCCGCGGGCTTTACCGCCGTGACGGCCTGGCATGGCGATGTGGCGGGCGCGGATCGTCGCGCGCTGGCGGCGGCGGTGCGCGAGGCCGGGCTGGTGGTGACCGACATGGAATGCATCGGCAACTGGCTGCCCGGCCATGACCAGGCAACGGGCGGCTGGGCCGATGCCGTGCGCGGGGCAACGGCGGACAAGTTCATCGCGCTGGGCGCGGAAATCGGCGCGCGCACGGTATCGGTGGTCGAACTGCTGGGCATGGAATGGGATCCGGCCGCGCAGGCCCGAGCCTTTGCCGCGATCTGCGACCGCGCCGCCGAACACGGCCTGACCGTGGCGATCGAGCCCGTGCCCGTCGGCGCGGTGCGGGACTTTGCCCGGGCGCGCGAACTGGTCGATCGCAGCGAGCGGCCCAATGCCGGGATCATGCTCGATACCTGGCATTTCTTCCGCTCGGGCTCATCGCTCGACGACTTGGCGCGGTGCCCGGGCGAGCTGATCCTTTCGGTCCAGCTCAATGATGCGCTGGACGTGCCCGAGGCGGACCTCAACGCCGGCATGATGCGGCGTCTGCTGCCCGGCGCGGGCGAGCTCGATCTGCAAGGCTTCATGCAAGCGCTGGCCGCAACCGGAACCGCGGCACCGATCGGAATCGAGGTGTTCAGCCCCGAACTCGACGCGCTCGATACCGAAGCCGCGCTGGCGCGCTGCGCCGACGCGCTGGATCTATGTCTGGAGATGGCGAAATGACGATTGGCGCAGTTGTAGTCGGCACCGGCTTTGGCCTGTTCACCCATACCCGTGCGCTGCGCGAAGCCGGGTTCGACGTAAAGGCAATCGTCGGGCGCGACCGCGCGCGGGTGGCCGAACGTGCCGCGCCGCTGGGTATTCCCCTCGCTACCGACAACCTCGCCGAGGCCCTGGCCGACCCGTCGATCCAGCTGGTGACCGTCGCGACGCCGCCGCACGCGCATTATCCCTTCGTGATGGAAGCGATCGCCGCCCGGCGGCACGTCGTGTCGGAAAAGCCCTTTGCCAGGGATGCCGCCGAAGCACGCGCGATGCGCGATGCCGCCGCCGCCGCCGGGGTGCTGCACATGCTGGGCGCCGAATTCCGCTTCGACAGCGCGCAGGCGCTGCTGCGGCGGGTGGTGCAATCGGGCGCGATCGGCGCGGCGCGGCACTTCCTGCGGATCTATCACCAGCCCGGCACGCTTTCGCCCGACGAGCCGATGGCCGCATGGTGGGAGGACGCGGCCCAGGGCGGCGGGTTCCTTGGCGCGTTCGGCAGCCACATGTTCGACCAGGTTGACTACATGTTCGGACCGATCACGCGGGTTTCGGGCCAGCTCCAGACCCTGGCCCCCGGCCGCCCCTGGCGCAGCGCCGACGATTGCTATTCGGTCCAGTTCGAGGCCGGCGACGGCGTGATGGGCACGATCGTCGCCGCACAGGAATCGCGCAGCGGCTTTGCCATGTGCACCAAGGTCACCGGCACGGCCGGCGGGGCCTGGATCCAGAGCGGCGCGAACTATGGCGATCCAGAGGAAGTCTGGATCCATGACGCTACGGGCATGCGGCAGGTCCCGATGCCAGCCGACCTGGCCAATCCGCCGCCCACGCCCTTCCCGATCGGCGATCTGATCCAGACCGAAATGGACCGCTGGCACACGATGGGTTTCGACGTGCCGCCCTACACCCGGCTGTTCGCCGAAATGAAGGCGCGGATCGAAGGCCGCGAACCGGCCATCCCGGAACGCGCCGCGAGTTTTGACGATGCCGTGCGCGGGCAGGCCGTGCTTGATGCGGTCCGGGAATCGGCCAGGACCAGGCAATGGCAAACGGTTGGCCAGGCAGCCCGCGGCTTGTCCTGATCTGAAGGGGGCCTGGAGCGGTAAGGGGAATCGCGAAATAGCCCAAAAATCGCAGATTTTTGGCATTTCTCGACGGAGCATTTCGCAGGATACCCCCAATCATACCCCCAAATGTGCTGGCTAGACGCATTTGCGGGCGGCTGGAGCGCTGCCCCGCTCACCATGCCCAAGGGCCATGCGAAGCAGAACCGGCAATCCGATTCGGACGCGTTTACCGGCCCGAGAATTGCCGATTAGACCCCCACACCGTACGCAGTGTACTGCTGTGTTCATGGGAAAAAATGCGGTAAAATCAGTGCGTGAGATGCTGGGATTGCTCGGCAGCAGGTATGCCGCTGAAGGCCATATGGTCCCCGCAAATGACCGGAATTCCGCGACTTTCGACCCCAGTTCTGATAGCTGCGATGGCCATATGGTCCCCATGCGGCGAAAGCCCGGGCGCCGGGCAC